>NZ_CP039639.1:172500-498809 GCF_004923295.1 Azospirillum sp. TSH100
TCGTAACTTCGGAAGAAGAGGGCCCCGTTTGGACGCAAGTCCAGGCGGGGGGCACAGACCAGGGGGTAGCGACTGTTTACTAAAAACACAGGGCTCTGCGAAGCCACACAAGGCGACGTATAGGGTCTGACGCCTGCCCGGTGCCGGAAGGTTAAGAGGAGAGGTGCAAGCCTTGAATTGAAGCCCCGGTAAACGGCGGCCGTAACTATAACGGTCCTAAGGTAGCGAAATTCCTTGTCGGGTAAGTTCCGACCTGCACGAATGGCGTAACGACTTCCCCGCTGTCTCCAACACCAACTCAGCGAAATTGAACTCTCCGTGAAGATGCGGAGTTCCCGCGGTCAGACGGAAAGACCCCGTGCACCTTTACTACAGCTTTGCAGTGGTGCTAGGGACTTCATGTGTAGGATAGGTGGGAGGCTTGGAAGCATGGGCGCCAGCTCGTGTGGAGCCAACCTTGAAATACCACCCTTGAAGTCTCTGGCATCTAACCGTGGCCCGTTATCCGGGTCCGGGACCCTGCATGGCGGGTAGTTTGACTGGGGCGGTCGCCTCCCAAAGTGTAACGGAGGCGCGCGATGGTGGGCTCAGAGCGGTCGGAAATCGCTCGTCGAGTGCAATGGCATAAGCCCGCCTGACTGCAAGACTGACAAGTCGAGCAGAGACGAAAGTCGGCCATAGTGATCCGGTGGCTCCACGTGGACGGGCCATCGCTCAACGGATAAAAGGTACGCCGGGGATAACAGGCTGATGACTCCCAAGAGTCCATATCGACGGAGTCGTTTGGCACCTCGATGTCGGCTCATCACATCCTGGGGCTGGAGCAGGTCCCAAGGGTTCGGCTGTTCGCCGATTAAAGTGGTACGTGAGCTGGGTTTAGAACGTCGTGAGACAGTTCGGTCCCTATCTGCCGTGGGTGTCGGAGTTTTGCGAGGATCTGTCCCTAGTACGAGAGGACCGGGATGGACATACCTCTGGTGCACCGGTTGTCACGCCAGTGGCATGGCCGGGTAGCTAAGTATGGACGGGATAACCGCTGAAAGCATCTAAGCGGGAAACCCACCTCTAAACCAGAGCTCCCTTGAGAGCCGTGACAGACCATCACGTCGATAGGAGGCATGTGGACGGGCAGCAATGTCTGAAGCTAAGCCTTACTAATCGCTCGATCGGCTTGATCTCGACCCCACAAACCGCGCCATGCGCAGCAGCAAGCCTGCTCACAAAACAGCAGCTTGACAGCACGCGCCGCAGTTCGATACTCCTCCCTCACTTGCACTGAACAAGCTACAAGCTTCGGAAAAACAGCGTCGGTCTTGAGCCTGGGTGACCTGGTGGTCATGGCGAGGTGTCAAACACCCGATCCCATCCCGAACTCGGCCGTGAAAAGCCTCCGCGCCAATGGTACTGCGTCTTAAGACGTGGGAGAGTAGGTCGCCGCCAGGTCACTCAGCCTCAAGAGACGCTCAACACAAAGCTCATCCTTGCATCGTCACCCGCTATCCAAAACGCCCCGGCCCAAAAAGCCGGGGCGTTTGGCGTTTCGCCCGGTGCTCATCGTCCATGATGATACGATGGCGGCTCAATGCCGCAACCTGACAAAGCGATTTGAAATTTAATGCACCAGCCTTGTATTTTTTGAACGCATCAAGCAACTTCCAGGTGTTGTCCAATCTTTGGGTGTGTCATGGGTTTAGCCAATTTCGATACCGGCAGCTATCTGGCTGGAAACTCTGACCTTCTCAAGGCCGGCTTCTCGCTCTCCGACGCAGAGCAGCATTATCTGGCCTTCGGTCAGAAGGAAGGGCGGCCGACGACCTTCGACAGTGCCGCCTACCTTGCATCCAATGCCGATCTGCGCAACGCGTTCAAAACCGATATGTCGGCGGCTCTCCGACATTACATCACGAGCGGATGGAAAGAGAACCGCAGCATCAGCTTCAATGCCGCCGAATATCTGGCATCGAATCGCGATCTTCTGGCTGCCGGTTTCACCACACAAACCGCCGCACAGCACTACATCAATTTCGGGGCGAATGAAAACCGTTCGCTGACGTCGTTCGAAGCTTCGGCCTATCTGACAGCCAACAAGGATCTTTCAGCCGCGTTCAAGGCCGATGCGAATGCCGCCTTACAGCATTATGTCACGACAGGCTGGCGGGAAAATCGGGCGACCACGGTCAAGACGGTGGAGACACCGTCGACCGAAAGCCGTCCGCCCGATGTGACTCCAAGCCGCCCGCCGACACCGGTCGAAGAGATCCACTTCCAGACCGTGGGGTTCTTCGATCAGAATGGCGCAAGCTATTCAGGCATCGGAATGCAGGCTGGCCAGAAATATCTGGTCGAAGCGCGGGGCAAGTCCAGCGGGGGAGGGACGCTTGCAGATCCGTATGTCGAGGGTGGCTATCTGACCCGAGTGGGTGGAACACCGATCGGCCCCCCTGGTTCGGGGATCACATCCGGCGGCACCCTCACCTTCACCATGGTGGCATCCGATGACAATGGCGGAACCGGATTGGACGCCAAGATGATTTTCACTGCCCCGGAAACCGCGGTGTTCAATTTCCGGGTTTTGTCGAAAGACTCGACGTTCGGAAGCTATACGCTGTCCGTGAACTCCATCTGAGCGGATTGGACGGCTTATGCCTCGAACCGGTTGCAAGCTGCCGCCCTGCCGAAGGATAAGAGGGGGCGGAGGCCGTCGGATGACGGCGGCAAGGGGGCGGCGATGGGTGAACCGGACGATCTTTTCGACATCTACCGCAAGGACCACGCCGCAGCGGCACTGACCGGTCCTGCGCTTGCCACCGCGCTGTCCGATACGGTGCGGCGCAGCCTCGCGCTGATCGAGGAGTTGTGCGCCGAGGTGACGCGCGCCCTTGCCAAGGCCCGCTACACCACCCGACTGGCGCAGACGGTGACCGACCGGTCGAGCTATGTGCGGCTCGACCGCCAGTCGGAGACCTTCCGCGACTATCTGCGGAGCTGGAGCCAGCAGCGGGCCGACAAGGGTGCCGGCGGCATGCATTGGGAAGCGCAGATCCTTGTCACCGACCACCGGCGGACGACGAAGGAGATCGGGCTGGGCGTCGCCTTCGAATGGCCGGGCGCGGGGGAGGAGGGCAGCTTCGCCTTCGTCGAGTTCTGGCCGACCGGCGCAGGTGTGTCCCTGCCCGCCGACGCCCGAGGCTTCCAGCGGGCGCTGGTCGCCTGCATCATCAAGCTGGAGCAGGCCGGCGAGCTGGCCAGCGTCAAGGAGCGCGGGTAAGCGTTACAGCGTCGCGTTCAGGCCGGACGCCGAGAGTTCCACCGGCCGCCGCGCCTGCCCGTCGCGGGCATAGGTGCCGTCGCTCGATGCCTTCTCCAGCGCAATCAGCAGGTTGCGGTTGATCGTCAGTACCGCCTTACGCAGGGCAACGAGGCCGGAGGCGTTCACCGACACCGCCCGTTCCAGCCGGTCGATCCGCTCCAGCGTCATGGTGCGCAGATCGTCGGGCAGACGGATCCCCTCGTCGCGGGCGCGCAGAACGGCGCTTTCCAGCTGTTCGGCCATCGCCGCCTTGCGGTGTGCAAAGACCTCCAGCCGGTCGAGCATGCCGGCGGCAATACAGGCGGACTCCTCCTCCAACACGCCAGACAGCGCCTCCACCGCGTCGAGAAAGTCGCGCACCAGCAGGGCGGTGGCGCCGTCATAACCGGGATCGGGCGCGGCCAGCCCCTCGGCCTGCTCCTGGTCCGGCCGGCTGTCGGGGCGAATTCGTGGATCAGGTCCTTGAGAGTGACGCTCATGACTGCGGCTCCGACCGAGCAGTTTCCGATGCCGTTCCCTGGGCGGCATAGAGGCGGGCGATCTCGTCATGGGTCATCTTTCCGATGCCGAGCGTGCCGGATTCGGCAACGGCCTTGCCATATTCCTGCAACAGCATGCTGCGCCAAGGCTTTTCCGCCGGACCACCGCCGCCGAACAGTGGGCTTTCGCGCATGCCCGCGAACATGCTTTCCATCAGCTGGCCGACCAGCATCGCCTCGAACTCCGTCGCCACCTTGTCGGCAGCGGCCGGGGTGGGGATTGCCGGCGTCGAAGATGCGGTTGAGGTTGTGCTGCGGAGGGTCGTTGCGGCGATGTCCATCGTCGTCTGTCCATCCTGGTTTCCGGGGGTCAGATGATTTCCAGATCGGCGTGAAGGGCGCCGGCGGCCTTGATGGCCTGGAGGATGGCGACCATATCGCGCGGCCCCACCCCCAACGCGTTCAGCCCGTTGACCAGCTGCTGCAGGCTGACATTGCCGCCGACGGTCACGAACTGGCGGCCGTTGCCCTCCTGAACCTGCACGTCGGTGCGCGGCACCACGACGGTGGAGCCGTTGCTGAAGGGCTGCGGCTGCGACACCTGCGGCGTCTCCACCACGCGGACGGTCAGGTTGCCCTGGGTGATGGCGACGCGGCTGACCCGCACATCATCGCCGATGACGATGGTGCCGCTGCGCTCGTCCACCACCACGCGGGCAATGGCGTCGGGGCGGACCGCAAGCTGCTCGATCTCGCCGATCAGGCGGGAAACATTGCCGACATAGGATCCGGTGATCCGAACATCCACCGTGGTCAGATCGACCACCCGGGCGTTGCCGGACCCGAGCCGGCCGTTCACCGCGTCGGCGATGCGGATCGCCGTGGTGAAGTCGGGATTGCGCAGGGCCATACGCACCGCGCCGACGTCGTTCAGCGCGAATTTCAGCTCGCGCTCCACCGTGGCGCCATTTGCGATGCGGGCGGTGGTCGGCACGCCCTTGGTCACCGTCGCCGCCGCCCCGCCGGCGGTGAAGCCGCTGACCGACAGCGGCCCCTGTGCCACGGCATAGGCCTCGCCATCGGCGCCCAGCAACGGCGTCACCACCAGCGTGCCGCCCAGCAGACTGGTGGCGTCGCCCAGCGCCGAAACCGTCACGTCGACAGTGGTGCCCTGGCGCGGGAAGGGCGGCAGGCTGGCCGTCACCATCACCGCCGCGGCGTTGCGGGTGCGCAGCGTCTCGCCACGGGTGTTGATGCCCAGCCGCTCCATCATTCCCTTCAGGCTCTGTTCGGTGAAGGGGGTGTTGATGAGGCGATCGCCGGTGCCGTTCAGACCGACCACCAGACCGTAGCCGACCAGCTGGTTGCGGCGGACCCCGTCGAAGGTGACCAGATCCTTGACCCGCGTCTGCGCCGCCGACGGGCCGGCCGACAGCATGCCGAGCGCCAGCAGAAGTCCGGCAGCCAGGGCCATGGAACGGCGGACTGCGGCACGGCATATGGCGGGCCGCGGCCGGCGCGGAACGGGGACCTGGATGCCGGGGCTCATGGTGATGCGGCCTAGAGGTAGTTGGTCAGGTGCAGCTTGGCGATGCGCGCGGTGGCGCTGGCGGTGGCGTCGATCTGCGCCTGCAGCTGGGTGATCCGTGTGCTGGCCTCGTAGGGGTCGACGCCTTCCAGATTGTCGATCTGCAGGCTGAGCACCGACTTCTGCGTCTTGTGCTGTTCGGCCAGCGTTGCGACCTGGGCGCGCTGGATGCCGAGCTGCGCCGTCGCTTCCCGCAGCTTGCCGAGTCCGCCGGACAGCTTGTCCACCGCCGTCCTGATGTAGTCGGGATAGGCGTCGACGTTCATCGTCGAGGTGTCGACCGCCGCCAGCATGTAGATGCCCTCCAGCATCTCCCGCACCATCGGGTCGTTGGCCTGCACGCCATAGGCGACGGTGGTGGCGTCCGCCGGCTGGCCGCTGACGCGCGGCGACGCGGTGCCGCCGGGCTGCATCGCCGTGGTGCCGGTGTAGAGGCCGCCCTCGAAGGTGTCGGTCAACGGGGCCGGGGCGGGCGTCGCCGGGTCGCGCACGGCGAACAGGTCGTCCAGCCGGGCGACCACCGCCGCGGTCTCCGCCGCCGTGGTCGGCATGGCGCTGCCGCCGGTCGCCGACTGGATGGCGTCCCGGATGATCTGCATCGGCGACCGCAGGCCCGACTTGTCGCCGTCGACGTTGCGCATCGGCGGCTGGTCCAGGGCGGTGCCGGCAAACAGATAGCTGTTTCCGGCCGAGGCGTTCAGCAGCCCGACCACCTGATCCAGCACGCCGCGCGCCCGGATTTGCAGCGAACTGCCCGTCGGCGACTGCTGCCCCAGCCCGGTGGCGGCGGCGGCCAGCAGATCGGTGCCGGAGGTGAGGATGCTGGTCATCGCGCTGTCCATCATCTTCATCCGGCCATCGAGCAGGTCGGTGGTCTTCACATACTCGTCGGTGCGGTCGAACAGGTTGCGCAGCGCGATGTCGCGGCCGGTGCTGGCGCCGATGGTGGCGGCGACGTCGGCATGGACGCCGGTCGACACCTCCTCGTTCGCCCGGGTCAGCTCCATCTGCTGCCGGGTCATCGTGCTTTGCAGCGTCCGGCTCATCCCCAGCGTGGACAGGGCATTGTACAGCATGGTGCTTATCCCTTGATCTGCAACAGGATGTCGATCATGCGGCCGGCCACCTGCACCACCTGGGCACTGGCGCCGTAGCTCTGCTCGATCAGCTGCAGCTTCTGCATCTCGTCGTCGATGTTGACGCCGTCGCGGTTGATGCGGGCCGTCTCCAGCGTGTCGGCGCTGATCTTGCGCGCGTTCATCTCCGACTCCGCACCGGTGCGGTAGCCCTGCTGCGCCGACACCATGGCGGTGGCGTAGCCGCCGAGCGTCGCGGTGGCCGGCATGTCGGTGGCGGTGAAGCTGCGCGTTCCGGTGAAGACGGCCTGGAACCTGTCGATCTGTGTCTGGTCGCCCGGCTTCAGCGGAGCCGCCGCCTGCACGCCGCTCTGCACCCGCCAGCTTTCCGTCCGCACCACGTCGTTGACGGCGATGCGCGAGGCCAGCCCGGCAGTGGTGCCATAGGCCGCCCCGGCATCGGTGAACAGGCCGGGCTTGGTCGGATCGGTCTCCGCCCCCTGGAAGGCCTGGACCAGACCGGCGGCCAGCTCGTCCAGCTGGGCCATGGCGCGGGGCATGTCCTGCTTGATGGTCTGGACATAGCCCATGATGCGGCCGCTCTGGATTTCGCTGTCCGGCTTGGCCGACAGGGAGACGCCGTTGGCCATCACCTCGTCCCCCAGCAGGGTCAGCGGCTGTTCGCCCGGCGTCAGCGGGTGGTCGAGCAGGGTCTGGCCGTTGCGGGTCATCACCACCATCTGGCCGTCCTCGCGGCTGTAGGTGCGGATGCCGATCTCCTGCGACACCTGATCGAGCAGGCGGTCGCGCTGGTCACGCAGGTCGCCGGCATCGCCGCCGCGCGTTTCCAGCGTCGCGATCTTTCCGTTCAGGTCGCTGATGCGCTGGAGCGAGGTGTTCACCGCGTCGACGGAGGTCTGGAGCCGGTCCCTGGCATCGTCCTGCACGGTCTGCGCGGCTTCGGCGGCGCGGTTCAGGCCGCCGGCCAGCGCTGCTGCCTGCGACACCACGGCGCTGCGCGCCGCGTCGTCGCTGGGCATGTCGTGCAGGCGGGCGAAGGCCTGTTGCAGCTTCGACAGCTGGGTGGAGACCGACTTCTCGTCCTGCGGCTGCCCCAGCACCAGCGCATAGTCGGCGAGCGCCGAGGCCCGCGCCTCCTGTCCGCTGAAGCGGCTGGTCTCGAACCGCGCGTCGCGGATCAGCAGTTCGTCCACCTTGCGCGCGACGGCGTCCACCCGCACCCCGGCGCCGCGGCCGGCGGTGTTGACCGCCGTCAGGTCGAGGTCGCGGCGCACATAGCCGGCAGTGGTGGCGTTGGCGAGGTTGTGGGACACCATCGCCGCCTGCTGCTGCGTCGTGCGCAGGCCGGACAGGGCGGCGGTGAGGGCGAGTTGGACGCTCATGGCCGGGACTCCGTCTGTGCTGGGCTCAACGCTTCAGGCGGGTGGTCTCTTCGACCAACTCGTCGGTGGTGCGCACCAGGGTGGCGTTCGACGAATAGGCGCGCTGCGTCTCGATCAGCGAGACCAGTTCGGTCGCGATGTCGACGTTCGACTGCTCCAGCGCGCTGCCGACGACGCTGCCGGCGCTGCCCTGCTTGCCCGCACCCAGCGTCAGGGTTCCGGTGTCCGCCCCCAGCGTGAAGGTGTTGCCGTCCTGGGCGACCAGACCGTCCGGGTTGGTGACGGTGGCGATCGGGATCTGGTACAGCGCCTGGCGGGCGCCGTTGTCGTACATCACCCACAGCTTGCCGCTGTCGTCGATGTTGACCGAGGTGACCTGCCCGACCTTTGCGCCGTCGCCGGTCACCGTTGGCACGTAATCGCCGTTCAGTTGCGTGACGTTGCCGAGCGACATGGTGAAGCTGTCGGCGGTCGGCGTGGCCGGCGAGTTGATGGTGAGGCTCGGCATCGGGTTCAGCGGCAGGCCGGCGCCGTCCACCGGCTTTCCGGCATAGGGGCCGGTGGCCGCGAAGGTCAGCGTCGCCGGGGCGCCGGCCACGGTGTAGCCGGTGGGGCCGGTGGCGGTCAGCGTCCACTCGTTGGGGGTGGCGGTCTTGGTCCAGGTCAGCGACAGGTCCAGCGGATTGCCCAGCCCGTCATAGAAGGTCGGGCTGCTGGTGAAGGTGTCGCCGCTGGCGGCCTGGGCCGGCAGGTTGCCGGAGAAATCCATCTGCGTGGTTTTGCTGCCGCCATAGACGAGATTGCCGACATTGACGGACTGCAGATCGTCGAAGCGTGACTTGCTGACGTTCGGCATGGTGCCGTCGGGGTTCAGCTTCCAGGCTTCCAGATACTGGCCGGCATTGTTGCGCAGAAAACCGGTTTCGTCGGGCAGGAAGCTGCCGGCGCGGGTCAGCGAATATTCCGGCGTGCCTGACGCCTTGTTGCCGACGACGAAGAAGCCGTTGCCGCTGATCGCCATGTCGGTGGCGGAACCGGTGCCCATGATCGTGCCGTCCTGCTGCACCTGATAATGGGTGGCGGACTGCACGCCGCTGGCGGTGTAGGTGCTGCGGCTGCCGGGCGCGGTGACCAGGGTCGAGAAATCCACGGTGGCGCGTTTGTAGCCGACCGTCTGGGAATTGCTGATGTTGTCCGAAATGGCGGCAAGGCGCGAGCTTTGCGCGGACATGCCGCTGACACCGGAACGCATGGCGCTGTACAGGCTCATCCTTGGAATCCTCTGGTCAACCGTCGAACGGAAGGGAAGTTGTGCGTTCCGGGATTCTCCGCGGATGACTGGCGGGGTTAACGGTAGCGAAGGGGTTTTAAAGGCGCTTTAAAGGAAAAGCGGATGTGTTTTGTTAAAATGTTCCGGGTTTTTCTTTGAAGGGTGTAGGCTTTGATGTCCAAACCCTCACCCCTACCGCCGCAGCAAGGTGATGCTGATCCGCCGGTTGCTGGGATCGAGCGGATCGCTGGCCCCGAAATGGTCCAGATCGGCACGCCCCTCCACCCGGACGATGCGGGCGCCGGGAATGCCGCTGGCGATCAGTTCGCGGCGGGCGGCGTTGGCGCGGTCGCTCGACAGTTCCCAATTGCCGTACTTTGCATCCGGCGCATAGCCCAGCGCATCCGTGTGTCCGGTGATGCCGATCGGATTCGGCACCGACGCCAGCGCCGACGCCACCATCCGCATCAGCCGGCGGCCCTGGTCGTTCATCTGGGCCGACCCGACCTTGAACATCGAGAAGCGGGCCTGATCGGTCAGCTGGACACGCAAGCCCTCCGGCATCTGCTGGATCACAAGGCTGCCCTGCAGGGCGTTCAGGTCCGGTGATGCGGCGATGCGCTGGCGGAGATCCCGTTCCAGCGACTCCAGCGCCACCTTCTCCGTCAGTTCGGATGACTGGCGGTCGAGCAACGCCTCCAGCTCCGCACGGGTGGCCTGGGGGGCTGGCGCTGCGGCCGCAGGTGTCGGTGGCGCGCTCTCCGTTGCGGGGCGCAGCAGATCCACCGGCTGAACATTGCCCCCGGGCGGATGGGGCATCGGATCCTTGCGACCGGCCGGCTGGCGGTCGCTGTCGCCGACCGAGGCGACGACGGGCGGGGAGGCGACCGGGCTCGCCTGATCGCCGGCGGCGTTCGGGGTGGTCAGCGACCCCATCTTGTCGACCGAACGGCCGGCCAGCATGCCGTCGGCGCCGGAATTGCTCTGCGACACCGCGACCGGGTTGAAATAGTCGGCGATCCCCTTGCGTTGTTCGGTGGTGGTGATGTTCATCAGCCACATCACCAGGAAGAAGGTCATCATCGCCGTCACGAAGTCGGCGTAGGCCAGCTTCCAGGTGCCGTTGTGCTCTTCCTCGTCATGGCCGCCCAGATGGCCGCCGAGGTGGCGCTTGACGATGATCGGGGGGAGGGCGGTCTTGCGCGGCATGGCCGGTCACGCCGCCTGACGGCTGTCGCGGCCCTTGGCCTGCGACGACAGCGCGGTGGCGACCTCCACCTCGGCCAGACTGGGCTGGATGTCGGTGTACAGCACCTTGCGGGCATATTCGGCGCAGACCTGCGGTGGGCTGCCGCGGAGATAGGCGCAGAGCGCCGCCTTGATGCAGAAATACATGTTCAGTTCCGATTCGCGGCGCTGGCGGGCGGCGCTGGCGATCGGGCCCACCATGCCGTAGGACAGCAGCACGCCGAGGAAGGTGCCGGTCAGCGCTCCGCCGATCATCCGGCCCAGCACCTCCGGCGCCTCGCTGATGGCGCCCATGGCGTTGATGACGCCCAGCACCGCGGCGACGATGCCCAGCGCCGGCAGCGCGTCGGCGAGGTTCTGCAACGCCTTGGGCACCTGGTTCAGCTCGCGGCCCAGCGTGTCCAGCTCCTCCGCCATCAGCGATTCCAGATCGTGCGGGTTGTCCTGACCGAGAGCGACCAGGCGCAGGTAATCGCACAGGAAGGTGATGCAGCGGTCATAGCGCAAAACGTTGGGATACTGTGTGAACAGTGGGCTCTCGGCCGGCTTGTCGATGTCCGCCTCGATCTGCGACATGCCCTTGGATTTGGCGACGCGCAGCAGGCCATAGACCAGCGCGATCATGTCGAGATAGTCGTTCTTGGGCGTCGCCCGGCCGCGGGCGATGGCGCCGACGGCGCGCAGCGTCTCGCGCAGCACCGCCGGGCTGTTGGCGATGGCGAAGCCGCCGATGCCGGCGCCGATGATGATGACGATCTCCACCGGCTGCCACAGCACCGCCATCCGCCCGCCCATGGCATAGAAGCCGCCGAGGACGCTGGCGAACACCGCGATCAACCCGAACATCAAGCGCATGTTTTCTTCTCCGGATGTGCAAAGGCCGTCGCGAAAGGGGGGCAACTTCCGCCGACGCTACCGCCGGCCGTTTAAAGCGGCTTTACGGATCAGGACCCGAGGTCAGGGCTTCCCCCGCCACCCGCGCGCCAGCCGGTCGAGCGCGGTCGCCGTGGCAAGGTCGCGCTCGACCGCTTCCGCGCGCAGCGGCCCGTCGGCCGGCGGCGGCGCCAGCGCATCGACCAGTCCGGCCCAGCGGGTGCCGGCCAGCCGCGCGCGTTGCGCCTCGCCGAACGTGCGCAGGCCTTCGGCATCGCCGGCCAGATAGGCCGACAGCCCCTGCAAGGCGAGGTCGTCGGCCGTCGGTTCCGCCCCGGTGGCGGCCAGTTCGGCAAAGGCGCTACGCGCCGCCTGCCATTCACCGGCGGCGAACAGCCCCTGCGCCCGCAGCCGCGCCGCCTCCGCCCCGGTCAGGCCGCGCAGGGCGTCGAGCGCCCGCACCGTGTCGCCATCGCCGAGCAACGCATCTGCGCGCAGCAGGGCGCGGCGTTCGGCCAGGGCCGGTTCCAGCCCGGACCCGCCGGTGCGGGCGAGCACATCCAGCGCCTCTCCCTCGCGCCCACCGTCGATCAGGGCGCGGGCGAGCGTGGCGCCAAGCTCCGCCCGGCGCGGACCGCTCGCCCCTTCGGTCAGCGCGTGCAGGATGCGGGTCGCCTCCAGCCCATAGCCGTCGCGCAACAGCAGGGTGGCGAGGCGCAGGCGCAGCCCGCCGTCCGCCCCGTCGGCCAGAGTGACCAGCCGCCCGTGCCGGGCCTGCAAGGCCAGCGCATAGAGTCCGCCCGGCGGAGACTGCTCCAGCCGGTCGAGCACGGCGGACAGCAGGGTCCGTCCGGCCGCCAGCGCGTCGCGTCCGCGCGCGGTGGCGCCGAAGCGCCGCCCCAGCAGACCGAAGATGTCCAGCGCCGCCTCGGTCCGGCCGCTGCGGGCATAGGCGCCGCCGAGTGCCGCCAGCGCATCGGTCTCGATGTCGTCGCCGCGCCAGGCGAAGCGCAGGGCCTCCAGCGCCTTGATGGCGCCGTCCTCGTCCAGCCGTCCCAGGCCGCGGCGCAGTTCGATGGCGCGCACCTCCGCCCGGCGGGCGAAGGGACCGCGGCGCAAGGCCGCCGCGGCGTCATAGCGTTCCAGCGCCGCGTCCGGCGTCGCCTTCAACTCCGCCAGCCGGCCGCGGAAATAGTCGAGCCGGCCATCGGCCATGCCCTTCGAATCGACGGTGATCATCTCCAGCACGATCAGGTTCAGCGCCGCGCTGTCCCCCGCTTCGTCCGCTGCGGCGGCGAGCGTGGTCAGCAGCCGGCTGCGCAGGTCGGCCGGATAGTCGAGCAGCCGGCGCAGCGCGATGGGCAACCCCTCCTTCGCCGCCGCCCAGCGACTCGGTGCGAGGGCGACGCTGCGCCAGACATGGTGGTCGGCCATGGTCCCGGCCGGCAGCTGGACGAACAGGTTGTCGTCGGGCGCGTCCTCGCGATCGAGCGTGCGGAAGGCGTCGCCCAGGATGCGCAGGGCATAGCGCTGGTCGGGGGCTGGCGACAGGCTGGCCGCCGTTTCCAGCGCCGCCCGCCCTTCCTCGTCCATGGCGCGGGCGAGCAGGAAGCGGACCAGCGCGATCTGCGCCTCGACCCGCGCGCGGCCCTGTGCCTTGTCGAGGGCGGCTTGCAGCGCCTCGCGCGTGCGGTTGAAGTCGTCACCGGCCCAGCCGGCGAGATCCATCGCCCCGATGGGCGGCGGAGCCGGTGGCTTGGGCGGTTCGGCGGCCTGCGGGACTGGCTTGGGGGTGCGTTCCGGCATGCGCTCCAGCTGGCGCAGGGTCTGTTGGATGCTGTCGCGGACTTCGCCTTCCAAGCTGGCAACAACTGGGAGGGGCGCGTTCTCCCTCTCCCCCCCGGGGAGAGGGAACACTGCCGGGATTGGGGAATCCATAACTGCCGCGTTGGCAGTGCCGATAGGGTTCAGCGCTTCAACGACTTCGGCGACACCGATGGCGCCAGCCTTCGGCGGCGCAGCGGCGACCACCGCATCCGGCGTCCCTTCCACCGCCCCATCCCCCGTCCCCCCGGCTTGACCCCCGGAACCGGCGGCCCGCCGACATCGACGATCAGGTTCTGCCGTTCCATGAAGCTCGCCACCCGCGCGCCGCAGGGCACCGTCGCGGTCAGGCTGCGCCCGCCGTCCGCCGTCACGAAGTCCGCCAGCCGGCGCGAGAAGCTGTCGCGCAGGCTGGCCAGCGGCCAGCGCACCGGTTCGGGCACGCTGACGCGCAGGACGCAGCCGTCGACGACCGCCACCGGCTCCACCCCCTTCGGCACCGACAGCACCAGCCGGGAATAGTCGCCATGGTCGCCCAGCTGTGCGCGGACGGCGGCCTGTGCCGGCCCCGGCAGCGACAGCAGGGCAAGAACCAGCGTCGAACCAAGCGTCACTGCGGTATTCGGGCGCCGTTTCATCACAGTCGTCTCGCATTTTATCGAAATGATTGCCAAAGCCGCGCCAAGTCCGGTAAGGCATCCGCCGGAACGGCCCAGGTTGAAACCCGGCTTTAAACTGCCTCGTCCAGATTAAGGCAGAGTTCAAAACCGGAGTGTTCGGCGATGGAGAACCAGCTTTACATCGGACTGTCGCGCCAGATGGCGCTGCGGCGGCAGCTGGACGTCGTTGCCAACAACGTCGCCAATATGAATACGGTCGGCTTCCGTGGTGAGCGCACCCTGTTCGAAGCGGCGATGGAGGCCGGCGGGCGCAAGCCGACCGACCGCATCGCCTTTACCATCGACCGCTCCACCTACACCGACCTGCGCGCCGGCGCCTTCACCGAGACTGGCAATCCCTATGACGTGGCGCTGGACGGCGACGGGTTCCTGTCGGTGCAGACGCCGGACGGCGTGCGCTACACCCGCGACGGACGGCTGCGCCGCGATGCCGACGGCACGCTGGTCGGCCCCAACGGCTATCCCGTACTGGATGACGGCCGCCGGCCCATCGTCATCCCGTCCGATGCGTCCAGGATCACCATCGGGTCCGACGGGCTGCTGTCGGCCGATGGCGCCGTGGTCTCCCGCATCGCCGTGTCGCGCTTCGCCAATCCCCAGGCGCTGAAGCAGACCGGCGACCTGCTGTTCGAGCCGGCCCAGGGCATGGAGGCGCTCCCCGCCCCCGACACCCGTCTGGTGGAAGGCAAGGTCGAGCGCTCCAACGTGCAGGGCATCGTCGAGATCGGCCGGATGATGGACCTGACCCGCGATTATCAGGCGGTGACCAAGATGGTGGACGACGGGCAGGATCTTCTGCGCTCCGCCATCAACCGCCTCGGCAAATCCTCGTAAAAGCTCCAAACAGGGAGAGTCCGTCCATGCGCGTGCTCAGCATCGCGTCCACCGGCATGATGGCCCAGCAGATGAACGTCGAGGTCATCTCCAACAACATCGCCAACATCAACACCACGGCCTTCAAGCGCTCGCGCGCCGAATTCCAGGACCTGATGTACCAGGCGGAAAAGCGCCAGGGCAGCCAGTCGACCGACAGCGGCACCATCGTGCCGACCGGTGTCGAGGTGGGGCTGGGCGTGCGGCCGACCTCGGTCAACCGCATCAACACCACCGGCAACCTGACCTCCACCGGCAACGAACTGGATCTGGCGATCGAGGGGCGCGGCTATTTCAACGTGACCCAGCCCGGCGGCGAGACCGTCTATACCCGCGCCGGCAGTTTCAAGCTGTCGCCGGAGGGCACCATCGTCACCGCCGACGGCTTCACCGTCGCCCCCGGCATCACCGTGCCGCAGGGCACGCGCGAGGTGGTGATCAACCGCTCCGGCGAGGTGCTGGCCTATGTCGACGGCAAGACCCAGCCGGTCAACCAGGGCCAGCTGGCGATGACGGTGTTCGTCAACGACAGCGGTCTGGAGGCGCTGGGCGACAATCTGTTCCGCGCCACCCCGGCATCCGGCGAACCGCAGGAGGGGCTGGCCGGTCAGGCCGGCTTCGGCACCATCCGCCAGAAATATCTGGAATCTTCCAACGTCAACGTCGTGCAGGAGATCACCGAGCTGATCTCCGCCCAGCGGGCCTACGAGATGAACGCCAAGGTGATCGAGGCCGGCGACCAGATGGCCTCCACCATGACCAACATGCGGTGACGACCGTGCAGCGAACCCTCCGCCGGCCGCTGTCCGTTCTCCTGCTCGGGACCATGCTGGCGCTTCCCTTTCCGGCTGCCGCCGGTCCCGCCACCGGTCCCGTCGAGACGCGGCTGGCGGAGGAGCTTCTGGCCTCCCTCGGCCCTTCAATCCCGCCGGACGCCCAGGTGGCGCTGACGCTGGGCCGTCCCTTCGACGGGCCGGTTGATGCCGTGCGCGACATCGGGCTCGACCCCCGCACCGGCATCTTCACCGCCCGCATCCTCAGCAACGGCCATGCCGTCGAGCTTAGCGGCCGGGCCGACGTCGAGGTGACGATGCCGGTGCCGGTCCGCCGCATCCGGCCGGGCGAGATCATCGAGCCGTCCGATCTGACCACCATCCGCCTGTCGCTCGACCGCGCCGGGGCGGGCTTCATCGCCTCGGCCGACGCGCTGATCGGCCAGTCGCCTCGGCGGCAGATCTCCGCCGGGCGGCTGGTCCAGGTCGGATCGGTCGGCGCCCCCATCGTCGTCCAGCGCAACCGGCCGGTGACTCTCGTTTACGAGGATGGCGCGCTGATGCTGGCCGCACGCGGGCGGGCGTTGCAGGAGGGCGGAGTCGGCGACACCGTCCGCGTCATGAACATCGCCAGCAGCACCGTGGTCACCGGCACCGTCACCGGGTCCGAGACCGTGTCGGTCAGCGGCCCGCGGATTCCGCAGGCAGCAAAGCCCTAAATCCTTTTATCAAGGGAGCTTCCGTCATGCGCACCGCGCTCGTCCCCATCCTGCTGCTGTCGCTTGGCACGAGCGGCTGCGCCCGGCTGGCCGACATCGGCAGCGCTCCCACCCTGTCGGAGATCTCAAACCCGGCCTTGCAGCCGGAGGCCCGCGTGATCTCGCTGCCGATGCCGCAGCCCTCGACGGCCGAGCAGATCCCAAGCTCGTTGTGGCGCACCGGGTCGCGCGACTTCTTCCGCGATCCCCGCGCGAAGCTGGTGGGCGACCTGCTGACCGTGGTCATCGACATTTCCGACCAGGCGCAGATGCGCAACAGCACCCAGCGCGGCCGCACCAACAGCGAAAAGGAGGGGCTGCCCAACTTCTTCGGTCTGGAAAGCCGCCTGCCGGCAGTGCTGCCCGACGCGGTGGATCCGTCGAATCTGGTCAATCTGGACAGCACCAGCAGCTCGGCCGGCAACGGCACCATCCAGCGCAACGAACGCATCGCCATGCGGGTCGCCGCCGTGGTGACCCAGGTGCTGCCCAACGGCAATTTCGTCATCGCCGGCCGGCAGGAGGTGCGGGTGAACTACGAGCTGCGCGAGATGCGCATCGCCGGCGTCATCCGGCCGGAAGACATCAGCAACGCCAACACCATCGAATACGACAAGATCGCCGAGGCGCGCATCACCTATGGCGGTCGCGGCCAGATCACCGACGTTCAGCAGCCGCGCTACGGCCAGCAGGTGCTGGACGTGATTCTGCCCTTCTGATGGTCAGGCCCTTCCGATGATCCGGCCTGTTCGGGAACCCGCGCCATGAAAGCTGTCCTGCTCTTCGCCGTGGCCGCTGCCCTCGCCTTCGGCGGCGGCTACGGCTTCGGCCGCATCGAGGCCCCGCAGGATGCGGCCCCCGCCGCTGCCGCCGAGACGGTCGCCGGCGGTCCCTATTACGTGGAGGCCGGCCAGCTGGTGGTGCCGATGCTGGATCGCGGGCGGACCATCGCCTTCATCCTGACCCAGATCACGTTGGAGGCATCCAGTGCCGATGACGCGCTCCTGGTCCGCCGCCGCCTGCCGCATGCCCGCAGCGCCATGCTGGAGGCGCTGTTCGACCTTGCCGGTCATGGCCGCTTCAACGGTCCGGCGGTCGATCCGCAGGGCGTCGCCACCGCGCTGCTGGCCGGCGCCAACGGCTCTCTCGGCGTCTCCCTTGGCGGCCGGGACAATGCCCAGCCGGTCCGTGCGGTGCTGATCGACCGCCTGCTGCGTCAGGACAACACGCGGCTGTAAAGAAGCCCTCTCCCGGGGCGGGAGAGGATCTGTTCACCTTACGACGCCGACAGCACCGCGCTCGAATCCACCGTGGCGCCGTTCTTCAGCACGAACTTGCTGGCGCCGTCGACGCTGCGCACCTCGGCCACCGTGTCGCTGACGACGGTGGCGCTCTTCAGCGCCTTGCCGTCCTTGTCCTTCGCCGTCACCCGCAGCGTATAGACGCCATCGGGCGCGGTGCCGCCACTGGCGGTCTTGCCGGTCCAGTCGAAGAGCTGCCGGCCGGTCTTCAGCGAACCGGGGGTGCTGTAGACGACGCTGCCGGCGCCATTCAGCACCTCCAGCTTCACGGAAGCCGGCGTGCCGTCGACGGTGTAGGCGGCTTCCGCCTTGCCGCCGGCCAGCGCCAGCTGGTCCGACGCCACTTCCACCTTGCGGCCGAGCAGGGCCATGTCCATGCGCATGCCGCTGCTCTTCAGCGTGTCCAGCACCTTGCCCAGCGTGTCGTTGGAGCGCATCGACTGCTCCACCGTCGACAGCTGCGCCAGCTGGGTCATGAACTGGGTGGCATCCATCGGTGCCAGCGGATCCTGGTTGCGCAGCTGGGCGGTCAGCAGCTTCAGGAAGGATTCGTAATCGACCGTGGCCTTCTTGGGCTCGCCGGTCATTGTCTGGTCGGTCTTGGTCTGGTCTGTCGTGGCCGCCGCGTTCGTCTTTGCGGCGGTCATCAGGCCGGTGCTGGGCGTGGTGGTCATGGCGGGACTGTCTTTCCTGTTCAGACGGTGACGTCGACCAGCCCGTCGATCGGGCGCAGCGGCCGGTTGGTAACGGATTCGGCAACGGGTTCGGGGATGGCCTCGGCCTGGACGCGCCAGCCGCCGGAACTGCCGCCCTGGTCGGGAGCGGCGAAGCCACGCGACTGCCCGTCGCCCTGAAGCGAGAACTGAAGGTTGGACCCGTCGAGCGACAGGCCGGCATCGCCGAGTGCCCGTTCCAGCTGGGTCAGGTCGCGCCGCAGCAGGGCCAGCGTGTCGGCCTGTTCGGCCTGGACGGTCAGCGCGACCTTGCCGTCGCTGACATCGGCGACGACGCGGATGCGGCCAAGTTCCGCCGGGGCGAGGTCGATATGGAACTCGCCGCCGCCGGACTCGGCCACGCGGACCAGAGGGGCCGCCAGTTGCGTCATCGCCGGGCTGTGCGCGGTTGCGGCCCGGCCGGACGCGGCGGCGGCGGCATAATGCGTTGCCGCCTGGGCAGGCAGGGTCGGCACCGCCTCGAAACCGGTGGCCGCCGTCTCGCCACTTCCCGTGCCGGGCGGAGCGGTGAAGGGCGGGGCTGGGGACCGGCCGGCAGGGGCGGAAGCGGCTTCGGGGACTGGTTGGCCCGCTTTCAGTGTTGCGGCGGCAGCGGTCGGTGGGTCGGCCTTGTCGGCAACTGCCCCCTGACGGCCGGCGCCGCGTGTGGCGTGGACCGCGGTGCGGGGATCGTTACTCTCGTCACGCCGGTTCTCACGCCCATCCGGAGAGGGGGGCGCCTCCGCGGTGGCGACCGGCATCGCGGATCCGGGGGCCGGCAAGGCGGCCTGCGCGACCTGCACGGTCTGGAGCGGCGCCGGAGCATCCGCTGGCTGCCCGGCGTTGTCCTGTGCCGCCGTTTCGGCCGGCGCCAGGTGTCCCGGTCCGCCTTGCTTGACCGGTCCATCGGCCAATGACGGTTCCGCTGCCGGCTGCGGAGCGGCCGCCGGTGCAGTCGTCGCTGCAGCCGGCCCGGCCAGCTGCTGGCCGATGGCGGCGGCTTGTCCGGCTTTGGGAGCGGTGGAACCCGTCGTCGCTTCGGGGGGCGCCACTGTCTCCGCCCTCGGTCCGGATGTTGGCATCGTCTGGGGAACCACGGGAGCTGCGGCCACCATCCAGGGCATCAGTGGGCCATCGGTTCCGCTGGCCTGCACCACTGCCTGGGTGATTGCGCCGCGTGCGGCGACGGGATCGTCCGGCTTTGGGTCCTTGCCCTTGCGCAGCCGGTCGGAGCGGCTTGCATCGTCGGGTTCCTCCTCCGCGACTTCATCCACCAGACTGGCGAAATCCTCGTCGCGCGCGTCGTCGCCGGACGAACCGCCACGTTGGGTCGGGGCCGGGCGCTGCGGGGCCGCAACGGCGTCGGGCATGCTGGTCATGGCGCTCAATTCGTCAGGGTGGGGCGCGGCATGGCGGTGACGGGCACCGAAGCGCCGATCATCGCCGGTGCGGCCTTGCGGTCGCCGGGCAGGGCGCGGCGCTGAAGGATCAACCGCGTCACCTCGCGCGCCTTGGCGTCGGCCATCTCGGCCAGGATCGGGGCGGCGCGCCGCTCGGAAATGCGGTCCAGCACATCGACGACCATATCCGTTTCCATGTCGGTCAGGATGCGGGCGGCGTCGCGCGGCTTCATTGCCTCATAGATCGCGACCATCCGCTTCAAATCCTCCTGCGCCAGATTGGAGCGTTGGGTCATCAGCGCCTCGACCTCGCGCTTCACCCCGTTCAACCGCTGGATCTGCGTCCCGACCCGCGCCTCGGTGGCTGCCAGCACCGCTTCGGCCTCGCGCAGGCGGTTCTGGCGGCCGGACGTGTCGGCCTTCTGCTCGTCGATGGCGGCGCGCAGCAGTGGGTCCGTGCAGTTGGGCGGTGCCAGGGCCACCGGCGGCGGCACCTCCGCCACGGGGGAGGCCACCGGGGTGGAGACCGGCAGCGGAACCGGTGCCGGGGCGGAGGCTGCCTCCTTGCCGTCGGCAGCCTTCAGATCGGTCGCCCAGGGCCGTTCATGGCCGCCGAACTCGCGGTCGAACTGCTGGGCGATGACCGGGAAGCCGTCGACCAGGGCGCCGAGCTTCAGCGGCAGCACCATCAGCACGGCGACCAGGGTGATGGGCAGGATGCGCGGGATCATGCCGACACCTCCGATCCGACGGTGCGCAGCCGGGCATAGAAGGCGCTGGCGGCGGCCTTCGCCGGGCCGGAGGAGGACCCAGCGGGCGGGGCGGACGGGACGGGTGCGGCGGTTTCCGCCGGCTGTCCCTCAGCCTTCTGTTCGGCCACCTTCTGTCCGGCCACTGCGCGCAGGGCCGTTTCCAGCGCCTGGAACTCACCCTTGTCGGCTTCAGCCATTTTCAGCGCCGACAGCAGCGGAGAGGACGCTGCCGATTCCGCATCCAGTGGCTTCGCCACGGTCCTGGCATCGTCGGCCGCGTCCGGCCGTGTCCGGTTGCGGGTCGCCCGCATGGCGCCTTCATCGAGGCGGCGCAGCAGGGCGCGGGCATGCTGGACCGACTCTTCCATGCGGGCGGTGGTCCGCTCGCAGGACCCGAGGATCAGCGTCATGTCCTCCTTCATGCCCTTGGCGCGGTCCAGCTCGTCGGACAGGCGGGCGGCGATCTCCGTCGCCGACACGACCATGCGCTTCATCGAGGCGTCGGTGTCGTCGATCGACTTGGAGAAGGTCGACACCAGGGCGTTGATCTCGGACTGGCCGGTGCGCAGCAGCTTCAGCCGCTTGTTGACGATGACCAGATAGGCGGTCGCCGTGACCAGCATCACCGCCAGGGCCGCATCAATGAGAAAGGAGACCATCGATCAGCTCCTGCTTGGTGTCGAGATCGGTGTCGATCTTCACCGCGATGTTGTCGTTGCGCTGTCCCATGTGGCCGGCGAACAGCGGGATGGTCTTGCTGAAGACCAGGACGGTCTGATCCGGGCTGATGCGCAGCTTCAGCGACTGGCCCTTCTGCCAAGCGAGAACCTCGCCCAGCGGCACCTTGGTCTCCGCCAGCACGGCGACCAGCTCCAGCTTGGAGCGCATCAGCTCGTTCTTCAGGTGGCTTTCCCACACCGTGTCATGGCCGAACTTCTCCCCCATGAACATCTGCACCAGCTTGCCGCGGATCGGCTCCAGCGTGGCATAGGGGATGACGATGTCGATGTGGCCGGTGCGGCGTTCCACCTCCACGGCGATGCGCACGCGGATGATGGCGTTGGTGGCGCGCGTGATGGTGGCGAACTGCGGGTTCACCTCCAGCCGGTCGAAGACGAAATCGACCTGCGCCAGCGGGTCGAAGGACTGCCCCAGATCCTGGAGCACCACCTTCATCATCCGCTCGGTCATCTTGCGTTCGATCGAGGTGTAGGCCCGCCCGTCGATCCGCCCCGGCCTGGACCGCCGCCCGCCCAGCAGCACGTCCATCATGCAGTAGATCAGCGCGCTGTCGATGGTCACCAGCATCTGGTTGTCCCACGGCTCGGCGCGGGCGACGCCGATCAGCGCCGGCAGCTCGATGGCGTCCTGGAAGTCGGTGTAGCGCAGCCATTCGATCTTCGACAGCGACGCCTCGACGTTGGTCGAGGCGAACTGGCGCAGCGAGGTGTTCAGCATCCGCACCATGCGGTCGAACACCACGTCCAGCATCGGCAGCCGGTCCTTGTTGACCGTGGTCGAGCTGACCAGCCGCTGGATGGCGCTCATCGCCGGGCCGCCGCCTTCCGGTGCGGCGAAGTTCAGCAACCGGTCGATCTCTTCCTGGCTCAGCGTTTTCGCCTCGCCGGTCAGGCCGGCCAGCGCCTGCTGCATCGCCTCCGCTTCTTCGGCGGCAGGCGGAGTTGGCGGGGCGGTCTGCTGGGCCGCGGCCAGTTCCCACGCGGCGTCGGACCAGTCCGCATCCTCCTCGGCAACGAGGGTGGATGGGGGCATGGACGGGGCGGGCGGGGTGGGGGTGTCGGTCATCCGGTGCCTCTGGAAGGTCGCTATTGCGTGAGCAGGCTGCGCAGCAGGACGTCGGTGACGACGTCGCGCCGGCCGGCGGGGTCGGACAGGATCAGGTTGAAGCGACGCTTGATCTCGCTGCGCAGACGGTGCAGCCCTGCCGACCCCTCCAGGTCATCCTGGTCGAGGTTGCGCAGGAACTCCTGCAAGCTGTCGGTCAGCTGCGGCATCGCCTGCTCGACCCGCTGGCGGTCGCGGGGGGGACGGTCAGCGACAGGCCGATCTTCAGGAAGCGGGACGGCGTGTCGCGGCGGAGATTGACGACCAGTTCCGGCATGTCGACCACGCCATCGGCCGGAGCGGTCTCCGCCGAAGGCATCCACAACCGTTCCACCGCCGGCGTGCCGGCCGCCAGCCAATAGCCGCCGAGCCCGGCCGCCGCCACCGCGACCAGCGCCGCGACGCCGGCCAGCAGCCGGGCGACCGGCAGGGCGATCACCAGAAGCCGTCCCGATCCACGCAGCCGGTTCAGGACTTCGTCCCGTGCCGTTGCCGTTCCTGCCCCTGCTTTCACTAGGCCTAGCCGTGTAATCATCGCTCCATCCCACCGGCGATTGCCGAAAATTTTAGTCAACCGGGGTTTCTTTAAAGTTTTAGGGGCTTTGTCTTCGGTGGCAGTGCCGTTTTTTACTCCGCTTAAAAGTCGCACCGTTAGCGTGACGGGGTGCGCAGGGCGAAGACTAGGCCCGCCGATTTTCAGAAACTTTAAAGGTGCGGGGAACCGTGGACAGTCTGATCGACACCTTGCGGTCCTTGGGTCGCGGTCGGCTGCTCGTGCTGGCGGGCACCGGGCTCGGCATTGTCCTGGCCGTCGCCGGCATGGCGCTGCTGCTGTCGCAGCCGCACATGACCGCCCTTTACAGCGGGCTGGAACCGGCGGAGGCCGGCCGCATCGCCAAGGCGGTGCAGGAGATGGGCGTGCCGGTGAATGCCGGTTTCGACGGCACCACGATCAGCGTGCCGCAGGCCGACGTCTCCCGTGTCCGCATGGCGTTGGCGGAGAAGGGCCTGCCCGCGCACGGCGGCGTCGGTTACGAGCTGTTCGACACCGACAAGCCGCTCGGCATCACCAGCTTCATGCAGCGCATCAACCGCCTGCGCGCCATGGAGGGCGAACTCGGACGCACCATCGAGACGCTGTCCGGCGTCGAGGCCGCCCGCGTCCACATCGTCCTGCCGGAGCGCGAGGAGTTCTCGCGCAGCGCGCCCAAGCCGACCGCGTCGGTGGTGGTGCGCATGCGCGGCCGGGGGTCGATGGACCGCAAGCAGGCGCTGTCGATCCGCCACCTCGTCTCCGCCGCCGTGCCCAACCTGAAGCCCAGCGCCGTGACGGTGATGGATTCCTCCGGCGAGCTTCTGCTGACCGAGGATGACGGGCCGGGTCTGGCTTCGGCCCGCACCGACGGGCTGCGCGTCGCGGCGGAAACCCGCGTCGCCCGCGCGGTGGAGCAGATGCTGACCGCCCGTCTCGGCGCCGGCAATGTCCGCGTCCAGGTCGCCGCCGAGGTGGAGACCAAGCGCGAGGTGGTGCGCAGCCAGACCTTCGACCCCAACAGCCAGGTCGTCCGCTCCACCCAGACGGTGCAGGAGCAGGACCGCAGCCAGGACAGCAACGGCGAGCCGCCGGTCACCGCCGAACAGAACCTGCCGCAGCGCGACGTGCGCGCCCAGTCGCAGGGACCGCAATCCTCCAACGACAGCAAGCGGCAGGAGGAGACGGTCAATTACGAGATCTCCAACGTCAGCCGCGAAACGGTGATCGAGCCGGGCGACGTCCGCCGCCTCAGCGTCGCCGTGCTGGTCAACGGCACCTGGAGGACCGCCGCCGACGGCACCCGCCAGTACGAGCCGCGCACGGCGGAGGAGCTTCAGCGCCTGGGCGAGCTGGTCCGCTCCGCCATGGGCTTCAGCGAGGCGCGCGGCGACCGGGTGACGGTGGACAATCTGGAATTCGTCGATCTGGCCCCCGATCTTGCGCCGCGCCCGCTGGGCGACGAGATCGCCGAGACGCTGACCCGCAACATCATGACGCTGATCCAGTGGGTGATCCTGCTGGTGCTGTCGGCCCTGGTGATCCTGGTCGGCCTGCGTCCGCTGATCCGCCGCGTCTTCCCGGCGCCGGAACCCATGGTGGCCGAGGCGCCCGCCCCGGCGCTGGCCGCTCCGGCCGGCGGCGCCATGCCGCAGCTGACCGGCCCGGCCGCCGCCGGCACCGCCGCCGCCGGTGCGGCGCTGCCCGACGGCGCGGAGGGAGAGGCCACCCTGGCCGCCGCGCCGATGGTGCCGCAGCTGGGCATCGAAGAGACGATGGACCAGCTGATCGAGCTGCGCACGGTGGAGGGCCGCGTCCGCGCATCCTCGATCCGCCGGCTGGGCGAGCTGGTCGACCAGTATCCGGACGAGGCCATCGATATCCTGCGCTCCTGGCTCTATGAGGAGGTGGCGTGATGGCCGCCTATCCGCGCTACCGCTTCGACCACAGCTTCGGCGCCCCCGCCGCGGTGGCGGAACCGGAGGCGGCGGAGGCCGTCGATCCCCTCGACCTGCCGACCCTGTCCGAACGCGAGCATCGCGCGGCGCTGGGCAGGATCCGAGAAACCACACTGGCCGAGGGGCTGGTCCAAGGCCGCCGCGAGGGCGAGCTGTCCGCCGCCCGCCGCATCGAGGCCGAGCTGTCCGCCACCCTCGACCAGTTGGCGCAGCGGATGGCGGCGCTCGACGCCGATCATGCCGCCCTGATGGAGCGGCTGGAGGCCGAGGGCGCCTTCGTGCTGCTGGCGCTGGTCCGCCGCATGGCACCGCGCCTGCTCGATCAGGTCGCCCGCGCCGAAGTCGAGCGGCTCGCCGCCGACGCCCTGCGTGCCGCCGGGCAGGCCCCGATGCTGACGCTGCGTCTGCACCCGTCGCTCTGCCGTCCGCTGGAAGAGCGGCTGGCCGGACAGGGCGTCTTCCGGGGCCGGCTCGACATTCAGGGCGACCCGGCGCTGCCCATCGGTGCCCTGGAGGCGAATTGGGGCGCCGGCTCCGTCCGCCGCGATCCCGCCACCATCCAGGCATCCATCGAGGCCGCCGTCGCCGACCTCACCGACCGTGCCGTTGCCGCCTTGCAGCCGGCGCTGTCGCCCGACCCTTAACGATCCGAAGCGAGAACCCTCATGCCCCCCTTGAACCTCGACATCCTCGACGACGATCCCAAGCAGGCGGAGAAGGCCCCGGACAGGAGCGGCGACAAGCCCTACGACGGGCCGATGAACGCCATCTACAACGTGCCGGTCGACGTGCAGGTCGTGCTCGGCCGCACCAGCATGCTGGTGGCGCAACTGCTGAAGCTCGGCCGCGGCGCCGTACTGGAGCTTGAGCGCAAGGTGGACGAACCGGTCGAGGTGCTGGTCAACCACCGCCTCGTCGCCCGCGGCGAGGTGGTGATCGTCGAGGACCAGCGGCTGGGTGTCACCCTGACCGAGATCGTGCGTACCGAGCTGGAGATCGATTGAGGGGGACGCATAGCGTGCCTTAGTCGGCGGAGCGGCACCTCGCATCCTTGCCTATCCACATTGTGCATCCCCTTCACCCCGACCCTCTCCCCAGGGGGGAGAGGGGGCACCCCGAAAGCCTCCGCATGCGTCCACTTCTCCTCCTCGCCCTGATCCTCGCCGCCGGTCCGGCCGCGGCGGCGCCGCTCGACCTCAATCTCGGGGCGCTGGGCTCGCTGGCGGACGGGGCCAGCCTATCGGGGCGGATCGTCCAGGGCATCGTGCTGCTGACGGTGCTCAGCGTCGCGCCGGGCCTGCTGATCATGGTCACCTGCTTCACCCGCATCATCGTCGTGCTGTCGCTGCTGCGCTCCGCGCTGGGCTTGCAGCAATCGCCGCCGAACATGGTGCTGGTCAGCCTCGCCATGTTCCTGACCTTCCACATCATGGGGCCGGTGATCGACAGCGCCTGGCAGGACGGCCTGCGCCCGCTGCTGAACGAGCAGGTCACCCAGGAACAGGGGCTGGAGCGCATGATCGAACCGTTCCGCGGCTTCATGGCTTCCCATGTCCGCGAACGCGATCTGGCCGCCTTCGCCGCCTTCACCGCCAAGCCGAAGCCGGCCGGCGAGAGCACGGAACCGGCAAAGGACGAGCGTCCGGTGACGGCGGAGAGCGTCGACCTGCGGTTGCTGATGCCGGCCTTCCTGCTGTCGGAGCTGCGCCGCGCCTTCGAGATCGGCTTCCTGCTGTTCCTGCCCTTCCTGGTGATCGACATGGTGGTGGCGGCGATCCTGATGGCGATGGGCATGATGATGCTGCCGCCGGTGATGATCGCGCTGCCCTTCAAGATCATCTTCTTCGTGCTGACCGACGGCTGGTTCCTGATCGCCGGCAGCCTGATCCGCTCCTACGGAGTGTGAGCCGATGGAAGAAGAACCGGCAAGCCCCCACCCCGGCCCTTCCGCCAGCTTGGCCGACAGCCTGCTGGCACAGGCCCGCCGCCGCGGAGTTGCGGTGCCCGAGGACGGCTCGGTCGCCGGCCTGCTGGCCGCTCTCGACCCCAACCCGCTGATCCCGCATCCGCTGCTGCTGGTGGCCGGTGCGGTGATGGCGGTCGCCTTCCGACACGACCGCGCTCTAGCCCTGCTGCCGGCCGACGCCTCCGGTACCACCCTGCCCTCCGCCCCCTCCGCCGATTACTCCTTCTGAGGTGACGCCATGGGATCGCCGATCAAGATCCGTGAGAACTACAAGAGCCTGACCGGCATCGAAAAAAGCGCCGTCATCTTTCTGGCGCTGGGCGAGGAGCGCGGCTCGCGGCTGATGGAACGGCTGGACGAGGACGAGATCCGCCTCGTCAGCCGGGCGATGGCGACGCTTGGCAATGTGACCTCCAATCTGGTGGAGACGCTGATGCGCATCTTCACCGAACGCTTCGCCAATGCCGGGTCGGTCGTCGGCTCCTACGACAGCACGGAGCGGATGCTGAACCGCTTCCTGCCCGCCGACCGCGTGACCGAGATCATGGGCGAGATCCGCGGCCCGGCCGGCCGCACCATGTGGGAGAAGATGTCCAACGTGAATGAGGGGGTGCTCGCCAGCTATCTGGCCGGCGAATATCCCCAGACCGCGGCGGTCATCCTGTCCAAGATGCGGGCGGACCATGCCGCCAAGGTGCTGGTTCTGCTGCCGCCCACCATCCGCACCGAGGTGATCGAGCGCATGATCCAGATCGAATCGGTGCAGCGCGAGGTGCTGCTGGACATCGAATCGATCCTGCACAACGAGTTCATGGCCAATTACGCCCGCACCCATGGCAATGATTCGCTGGAGCGGATGGCCGACATCTTCAACCGCATCGACCGCGAGACGCTGACCGAGATCTTCGACGATCTGGAAACGGTGATGCCGGAGCCGACCCAGCGCATCAAGCAGCTGATGTTCACCTTCGAGGATCTGATGCGGCTGGACCGCGTCTCGTTGCAGGCGGTGATCCGCCGCTGCGACACCGGCCAGCTCGCCATCGCGCTGAAGGGCGCGCCGGCACCCCAGCGCGACCATTTCCTGTCGGTGCTGTCGGAACGCGCCCGCCTGATCCTGCTGGACGAGATCGAGAACATGGGCCCCCTGCGCATGCGCGACGTCAACGACGCCCAGGCCGAGATCGTCCGTGTCGCCAAGGCGATGGCGGAGGACGGCACCATCATCATCCCGCAGTCCGACGACGCCGACACCGTCGTTTATTGAGCGGAGGGTTGCCGAATGGAGGTCGTTTGAATGGCGGGGCGCGACCTCGTCCCCCGTCCCGTGCCGCCACCGGACCGTCTGGCGGGTCACTTCGCCGCGATGCCGTTACCCGCCGCCCGAGTCCCGGATGACGGGGACGAGGCCGGATCGCTGGTGCGGCACCTGCTCGACCTGCTGGACTCGCTGTCGCCGACCGACGCGGCGCTGGCGCGCGGCTGCCTGCCGCGCTGCGATTCGACTTTCGGAGCGGCGCTCGCCCTGTTCCTGGCGGCGACCGCCGGTGGCTGCCGCGGCTGGCTCGGGGCGGACGCCGCAGCCCGGCTGGCGGATCTGGACGACGGGCTGCTGATCGACGACTGCGATCGGGCGCTGGCTTCGCGGTTCCAGCCGGTGGACGGACGGCAGTGGCGGCTGTCGCGCGTGCCCCTGCTGGACGGCGACGACAGCCTGCTCTGTGCGGTCGGGATCGAGGACGGCCTGTCCGACCGCGTCACGCTGGTGCTCCAGGCCCGGCCGCAGCGGTTGGGTCCGGTCCAGCTGATGGCGACGCTGGCCGGCCGCCGGCTGGACGTGACCCTGCGTCTGGCGATGGGCCTGCCGTCCGCCGCCCTGGCCGACCTGCACGAGAGCTTCCGTGCCGCCCTGGCCGACTGCCGGATCGAGGGCGCTTTGACCGTTGGTCCGCTGGCCGATGCCTGGCTCGGGTTGGACGAGCCTCTGTCGTCCGACGTGGCGCTGTGATGGGCGCTATGATTGGGGCGTTCGTCTCCCTCAGATCATTGCAAGCGGTTGCTTGCGCCTGGGCGGGGGGAAGGCCTTGTCGATCTCCGCGATGTCCTCGGCGGTCAGGGTCAGTTTGACGGCGTCGGCATTCTCGATGGCGTGTGCCGTGGTGCCCGCCTTGGGAATCGCGATCACCCCCTGCTGGCGGAGCGCCCAGGCGATCGCCACCTGCGCCGGGGTGGCGTCATGGCGCTTCGCCACCGCCAGCAGGGCGGGCGAGCGCAGCAGGCGGCCGCCCTGGCCGATGGGGGAATAGGCCATCACCGGCATCCGTGCGGTGTGCTGGAACGGAAGCAGGTCGTATTCGATGCCGCGGTGTTCGGGGTTGTAGAGCACCTGATTGGCGGCGCAGCCGTGCAGGTCGGTTGTCTCCGCCAACTCCTCCAGATCGTCGACGTCGAAGTTCGAGACGCCCCAGCGGGCGATCTTGCCGGCGGCGCGCAGCGTCTCGAACGCCTCGACCGTCTCCTCCAGCGGCACGCCGCCGCGCCAGTGCAGCAGGTAGAGGTCGATGCGGTCGATCTTGAGCCGCTTCAGGCTGCGTTCGCAGGCCTTCACCGTGCCGATGCGCGACGCGTTGCTGGGCAGAACCTTGGTGACGATGAACAGGCCGTCGCGCCGGCCGGCGATGGCTTCCCCCACCAGCTCTTCCGAGGCGCCGTCGCCATACATCTCCGCCGTGTCGATCAGGGTCATGCCCCGGTCGATGCCGGTCCGCAGTGCGGCGATCTCGGCGGCGCGGTCGCCGCGCCCCTCCGCCATCATCCAGGTGCCCTGGCCGAGGGCCGGGACCTCGGTGCCGTCCGGCAGGGTCACGCGCTTCATCTCCCTCACTCCCGTCTGTCGTCCCGAAGGACAACAAGCTGGCCCTGCGGGACCAGCTTGTCGATGGGTCTTCGGTGGGCTTTCCGGGGAGTGGGAACCCGGTCAGGCCGCCTTTTTCGGCGCTCCGGCATGGCCGCCTTCGAGGAAGTTCAGCAGCTCTTCCCGGTATTCGTAATAGCGCGGGTGCTCCAGCAGGGCCTGCCGGGTGCGCGGGTGGGGGATGTCGACATTCAGGATGTGGCCGATCTTGGCGTTCGGGCCATTGGTCATCATCACCACCCGGTCGGCCAGCAGCAGCGCCTCGTCCACGTCGTGGGTGACGCAGACCGCGGTGACCTTGGTGCGCGCCCACACCTCCATCAGCACCTCCTGCAACTCCCAGCGGGTCAGGCTGTCGAGCATGCCGAAGGGCTCGTCGAGCAGCAGCAGCTTGGGCGACAGGGCGAAGGCGCGGGCGATGCCGACCCGCTGCTTCATGCCGTTGGACAGCTCCGACGCCTTCCGGTCCATGCTGTCGCCCAAGCCCACACGGGCGAGGTAATAGCGGGCGATGTCGGCGCGCTCGCCCTTGCTCGCATGGGGGAAGACGCGGTCGACGCCGAGCATGACGTTCTCGTAGGCGGTCAGCCAGGGGAACAGGCTGGGGGCCTGGAACACCACGGCGCGGTCGGGACCGGCGCCGTCCACCTCCTTGCCGTCCAGCACGATGCCGCCGCTGGTGACGTCGGCGAGGCCGGCGACCATCGACAGCACGGTGGACTTGCCGCAGCCGGAATGGCCGATCAGCGAGACGAACTCGCCCTTGCGCATCTTCAGGTCGAAGCCGTCCACCACGGTCAGCGGACCCTTCGGCGTGGCGAAGGTCTTGGTCAGGCGGGTGAATTCTAGATAGCGGTCCTCCATCCCGCGCCCGCCCATCGCCTCGATGTAGGCCTTGGGCGGGGGCGAGGCGGTGGTCGGCTTCACGTCGGGCAGGACGAGGCCGTCATCGCCGCCGGTGCCGCGGGCGACGCCGACCTCCATCAGGTAGGCGGTGACCTCGGCGCGCAGGCGCTTGAAATCCTCGTCATGGTTGACGGCGGTGCGGTCGCGCGGGCGCGGCAGATCGACGGTGAAGGCCGGGCCGAGCGTGGCGTTGGGGCCGGGGGTCAGCGGGATGATGCGGTCGGCCAGCAGGATCGCCTCGTCCACATCGTTGGTGATGAGGATGACGGTCTTGCGGTCCTTGCGCCAGATCGCCTCGATCTCGTCCTGAAGCTTGGCGCGGGTCAGGGCGTCGAGCGCCGACAGCGGTTCGTCCAGCAGCAGCATCTCCGGGCTCATGGCGAGCGCGCGGGCAAAGCCGACGCGCTGGCGCATGCCGCCCGACAGCTCCTTCGGCCGGCGGTCGGTGGCGTGGCCGAGACCCACCGTCTCCACCGCCCGGCGGGTCAGCACGCCGCGCTCCGACGAGGGCTTGGCCTTGTGGACGGCATCCACCGCCAGGGCGACATTCTCCTTCACGCTGAGCCAGGGCATCAGCGAATAGGACTGGAAGACCAGACCGCGCTCCGGGCCGGGGCCGGTGACCGGCTTGCCTCGGTAAAGCACCTCGCCGGCATCGGGCATCGCCAGCCCGGCGATCAGGTTGATCAGCGTCGACTTGCCGGAGCCGGAGAAGCCGACGATGGCGACGAACTCGCCCTCTTCGATCGACAGGTCGATGTCGCGCAGGATGGTGGTGCCGCCATAGGACTTCGACACACCCTTCAGGTCCAGGATCGCCATGGTCGTCGTCTCCGTCTCGGAAGGGCTTAGCGGGCGGGGCTGTGGCTGACGGCGGACTGGAGCGCCAGCATCACGCGGTCGAGCAGGAAGCCGATCAGGCCGATGGTGAAGACCGCCACCATGATCTTGGCCAGCGAGTTGGAGGAGCCGTTCTGGAACTCATCCCACACGAACTTGCCGAGGCCGGGGTTCTGGGCCAGCATTTCCGCCGCGATCAGCACCATCCAGCCCACGCCCAGCGACAGCCGCAGGCCGGTGAAGATGTAGGGCAGGGCGGACGGCAGCACGAGGCGGCGCACCATGGTGAAGCCGGACAGCTGAAGCACCTTGCCGACATTCATCAGGTCGCGGTCGATCGAGGAGACGCCGACCGCCGTGTTGATGAGGGTCGGCCACAGCGAGCACAGCGTGACGGTGATGGCGGAGGTCAGGAAGGACTTCTCGAACAGCGGGTCGCTGCCCGACACGGTGGCGCTGACCACCATGGTGACCAGCGGCAGCCAGGCCAGCGGCGACACCGGCTTGAAGATCTGGATCAGCGGGTTGATGGCGGCGTTGACCGTCGGCGACAGGCCGCTGGCGACACCCAGCGGAACCGCCACCAGGGCGCCGAGCAGGAAGCCGGTGAAGACGGTCTTCAGGCTGGTGACGATCTGGTCGATATAGGTCGGCTTGCCGGCATAGGGGCGGGTCTTCACCTCCGCCTTCGGGTCCTTCGCCAGGATCTCGGCGTTGCGCTTGCTTTGCCGCTCGTAGAAGGCGGCTTCCTTGGCGCGTTCGGCCTTGTGGTCGGCGTAGAGGTTGGTCGCCTGCTCCCACACCTGGGCCGGGCCGGGGATGGCGCCGAGGCTGGTCTGGACCTGCGGGGCGGCCCAGCCCCAGGCGGCGAGGAACAGCAGGATGGCGGTCAGCGGGATGCCCATCTGGCGCCACAGCTCGATGCCCTGCTGGCGCGGGTTCTCGCCGGCGGCGAGCCGCAGCAGCGGCGCCAGCCAGCCGAGGCCGACGGTGGTCAGGACGGAGGCGACGCGGTTGAGGGCGTGGGCGCGACGGGCCTTGCGCTGGGCGCGGGCTAGGTCGGAGGCGGTGTCGGTCAGGCTGGTCATGGCGGAAATTCCTGGCTGTCGGTGGTGGGGGAACGTGGGGGCGCTTACCCGCCCACCACCTGACCGCCCTCGATCTTCTGGTCGCCCTTCAGACCGATGGGCTGCTTGGCGAGGTAGTCGTTCGGCTTGTGGCCGTCGTACGGGATGCCGTCGATGAAGCCGTTGTCGACCGGCTTGTAGCCGTCGCTCTTCCACGGGAAGTCGGCGTCCTTGGCCTTGCCTTCCTCGACCAGCAGCTTGGCCGCCTGCAGGAAGATCTCCGGCTTGTAGACGCTGCGCGCGGTCTGGTCGTACCAGCTGTCGGGCTTGGCCTCGGCGATCTGGCCCCAGCGGCGCATCTGGGTCAGGTACCAGACGGCGTCGGAATAGAAGGGATAGTTGGCGTTGTAGCGGAAGAAGACGTTGAAGTCGGGAACGTCGCGCTTGTCGCCCTTCTCATACTCGAAGGTGCCGGTCATGGAGTTGGCGATCACCTTGGCATCGGCGCCGACATATTCGGGCTTGGCCAGGATCTTCACCGCTTCGGCGCGGTTGGCGTTGTTGTTCTCGTCCAGCCACTGGGTGGCGCGGATCAGCGCCTTGACGACGGCCAGGTGGGTCTTGGGATTCTTCCTGGCCCAGTCGTCGGTGACGCCGAAGACCTTCTCGGGGTTGTTCTTCCAGATCTCGGTATCGGTGATCACCGGCACGCCGATGCCCTTGACCACCGCCTGCTGGTTCCACGGCTCGCCGACGCTGTAGCCGTAGATGGTGCCTGCCTCCAGCGTCGCCGGCATCTGCGGCGGTGGGGTGACGGACAGCAGTGCGTCTGCGCCGATCTGGCCCGATACGTCGGTCGGGCTGTAGAAGCCGGGGTTGATCCCGCCCGACGCCAGCCAGTAGCGCAGCTCGTAATTGTGGGTCGAGACCGGGAAGACCATGCCCATGTTGAAGGGCTTGCCCTCGGCCTTGTACTGGGCGATCACCGGCTTCAGTGCGTCGGCCTTGATCGGGTGGACCGGCTTGCCGTCCGCACCCTTCGGCACGTTGGCCTTCATCTTCTGCCAGACGTCGTTCGACAGCGTGATGCCGTTGCCGTTCAGGTCCATCGAGAAGGCGGTGACGATGTGCGCCTTGGTGCCGAAGCCGATGGTGGCGCCAAGCGGTTGGCCGGCCAGCATGTGGGCGCCGTCCAGTTCGCCGGAGATCACGCGGTCGAGCAGGACCTTCCAGTTCGCCTGCGGCTCCAGCGTGACGGAAAGGCCTTCATCCTCGAAGAAGCCCTTCTCCACGGCGATGGCGAGCGGTGCCATGTCGGTCAGCTTGATGAAGCCGAGCTTCAGCTGGTCCTTCTCGACGTCGAGCGCGGCAGCATGGGCAGAGACGCCTGCGGTCAGCGCGACGACCGCAGCGGCGGACGCGAGAAGGTGGCGCAGAGTGCGGGAGGTGGTGCGGGAGGTATGGGCCACGTCGGTTGCTCCATCTCTGAAATCCGGACCAGCGGTCGGGTGCGCGACACCGGTGACGTTTTTCTGGGCAAGTCCCGGGCTGGCTGTTTTTCGGGCATGTGGTGGTGGGGCACCGTGACCGTCGAACGCGTCCAGCGGGATCGACCGGAAAAGCCTTGTTGGAAGGCCTGTCGATACCGGGGTCGGCAACACTGCCGGGGCTGGCCCATCATTGGACGCTTGGGATGCACGCACCGTCGTTGGCGCGTCTCTGGCCTCCCTCTTCGCAAGCCTCATGCCAAAGGATGGCTTTTGCTGGAAATTCGGCCGAAGCGGTTGGTTTTGCTGGTTATGACCCGGCGGAAGGTATGAGCCGCCTGACGGGATTGCTGCGGTGCCTGCCGATTTTTGCGGCGCACACAAGCCTGCGTGGTCATCCTTTGTGCAGTACCTAAGAATGATTGGAAAATAGGCACCTAGGTCTTGGGTGCGAATCTGGGCGGGACCCCGCGGAATCGCTGGAGTTTTCCGGCGCCGATCCATGGCCGGAGTGATTGGCACGCGGATTGCGAAGGGAGTGGCGAGACAACAGCGGGCGCCAGCAACGTCGCCAGTGCCCGCGACACCGCCGAAGCCCACGCGACGACGCGCGGATTTGGCTCTGGTTCGACGACGAACCGCCCGGACAACGGCGTCCGAACAGGTGTGCACCCGCCTTCGCGATCCAGTCGCGGGGCCGGAGTGCGGCCCGTTCGGACGCCTTTCTTTTTGGCCCCGTGCCTGACTTTGCAGCAGGCCGGACACGATAGACGAGGCAGACGCGCCATGGACATGCATCTCTCATCGAACAACGGGCCCGCCGTCGAACTTAACGAGGCCGAACTGCGCAACGCCGGCCCGGCCAGGGAGCGGCTGGTGGTGGTCGGCAACGGCATGGCCGGCATGAAGACGGTGGAAGAGCTGCTGGCCAAGGCGCCCGGCCGCTTCGACATCACCGTCTTCGGGGCCGAGCCGCATCCGAACTACAACCGCATCATGCTGTCGCCGGTGCTGGCGGGGGAGAAGACCTTCGACCAGATCGTGCTGAACAGCCGCGAGTGGTACGACGCCAACGGCATCACGCTCCTGACCAGCGAGCCGGTGGAGGGCATCGACCGCGAGGGCAAGACGGTGATCTCGCAGTCCGGCCGTGTCGTTCCCTATGACCGGCTGCTGATCGCCACCGGCTCGATGCCCTTCATCATCCCTGTGCCGGGTTCGACCCTGCCGGGCGTCATCGGCTTCCGCGACCTTGCCGACGTGGACGCCATGCTGGCGGCGGCGGCGAAGGGCGGCCGCGCCGTGGTGATCGGCGGCGGCCTGCTGGGTCTGGAAGCGGCGAACGGGCTGCGGGTCAAGGGGATGGACGTCACCGTCGTCCACCTGATGCCGACGCTGATGGAACGCCAGCTCGACCCGTCGGCCGGCATGCTGCTGCAACGCGAGCTGGAGCGCCGCGGCATCGAGGTGCTGACCGGCGCCGACACGGCGGAAATCGTCGGCGACGAATGGGTCAGTGCGGTGCGGCTGAAGGACGGGCGCGAACTGCCGGCCGACATCGTCGTCATGGCCGTGGGCATCCGTCCCAACATGGCGCTGGGCAAGGCGGCCGGGCTGGACTGCGGGCGCGGCATCCGCGTCGACGACCAGATGCGCACCAGCGACCCGTCGATCTACGCGGTCGGCGAATGCGTCGAGCATCGCGGCGTCACCTGGGGCCTCGTCGCCCCGCTGTTCGAGATGGCGAAGGTGCTGGCCCACGACCTCGCGGGCGGCGAGGGTGCGGCCTACACCGGCTCCGTCACCTCGACCAAGCTGAAGGTCACCGGCGTCGACGTGTTCTCCGCCGGCGATTTCTCGGGCGGCGAGGGAACCGAGGACATCGTGTTCCGCGACGCAGCGCGCGGCGTCTACAAGCGTCTGGTGCTGAAGGACGGCAAGCTGCTGGGGGCCGTGCTGTATGGCGATACCAAGGACGGTGCCTGGTACTTCTCGCTGCTGAAGGACGGCGCCGACGTCTCGGCCGAGCGCGACACCATGATCTTCGGACAGGGCTTCGGCAGCGCCGACGCCGGCGACCCGAACGCGGCCATCGCCGCCCTGCCCGACAGCGCCGAGATCTGCGGCTGCAACGGCGTCTGCAAGGGCACCATCGTCAAGGCGATCACCGAGAAGGGCCTGACCAGCCTGGACGAGGTGAAGGCGCACACCAAGGCGTCGGCTTCCTGCGGCGGCTGCTCCGGCACGGTGGAGCGTCTGTTGGCGGTGACGCTGGGCGACGGCTTCACCGCCGCGCCGAAGGTCAAGCCGATGTGCAAATGCACCCACCACACCCATGACGAGGTGCGGGCGGCCATCGTCGACCGCGGGCTGAAGACCATGGCCGAGGTGTTCCAGGCCATGGAATGGACGACGCCCGACGGCTGCGCCTCCTGCCGGCCGGCGCTGAACTATTACCTGCTCTGCGCGTGGCCGGGCGAGTACCGGGACGACTACCAGTCGCGCTTCATCAACGAACGCGCCCACGCCAACATCCAGAAGGACGGCACCTATTCGGTCGTCCCGCGCATGTGGGGCGGCCTGACCAATGCGGCGGAACTGCGCGCCATCGCCGACGTGGTCGACAAGTTCAACATTCCGACCGTGAAGGTCACCGGCGGCCAGCGCATCGACCTGTTCGGCGTGAAGAAAGAGGATCTGCCGGCGGTCTGGGCCGATCTGAACGCCGCCGGGATGGTGTCCGGCCATGCCTATGCAAAGGGGCTGCGCACGGTGAAGACCTGCGTCGGCTCGGAATGGTGCCGTTTCGGCACGCAGGACTCGACCGGGCTGGGCGTCAAGCTGGAGCGGATGACCTGGGGCACCTGGACCCCGCACAAGGTCAAGCTGGCGGTATCCGGCTGCCCGCGCAACTGCGCCGAAGCCACCATCAAGGACCTGGGCGTCGTCTGCATCGACAGCGGATACGAGCTGCATGTCGGCGGCAACGGCGGCCTGCATGTCCGCGCCTGCGACCTGCTGGTCCGGGTGGCGACGGAGGAGGAGGTGCTGGAATACACCGGCGCCTTCATGCAGCTCTACCGCGAGGAGGCCCGCTATCTGGAGCGCACCGCGCCGTGGGTCGAGCGGGTCGGTCTCGACCACATCAAAGCGGCGCTGGTCGAGGATCCGGAGCGGCGCCGGGCGTTGAACGCGCGCTTCCTGTTCTCGCAGACCTTCTCGCAGGACGACCCTTGGGCGGAACGCGCCGCCAAGGGTGTCGACCGTCACGAATTCAATCTGCTCGCCGAAGTGGGGTAACCGATCATGGACAGCATCATCATGGAAACCGCCATCTCTGAGACTGTCTGGACCCAGGTCGGCAGCATCGACGACATCCCCGTGCTGGGCTCCCGCGTCGTCCGTACCCCCGACGGCGACATCGCCCTGTTCCGCACGGCCGCCGACGAGGTTTTCGCGCTGGAGGATGCCTGCCCGCACAAGCAGGGGCCGCTCTCCCAAGGCATCGTCCATGGCCGCCGCGTCACCTGCCCGCTGCACAACTGGGTGATCGAGCTTGCGACCGGCGAGGCCGTCGCCCCCGACGAGGGCCGCACCGGCCATGTTCCGGTGCGGGTGGAGGGGCGCAGCGTCGCCATCGCGCTCGGCGAGGCCAAGCTGTCGCGCGGCGGCTGCCGCAAGGCCTGCGGCCATGTTTGACGGGCCTGACCCAAGCGGGGGGCCGTCTTCCGGGCCGAAACGGGAGGTGAAGACCACCTGTCCCTATTGCGGGGTCGGGTGCGGGGTGATCGCGACGGTGGCAGCCGATGGTGCCGTGACCGTGCGCGGCGATGCCGACCACCCGGCGAACCGGGGACGGCTCTGCTCCAAGGGATCGGCGCTGGCCGACACGCTGGTGGCGGACGGGCGGCTGCTCCATCCGGAAATCGGCAATCCGGAAGATGGCTATCGGCGCGTGTCGTGGGACGCGGCGCTGGACGCGGTGGCCCGGCGCTTTTCCGACACCATCGCCAAGCATGGGCCAGACTCGGTGGCCTTCTACGTCTCCGGCCAGCTGCTGACCGAGGATTACTACGTCGCCAACAAGCTGATGAAGGGCTTCATCGGTTCGGCGAACATCGACACCAACTCGCGGCTCTGCATGGCCTCGTCGGTGGTCGGACACAAGCGGGGCCTGGGCGCCGACGCGGTGCCGGGGGCTTACGAGGATTTCGACTGCGCCGATCTGGTGGTGCTGGTGGGGTCGAACCTCGCCTGGTGCCACCCGGTGCTGAACCAGCGGCTGCTGGCGGCCCGGGCTGAACGCGGCACGCGGATCGTTGTCGTCGATCCGCGGCGGACCGACTGCGTCGATGCCGCCGACCGCCATCTGGCGCTGAAGGCCGGCACCGACGCGCTGCTGTTCAATGGCCTGCTGGCCTATCTGGATGAGTACGGCCATCGCGACGAAGGCTTCGTCGACTCTCATGCCGAAGGGACTGAGGAGGCGCTGGCCGCCGCCCGCGCCGACGCGCCGGACATCGCGACGGTCGCCCGCCGCTGCGGGCTGGAGGAGGCGGAGGTCGCCGCCTTCTACGCCGAATTCGCGGCGACCGGGCGGGTGGTGACGGTCTATTCCCAGGGGGTCAACCAGTCCTCCCAGGGCAGCGACACCGTCAACACCATCCTGAACGTCCATTTCCTGACCGGGCGCATCGGCCGGCCGGGCTGCGGTCCCTTCTCCGTCACCGGGCAGCCCAACGCCATGGGCGGGCGAGAGGTCGGTGGGCTGGCGAACCAGTTGGCCGCGCATATGGGCTTCTCGGCGGAAGAGGTGGACCGGGTCGGTCGCTTCTGGCAGGCGCCACGCATGGCGGACAAGCCGGGGCTGAAGGCGGTGGACCTGTTCCGTGCCATCGAGGCCGGCACGGTCAGGGCGGTGTGGATCATGGCGACCAATCCCGCGGTCAGCATGCCGGACGCCGGCCGGGTGCGCCGGGCGCTGGAACGCTGCGAGACGGTGGTGGTCTCCGACTGCATCCGCGACACCGACACCGGCCGCTTCGCCCATATCCGCCTGCCGGCCAAGGGCTGGAGCGAAAAGGACGGCACCGTCACCAACTCCGATCGCACCATCTCGCGCCAGCGCGCCTTCAGGGACGGGGAAGGGGAGGCACGGGCGGACTGGTGGATCGTGACGCAGATCGCGCGGCGGATGGATTTCGCCGAGGCTTTTCCGTATGAGAGCGCCGCCGCGGTGTTCCGCGAGCATGCGGCGCTGTCCGCCTTCGAGAATGGCGGCTCGCGCGCCTTCGACATCGGGGCGCTGGGCGGGCTGGATGAGGTTGGGTATGACGCGCTGGTGCCCTTCCCCTGGCCCTGGCGCGCAGGCAGCGAGCCGCAGAAGCGGCTGTTCGGCGACGGCCGCTTCTTCACCGCCGACGGGCGCGCCCGGATGCTGCCGGTCTCGGCGAAGCCGCTGCCGCGCGAGGTGCCGGACGGGGCGCTGCTGCTGAACACCGGGCGATTGCGCGACCAGTGGCACACGATGACCCGCACCGGCCTGTCGGCGCGGCTGTCGGCCCATGTGCCGGAGCCCCGGTTGGACATCCATCCGGCGGACGCGGCGGCGCGCGGGCTGACCGATGGCGGACTCGCCCGTATTGCCACTTCGGCAGGTGAAGCGCTGGCGCGGGTGCGCGTCACCGATGCCCAAGGCGAAGGCACCATCTTCCTGCCGATGCATTGGACCGACCGCTTCACCGGCGGCTGCGTCATCGGCCGGCTGATCGACGACGAGGCGGTGGACCCGGTCTCCGGCCAGCCGGACCTGAAGCGGATGCCGGCGACGGTGGAGCCCTGGCGGCCGCATTGGACCGCCTTCCTGCTGACCCGCCGGCCGGTGGAGCCTGTCCGTGGCGGCTATTGGGCCCGCCGTGCGGTGGCGGGCGGCCATCTGGTGGAGATGGCGGGAACGGGGGCGATCCCGGCGGTGGCGGAGTGGCTGCCCGGCCTCGACCCCGCCGAAGCAGTGGTGGAGTTCCGCGACCATGCGCGCGGCGGTCTGCGGATGGCCTGGATGGACGGGGACCGGCTGGAGGCCTGCCTGTTCGTCGCCGCCGATGGGCGTCTGCCGCCGCGCGGCTGGCTCGCCGGACTGTTGGAGGCCGACGGGCTGGACGACGGCGCGCGGGCCGGGCTGCTCGCCGGGCGGGCGCCGGGTGCTGCCGCGGATGAAGGGCGGATCGTCTGCGCCTGCTTCAGCGTCGGCGTCAACCGGCTGGTCGGTGCCATCCGCGACCGCCGGCTGACCAGCGTGGCGGAGATCGGCGCGGCATTGAAAGCCGGCACGAATTGTGGTTCCTGCGTGCCCGAACTCAAGGAGGTGCTTCGTCATGCTCACCAGCGCGAAGTGGCTTGATGGTCTCGCGGCTTTGGTGCGCCTCTTGGTGCCGCGGTTTGCGGGCGTTGGCGGCGGTGCTTTGTCCCTTCCCCCTGTTCCTTGGGAAAGGGCCGCCACGCGTCCCCCTCACCCTAACCCTCTCCCCGGGGGGGAGAGGGGATCTGGTTCCGCTCGGCCAAAAGAGTGCGGGCAGGTCACCCTCGTCGGCGCCGGTCCCGGCGATCCCGACCTGCTCACCGTCGCCGCCGTCAAGGCGCTCGCCGCCGCCGAGGTCGTGCTCTACGACGCGCTGGTCGGCGACGGCATCCTCGACCTGGCTCATCCGAAGGCGGAGCGCATCTGCGTCGGTAAACGCTCCGGCCGGCATTCGCTGCCGCAGGGGGAGATCAACGCGCTGATCGCCTTCCATGCGCAACGTGGCAAGCGCGTCGTCCGCCTGAAGGGCGGCGACCCGATGGTGTTCGGCCGCGCCGGTGAGGAGATCGAGCATCTCGACAGCCTTGGCATTGCGGTGCGCGTCATCCCCGGCATCACGGCGGCGCTCGGCTGTGCCGCCTCGGCGGGGCTGTCGCTGACCAAGCGCGGGGTGTCGCGCGCCGTCACCTTCGTCACCGCCCATGGCCGCGACGGCGAGCGGTTCGAGCCCGACTGGGCGCGGCTGGCCGACCCGCAGGGCACGTTGGCGATCTATATGGGGCGCGAACAGGCCCGCGCGGTCGGCCAGGGGCTGACCGCGGCCGGGCTGCCCAGCGACACGCCGGTGCTGGCGGTGGAGAATGGCTGCCGGCCCGACGAGCGGCGCTATTGGACGACGCTCGGCGAGATGGCCGAGCAGGGCGTGGCCGCCGGCAAGGGGCCGACCCTGCTGCTGGTGGGGGAAGCGCTACGCCCGCGTAACGTTGGGGCGGCGGACGCCCTGGCCGGGACGGCGGACGCCGTTGATCTCTGCGCGTTTGGCGACTTCGCTCAAGGGTTCGACCACGACTGACATGGTGAAGACGGTGGCGTGCAGCAGGTTCGCCCCGTCCACCATCAGCCCGACATGGCCGGGAAAGAAGACGATGTCGCCGCGCCGATACTCGACGCCGCGTCCATCTTCGGACAGCCATTCTCCCAGCCGCCCGTCCTTGCGCTGCATGCCGCTGCTGTGGTGGGAGACCACGCCGGCCGCGGCCATGGCGGTCAGCACCAGCCCGGAACAGTCGATGCCGAAGCTGCTGCGCCCGCCCCAGACATAGGGCGTCTCCAGAAAGCGCAGGGCGGTGGCGATGTGGTCGGTCGCGGGGGCCGTATCCACCGGCTCCAGCCAGCCCGCGAACAGCCACAGCCCATCGTCGGTGCCGACCCAGCCATTCTCGGCCCGGCCGTCCAGCGTCACCGACGACCCGAAGCTGAGCGTGGCCACCGGCGGCGCCCGATGTGTCGGGCCGGGGTGCAGGTCGGCACGCAGGGCCCGCACGCGGTGGGTGGCGGCGACAGGCTCCCGGTGCGCGGTGCCCGGCGGCAGCCAGCCGACATGGCCGTCGAAACCATTCTCCGCCCGCAGCCAGCCATCACGCTCCTCCAGAATGCGGAAGCGTTCGCCGCGGATCATTTCGCTGGTCTGGGGGATGCCGTTTTGCGGCTCTTCCAGCAGGACGGCGTGCGGGGCGGTCAGTTGGCGGGTGGTCATGGCGGTGGGCCGGAATTGGGGAAACCGGCTGCGACCTTAGCGCCGGTGTCGACGCCACGCGAGGGATAAAGCGTGCCCGTCATTTCAACGGGATTTCCGTCGATCCGCCGGGAAACTCCGGCGTGGCCGGCGCTTTGCCCGGTTCTGCCCGGCCGTTTCAACCGACACCTTTTGTGTGCGAGCCAAATCGCCAACACACAGGGCTGAACAGAGGAGCGGGAGAGATGGCAACGATGAAGGTTCTGGTTCTGGGGGCGGGCAAGATCGGGTCGATGATCGGCACGCTGCTGTCCGAGACCGACGATTTCGCCGTCACCATCGGTGACCGGGACGAGGCGCTGCTGTACCGCGCCGAACATGCCGGGCTGCGGGTGATGCGCGTCGACGTCGAGGACCCGGCGTCTCTGCGTGCCGCCATGGCGGGCCAGCATGCGGTGCTGAGCGCCTGCCCCTTCACCCTGACCCCGGCCATCGCCAGCGCCGCCGTCGCGGCCGGCGCCCATTACCTGGACCTGACCGAGGATGTCGCCGCCACCCGCAAGGTGAAGATGCTGGCGGAGACCGCCAACACCGCGCTGATCCCGCAATGCGGTCTGGCGCCGGGCTTCATCTCCATCGTCGGTCATGACCTCGCCCGGCGCTTCGACGAGCTGCACAACCTGCACCTTAGGGTGGGCGCCCTGCCGCAATACCCGACCAACGCCCTGAAATACAATCTGACCTGGAGCACCGACGGGCTCATCAACGAATACTGCAACCCGTGCGAGGCCATCGTCGACGGCCGTCCGCACGAGGTGATGCCGCTGGAGGGCGACGAGCGCTTCGCGCTGGACGGCGTCGATTACGAGGCGTTCAACACCTCGGGCGGGCTGGGCTCGCTGTGCGAGACGCTGGCCGGCAAGGTGCGGAACCTCGATTACAAAACCGTGCGCTATCCCGGCCACCGCGACATCGTCCGCCTGCTGATCCGCGACCTGCGGCTGGGCGAGCGGCGCCACCTGCTGAAGGATGTGCTGGAGACCGCGGTGCCGCTGACCCTGCAGGACGTGGTTCTGGTGCTGGCGACCGCCACCGGCATGCAGGACGGCGAACTGCGGCAGGAGACCTTCGCCACCAAGATCTACAGCAAGCCCATCGCCGGCCGCACCTGGAGCGCCATCCAGGTCACCACCGCCGCCGGCATCTGCGCCGTGCTGGATCTGCTGCGCGAAGGGTCCATTCCGCAGGCCGGCTTCATCCGGCAGGAGCAGGTGCCGCTGGACGCCTTCCTGAACAACCGCTTCGGCCGGCACTACAGGGGGTGATGGAATGGGGGGCGGAGGCGGGGTTCAGAATTTGAAAACCCCCTCCATCCCGGCGAAGTGGATGGTCTTGGCCGGGCCGCTGTCGTTCAGGAAGGGGCCGGGGCGGAACAGGGAATAGGAGATCAGCCCCTCGAAGGACCGGCCGGAGCTGTAGGACAGCACCAGCTCGCCCTGGGTGCCGACATAGCGTGCTTTTGACGCCGCACCGGAGCGCAGCAGACCGCCGGTCAGATTGTACACGCCGTCGTCCAGGCTCTCGCGCCAGAAGGCGATGGCGGAGGCTGACAGGCTGAACTCGTCGGACAGGGCGAAGTCCACCGACGGGTGCAGGTTCATCAGGTTGAAGGGGCCGATGGGCGTCAGTTCGCCGAAGTATTTCGCACGCGGGAACAGCGGGTTGAAGGTCTCCAGCCGGTCGTCGCGCGGGTTGCTGTCGCCGCTGGCGATGTTGGCCTTCAGGCCGAGGCGCGGCTGCAGCGGCAGGTCGGTGAAGCGGTAGCCGCTGTCGGTGGCGAGCGACCATGCCCGGATCGACCCGCTGCCGAAGCGTCCGAACTGGCCCATCGCCTCCCAGTTCCAGTCCCAGCCGGCGGCCTTGCCGAAGCTGCGCAGGCCGACGGTGTGACGCAGCTCGTTGCCCCGTCCGGCTTCGAAGCTGGCGCGGCGGTTGCGGTAACCGATGTAATAGGCGTCCAGCCCGGCGCTGCCGCCCCAACCCAGATCGAGCGGGCGGGTGGCGTAGAGCGCCCAGGCGGTGCGCTTGGCGTCGCGGCCGTCGTCGAGCAGATCCGGCGTCGGCTGGATCGGCCGGCCGTAGAAGGCGTCGACCCGCCAGGGACCGGCGGTGACGATGCCCTTCACCGCGTCGAAGGAGCGCGGCACGTTGGCGCCGTAGCGGATGGAGATCAGCCGTTCCGAACCGTAGGCCAGCATCTGGCGGCCCACCCGCAGCGTGCCCTGGGCCTCGCCCAGCGGGGCATTCAGGTCGGCGAAGCCCTGCATCAGGTCGATGCGGTCGGAATCGGGCGGGGCCAGCGGGTCCAGTTTGCCCACCGTGTCGGCCATGATCAGCTGGCCGAACAGGCGCAGGCTCTCACCCACGCGCAGGTCGGCATAGGGCAGGGCGCGCCACAGGCCATAGGCGTCGTTGCGCGGCTCGTCCTGGCCCCAGCCGCTGTTGCGGACCGCCTCGCCGCGCAGCCGCAGCTCCAGCCCGGTGGAGAGCGAGGCGAAGCCGTCCGGAGTGACCGGGATGGCCTTGAACCGTTCCCAATAAGCGCCGGACCCGGCCTCGGGTGACAGCAGGTAGCGGTAATCCTCGTCGAAGCGGGTGTTGGTCAGCGGCGGCGGCTGATTTGGCGATTGGGCCGCATGTGCCGGGCCGATCCACAGCAACAGGGCGACCGCTGCCGCACGAAGGCGGACCGTCATGGGGCATCTCCGTAAGGGCGCTGGGCTGCACCGATCCTAGGGAGATGCCCGTTGGCGTGATTGCTCGTTCCGAACCGCTTTTGCCGGTTCTGCGCGCGGCCTTACCCCACCGCCGCCATCGACGCCGCCGAACCGGCCGTCCGCGTGGTGCCGTAGCGGCGGATCATCGCGGCACAGAACTCGGCGAACTCCTCGGCCACCTGGGGCGGGCTGGTGTGGTGGGGTTCGACGCCGCGATGTTCGGGGGTGAAGCAGAAGGTGACGGTCACCTCGAAATCGGCCAGCGCCTCCATCTGGCGGTCGAACCAGTCCAGCGCGTTGGGACGGAAGCTGTCGGCCCAGGACAGGCCGGTGCGAAGATGGCGCACGCCCAACCGCTTCAGCCACGCCACCGCCTCATCCAGCCGGTGGTCCTCGTAATGGAACCACTGGCAGATGCCCATCCGGCCGGCATAGGGGGCGAAGGCCTCCACCGCCGGCTTCGGCGTGCCGTCGGCGCGCAGCAGCCCCATGTGGAAATGACGGTAGTAGGATGATCCCTCCGCCTCCTTGTGGCGGGTGGTGGCCTCCCAATGGCTGGGCAGGTCGTACAGGCTGTACCAGTGGATGCGCGGCACCTTGCCGATCAGCAGCTCGGCGGTGCGCGTGACGCCCCAGGCCTGCACCTCCTCGGCGCCGAAGGAGGACACGCCGGCCTCCGTCACCCAGATCGGCTTGTCCGTCACGGCGCGGATCTCGTCGATCTTGTTCGGCCACTCGTGGATCTGCCAGAGATTCCAGTCGAGCGGGAAGCCGTGGACGGCCACCACGTCGATCTCGTCCAGCACGCCGCGCTCCTCCAGCCGGCGGATGAAGGACGGGTCGATGGGCGACATGCCGCCCAGCACGCGGGTGATGGTGGAATTCTCCGCCCGGATCGCCTGTCCGGCCAGGAGGGTCATGCGGGCGAACAGGTCCCATTCGGGGTCGAGGTTGGGATCCCAGTGCGACTTGTTGTTGGGCTCGTTCCAGATCTTGGCGGCTTCGATCATCCCTCGGTCCCTTTCGTCACGGCGTCTTCTTTCGGCTTGGCGGGATAGACGGCCCCGGCCCCGGTCGGGCGGTCGACCCGGCGGCAGACATAGACCTCGCGTTCCGGATGCTCGGCGATGGCGAAGCCGGCACTGCGCAGCATGGCCTCGGCGCAGGCGGCATTGGGCGCCCACCAGTTGGTCCAGTCGCGGGCGTATTCGTGTTCGATGAAATGCAGCTTCGGATAGCCGGGATCGTCGAAATGGTCCTGCTCGAAGAAGTCGTAATCGGCGCGCACCGGCGCCACCTCGGCCGAGCCGCGCTGCATCGACTGGAAAATCATCAGATCCCCGGCGACATGGTCGTGGATCAGGTCGAGCGCCAGCAGCGGGTGGCGCAGGTGGTAGAGCACGCCCATGAACAGCACGACGTCGAAGCTCTCGCCGAGCTTGGCGACGTCATAGACCGACATCCTGTGGAACTCGATGTCCTGGCCGGTCACCTCGGCGGCGAATTTGGCCTGGGCCAGATAGCGGTCGTCGAAGTCGATGGCGACCACCCGGTCTGCACCGCGGCGCTTCATCTCGATGGAGTAGAAGCCGCCGTTGCAGCCGATGTCGAGAACGGTGCGGCCGGTCAGATCCTTCGGCACCGCATGCTCGAACCGCTTCCATTTGACGTTGGGATAGTCGTTGAGGAAATGGTCGGGCGCCGTGCGCACGCCGTTGAGGTCGATGTTGTGGAACCAGTCGCCGAGTTCTGCCACCCGGTCGCGGATCTGGTCGGCCGTCAGGCTCGTCATGCCGCACCCTCGTTGATGCTGTGGACCTTCAGCCCCCAATCGCCGGCGATCAGGACGCTGCGGGAGGCCGGGCCGATGTCGAATCGCCCATGGAAATCCAGCGGCAGGCCCAGGGCGTGGGCCAGCGCCGCCTTGATGATGTCGCCATGGCTGACCAGGGCCAGCGTTCCGCCGGGATGGGCGCGGCGCAGCCGGTCGAGCAAGGCGGCGATGCGGACCTGCGCCTCCGCCATCGACTCGCCGGGGGTTTCCCCCGGAGTGGGGCGGCCATGGCTGCGTGCCCGGTTCCACAGGTCCCAGGCGGGGTCGCCATGCAGCTCGTCGAACCGCTTGCCGCTCCAGGCGCCGAGGTCGAGTTCGTTCAGCGCCGGCTCGATGGCCGGGGCCAGGCCCTGCCGCTCGGCGATGGGGGTGGCGGTCTCGATGGCGCGCTCCAGCGGGCTGGACAGAACCGCCGTCAGGCGCTGGGACGACAGGTGGTCGGCCAAAGCCTCTGCCTCCGCCCGGCCCTGGGCGCTCAGCGTCACGCCGGCCATACGGCCGCACAGGACCGAGCCGAGCCGGTCGTGCGAGCCGTGGCGGATCAGGATGAAGATGGTTTCCATGCCACCGCTCACATCAGGCGGGGCGGCTTTGTCCCGAGAGGGTCGCCGGCGATGAAGCGCAGCGTGCGGTCCCGTGCCTCGTGGTCGGTGAACTGCTCCGGCGGCGACTTCATGAAATAGCTGGACGGGCCGACCAGCGGGCCGGCGATGCCGCGGTCGAGCGCCAGCTTGGCGCAGCGCACCGCGTCGATGACGATGCCGGCCGAATTCGGGCTGTCCCAGACCTCCAGCTTCAGCTCCACATTCAGCGGCACGCCGCCGAAGGTGGTGCCTTCCAGCCGGATATGCGCCCATTTGCGGTCGGTCAGCCACGGCACATGATCGCTGGGGCCGACATGGACGTCGTCGGGGTCGAGCGGCACGTCGAGCTGGCTGGTGACGGCCTGGGTCTTGGAGATCTTCTTCGATTCCAGCCGCTCGCGCTCAAGCATGTTCTTGAAGTCGGTGTTGCCGCCAAAATTCAGCTGGTAGGTGCGGTCGAGCCGCACGCCGCGCTCGCGGAACAGGTTGGCCAGCATGCGGTGGACGATGGTGGCGCCGACCTGGCTCTTGATGTCGTCGCCGATGATCGGCAGTCCGCGTTCGGCGAAGCGCTGCGCCCAGACCGGGTTGGAGGCGATGAAGACCGGGATGCAGTTGACGAAGGCGCAGCCGGCCTCCAGCGCCTGTTCGGCGTAGAATTCGGTGGCCTGCTGCGAGCCGACCGGCAGGTAGGACACCAGGATGTCGGTGCCGGTGCGGCGCAGGGTTTCCGCCACATTCACCGGGCGTCGCTCCGATTCGGCGATGTCGCCGGCGAGGTATTTGCCGATGCCATCCAGGGTCGGGCCGCGCTCTACCCGCACGCCGAAGCTCGGCGGCTTTGCAAAGCGAAAAGTATTGTTGGGAGGAGCAAAAATAGCTTCCCCGACGTCGGTCCCCACTTTCGATGCGGCAACATCGAAGGCAGCCGAAATTTCGATGTCCCCTACGTGATAGCCGCCGAGATCGACTGTCATAAGCCCAGGGGGTGGTTCATTGGCTTTAGCGCCGGCGTAATAGCATATACCCTGCACAAAAGATGATGCGCAATTCCCGACGCCAGCGATCGCTACCCGGAGCTTTTTCCCAGTCACCGAGATCTCCCATCCATAAATGCACGTCGATTAACCGAGCAGTTATATTTGTAGACGTTAAAGTGATTCATCGGAAGATCTGTCTTAAGGTACTTACCTTTTGGGCAAGGTGCGAAATTATCAATGGCGGTGTTAACGTCGACGGTGTATTTATCGTAACCGTTCCGTTTGGTTGTGATTCGATTCAAGAATAAAACCGCACGAGGGTGCTCTGGGCAGCTTGCGGAGATGAGTGGGCAGTTCGCGGCTTCGGATGGCCGCGACGGCGCAGTCGCATGTCTTCCGCACGTCAACGTCAAAATCTTCAAACTCCTCGGAGGGACTTGTGGGAGAGACCGTTCTCGTCACCGGTGGTGCCGGCTTCATCGGCCGCCACGTCGCCAAGGCCCTGCTTGCCCGTGGCGACCGCGTCCGGATTTTGGACAGCCTGATCGAACAGGTGCACCCGGCGCGGCAGCGTCCCGAAGAACTGGATGCGGATGTGGAGTTGCTGGCCGGCGACGTGCGCGACGACGAGATGGTCGCCCGTGCGCTGGAGGGGGTCGATTCGGTGATCCACCTCGCCGCGGAGGTCGGCGTCGGCCAGAGCATGTATGCGGTCGACCGCTACACCTCGGTGAACGAGTACGGCACCGCCGTGCTGTTCCAGCGCCTGATCGAGAAGCCGGTGCGCCGGGTCGTCGTCGCGTCGTCGATGAGCATCTATGGCGAGGGGCTTTACCGGACCGCCGACGGCACGCTGATGGAGGATGTCGTCCGCGGCCCCCGCAATCCCGACGGCAGCTGGGATCCGCTCGACCGGCAGGGCCGACCGCTGGTGCCGGTGCGCACCCCTGAAAGCAAGCGCCCGGCGCTGAAGTCGGTCTACGCCATCGGCAAATATGTGCAGGAGCGGCTGACCCTGACGCTGACCGCGCAATATGGGATGGAGGGCTCGGCCCTTCGCCTGTGGAACGCCTATGGGCCGGGACAGGCGCTGTCGAATCCCTATACCGGCGTGCTGGCGATCTTCGCTTCGCGCATCGCCAACGGCCAGCGCCCGATGATCTTCGAGGACGGCCAGCAGCGCCGTGATTTCGTCCATGTCCGCGACGTCGCCCGCGCCTTCCTGCTGGCGCTCGACAACCCGGCGGCCAATGGCGAGGTCTTCAACATCGGCTCCGGCGAGGAACGCACGGTGGATGAGGTGGCACTGATGCAGGCCGCCTCGATGGGCCGGGCGGACCTGGCGCCGGAGATCACCGGCAAGGCGCGGGCCGGCGACATCCGCCACAACATCCCCGACCTGACCAAGGCCCGCACCGTGCTGGGTTACGAACGGCAGGAAAGCTTCTCGGAAGGGCTGGCCGAACTGGCCGAGTGGGTCGCCCGGCAGGAGGCGCAGGACCGCGTCGCCGATGCCCGCCGCGAACTGGAAGAGCGGGGTCTGGTGGCATGAGCGGCGCGAAGACTCCTGTTCTGGTCACCGGTGGCGCCGGATTCATCGGATCGAACCTTGCCGACCGGCTGGCGTCGGAGGGGCATGACGTGCTGATCTACGATGCGCTGCGCCGTCCGGGGGTGGAGCGCAATCTGCGCTGGCTGCAATCCCGCCACCCGTCGCGCATCAGTTCCGTCACCGCCGACCTGCGCGACGAGCAGGCGCTGGCGGATGCCGCCAAGGACGCCAAGGCGGTGTTCCATCTGGCCGCCCAGGTCGCGGTGACCACCAGCATGGTCGATCCCATCGACGATTTCGAGGTGAACATCCGCGGCACGCTCTCCCTGCTGGAGGCGGTGCGCCATCACAACCACCATCGGGGCCGGCGCACGCCGGTGATCTTCGCCAGCACCAACAAGGTCTATGGCGACCTCGGCGACGTCGATCTGGAGCTGGTGGACGACGCCTACGCGCCGGTCGATCCGGCGATCCGGGCGCATGGCGTGTCGGAAGCCCGGCCGCTCGATTTCCACACCCCCTATGGCTGCTCGAAGGGGGCGGCGGACCAGTATGTGCTGGATTACGCCCGCAGCTTCGACCTGCCGACCGCCGTGCTGCGGATGAGCTGCATCTATGGCCCGCGCCAGATGGGAACCGAGGATCAGGGCTGGGTCGCCCATTTCCTGATCCGCGCCCTGAACGGCGAGCCGATCACCCTCTACGGCGACGGCCGGCAGGTGCGCGACGTGCTGTTCGCCGCCGATGCGGTGCAGGCCTATGTCTCCGCCTGGGAACGGATCGAGCAGGTGAAGGGCCGCGCCTTCAACCTCGGCGGCGGGGCGGCCAACGCCATCAGCCTGCGCCAGCTGATCGCGCACATTGAATACCTGATGGGCCGCAAGGTGGAGGTCAGCCACGGCGACTGGCGGGCCGGCGACCAGCGCTATTACGTGTCGGACACCCGTGCGGCGCGTCAGGCGCTGGGGCTTGCCGAGCCGACCGACTGGAAGCGCGGTGTGGCCCTCCTGGCGGAGTGGTTGCGGGCGGAGAAGGGCGGCGTGCCGGTGCCCGCGCCGTCACCATCGGTGGAGGCGGCCTGATGAGGGTTGCGCTGGTCAATCCGGCCTGGAGCTTCGACCACAGCATCTATTTCGGATGCCGCGAGGCGCATCTGCCGCTGGAGCTGGGATACAGCAAAGCGTTGCTGGAGCGGGCCGGGCATGAGGTGCTGCTGCTGGACGGCGCGCTGGACGGGCTGTCGAACGCGGAAATGGCGGAGCGGGTCGCCGCCTTCGCCGTCGGGATGACCGTACTGACCACGGCGCCGACCTATCTGTTCTGGCGCTGCGCCCAGCCGGAGCTGCGGGTGCCGAAGGAGTTCCTGGCGGCGCTGGACGGCCGGGGCGGGCGTACCGTCGCGGTCGGGCCTCACGGCTCCACAACCCCGGCGCCGACTCTGAGCAAGCTCGGCGTCGATCTGGTGGTGCGCGGCGAGTGCGAAGAAATCGTCGCCAGGCTGGCAGAAGGCACGGCGCTGGACGAGACTCCCGCGCTGGCCTTCTATCGCGAGGGCGGTCTGGTGGTCACCGGCGGTCCCCATGCCGCGCGCTTCACCGATCTGCCGGCGCTGTCCTGGCCGGTGGACTGGCTGCATCGCCATCCGCACCACCACCACCGCTACGGCACCGAGCCGGCCGGGCCGGGGGCGGAGGTCGAGGCGTCGCGCGGCTGCCCCTACAGTTGCAGCTTCTGCGCCAAGATCGACTTCCGTGACCAGTACCGGCGGCGCGACACCGCGATCATCCTGGAGGAGATCGATGGGCTGATCGCGGCCGGCGTGCGCTACGTCTATTTCATCGACGAGATCTTCCTGCCCCGGCGTGACCTGCTGGAAGCGCTGGTGGACCGGCCGGTCGAGTTCGGTGTGCAGACGCGCATCGATCTGTGGAAGCCGGAGATGCTCGATCTGCTGGGCGCCGCCGGCTGCGTGTCGATCGAAGCCGGGGTGGAAAGCCTGACCGAGGAAGGCCGAGCCTCGCTCGACAAGAAATGCCGGATGAGCACCGACGATCTGGCCGGCCGGCTGATCCATGCCCGGCGCAGCGTGCCCTTCGTCCAGGCCAACCTGATCGCCGTGGCCGGCGACGATGCTGGGATGGTCAAGGCGTGGCGCGAGAAGCTGCTGGCTGCCGGGGTGTGGGCCAACGACCCGGTACCGCTCTATCCGTATCCTGCCTCACCCGACTACCGCCGCCTGTGGGGCGAGCCGGACGACCGGGCGTGGGAGCGGGCGCACGAGCATTATCTCGGCCAGTTCGCACGGCTGAGCGATATCCAGGAGGACGAGCCCTTGCCTCTGACGGAGTTGGAGGCGGCATGCTCCTGCCGCTGACGAGTGCCCAGAAAAAGCCGCCGCCTGCAGAACCACCTTATGTGCTGATGACGGCCGACAGCGTCGGCGGGGTGTGGACCTATGCGCTGGATCTGGCCCGCGAACTGGCGGGGCAGGGGACGCGGGTGACGCTGGCGGTGCTGGGACCGTCGCCCCACCCCGATCAGGTTACCGCCGCCGCCGCGGTGGAAGGGCTGGAGCTGATCGACACCGGCCTTTCGCTCGACTGGACCGCTCCCGACGAGGCGGCGGTGCGCCGCACGGCGGAGGCGCTGGGCGATCTGGCGGCAAGGCTCGGTCCCGATGTGGTGCATCTGAACAGTCCGGCGCTGGCCGCCGACGCCGGCTTCACCATGCCGGTCGTGGGCGTCTGCCATTCCTGCATGGCGAGCTGGTGGGTGGCGGTGCGCGGCGGCGGGATGCCGGAGGATTTCCGCTGGCGGACCGAGCTGCTGCGCCGTGGCTATCGGGCCTGCGACGTGCTGGTGGCGCCGAGTGCCGCCTTCGCCGCGGCGACCGCGGATCTGTATGACGTGGCATCGCCGGTGGTGGTGCGCAACGGGCGCTATGCCCGCAAGGCCGGGCCGCGGCGGGCTGCGATGGGGCGGGAGCGCTTCGTCTTCACCGCCGGGCGGCTGTGGGATTCGGGCAAGAATGTCGAATTGCTGGACGCTGCGGCGAAGCTTCTGGACGTGCCGGTGTTCGCCGCCGGACCGCTGGAAAGCCCGACCGGGCACCGTGTCGGCTTGGCCCATGCCCGGGCGCTCGGGCGGCTGGACGGCGCGTCGGTCGCGGACTGGATGGCGCGGGCGCCGGTCTTTGCCTCATTGCCCTTGTACGAGCCGTTCGGGCTGACGGTGCTGGAGGCGGCGCAGGCCGGCTGCGGGCTGGTGCTGTCGGACATCGCCAGCTTCCGCGAGTTATGGGACGGCGCCGCCATCTTCGCCGATCCGGGTGATGCCGGTGCGCTGGCCGGGACGCTGCGCCGGCTGCTCGACGACCCGCTGGAGGCGCGCAGGCTCGGCACCGCCGCCTGTCGCCGCTCCAGCCGCTACGACATGGACCGGCTCACCGCCGGAATGCTCGACGTCTACCGGTCGGTGACGCACCCGGTGCGTTCGGAGGTGATCGCATGAGGGGTGATCGCATGAGGATCGTCTATTTCACCCATTCGCTGGCCTCCTGCTGGAATCATGGCAACGCCCATTTCCTGCGTGGGGTACTGCGCGACCTGATCGCCCGCGGCCATGACGTGCAGGTGCTGGAACCGGAAGGCGCCTGGAGCGTGCAGAACCTGCTGGCCGACCATGGCGAGGCCGGGCTGGACGCCTACCGCAGTGCCTATCCGGAGCTGTCGTCGCGGACGATGCCGAAGGGCTTCGATGTCGAGGCGGCTTGCGATGGTGCCGATCTGGTGATCGTCCATGAATGGAACGACCGGGCGCTGGTCGCGGCGGTGGGCGATGCCCGCAAGCGCGGCGGGCGCTTCACCCTGCTGTTCCACGACACCCATCACCGCGCGGTCAGCGATCCTAAGGCGATCAACGCCTTCGACCTGTCCGGCTATGACGGGGTGCTGGCCTTCGGCGAGGCACTGGCGGCGGTTTATCGCCGCTGGGGCTGGGAAGGCCGCGTCTTCGTCTGGCACGAGGCCGCCGACATCCGGCTGTTCCACCCGCCGGCCGAGGAAACTCCGCGCACGGGCGCGGTGTGGATCGGCAATTGGGGCGACGGGGAGCGGACGGAGGAGCTTGAACGCTTCCTTTTCGCGCCGGCCCGGGACGCAGGGCTGCCGCTGGAGATCTACGGCGTGCGCTATCCGGCGGACGCCCTGGCGACGCTGAAGCGTTATGGCATCGCCTACAAGGGCTGGCTGCCGAACGCACGGGCGCCGGAGATCTTCGCCCGCCACCGCGTCACCGTCCATGTGCCGCGCCGCTTCTATGTCGATCTGCTGCCGGGCATCCCGACCATCCGCGTGTTCGAGGCGCTGGCCTGTGGCATCCCGCTGGTCAGCGCGCCGTGGAGCGATGCGGAGGGGCTGTTCCGTCCCGGCCAGGATTTCCTGTTCGCCCGCGATGGCACGGAGATGGCCCACCATCTGCGCGCAATCGATCAAGACAAGGAGTTGCGCACCGAACTGGTCCGCAATGGGTTGGAGACGATCCGCGCCCGCCACACCTGCGCCCACCGCGTCGATGAGCTTCTGTCCATTGTCGGCAGCCTGCGCGGCAGCGAAAAAGCACCGGTTCTTGAGGAGTCCGCCTGATGAAGATGGCCTTTTACGGGTCCAGCCTGCTGTCCTCCTACTGGAATGGCGCCGCCACCTATTACCGCGGCATGCTGAGCGAGCTGGCCAAGCATGGCTGGGACATCACCTTCTATGAGCCCGACGCCTTCGACCGCCAGAAGCACCGCGACATCGAGCCGCCGGACTATGCCAGGGTCGTCGTCTATGACGCGACGCCCGAGGCCTGCCGTACGGTGACCGCGGAAGCCGCGAAGGCCGACGTGGTGGTGAAGGCGAATGGCGTCGGCGTCTTCGACGACGAACTTCTGGACGGGGTGATGGATGCCGCCGCCCCACAGGCCCTGCGCCTCTATTGGGACGTGGACGCCCCGGCGACGCTGGCGGAACTGCGACAGGCGCCCGACCATGTGCTGCGCCGCCGCCTGCCGGAACTAGACTTCGTGCTGACCTATGGCGGCGGGCCGCCGGTGGTGTCGGCCTATGAGGCGATGGGCGCGCGGGTCTGCCGGCCGGTCTACAACGCGCTGGACCCGTCCACCCACCATCCGGTGTCACCGCAGGACCGCTTCCGCGCCGACCTGAATTTCCTCGGCAACCGGCTGCCCGACCGCGAGGCGCGGGTGGAGCGCTTCTTCCTGGAACCGGCGGCGCGCACCCCGCAGGCGCGCTACATCATCGGTGGCAGCGGCTGGGAGACCAAGGGGCTGCCGGGCAACGTCACCCACATCGGCCATGTCGGCACCGCCGACCACAATGCCTTCAACACGTCGGCCAAGGCGGTGCTGAACATTGCCCGCGACAGCATGGCGGAGGTCGGCTTCTCCCCCGCCACCCGCGTGTTCGAGGCGGCCGGTGCCGGCGCCTGCCTGATCACCGACGCCTGGGAGGGGGTGGAGCTGTTCCTGGCCCCGGACGAGGAGGTGCTGGTGGCCCGCGACGGCCAGGACGTGACTGAGCATCTGCAGGCACTGACGCCGGACCGCTCCCGCGCCATCGGCGAAGCGGCGCGGCGGCGCATCCTGGCCGGCCACACCTATGCCCGCCGGGCGGTCGAGGTGGACCAGCTTTTGCGTGGTGCCCTGGCCGCCCGCCGGGAACGGAGCGCGGCATGAAGCTGGTCGTTTTGGGACTCAGCCTGTCCTCCTCCTGGGGGAATGGGCATGCCACCACCTTCAGGGCGCTGCTGAAATCCTTCGCCGCGCGTGGGCATGACATCCTGTTCCTGGAGCGGGACGTCCCCTGGTACGCGAACCACCGGGACCTGCCAAACCCGGGCTGGTGCGAGTTGGCCTTCTACACCGACCTTGAGGATCTGAAGCGCTTCACCGCCGCCGTCGCCGCGGCGGATGCGGTGCTGGTCGGCTCCTACGTGCCGGAAGGGGTCGCGGTCGGGCGCTGGGCGCAGGAGACGGCGCGGGGGGTGGTGGCCTTTTACGACATCGACACGCCGGTGACGCTGGCGAAGCTGGAGCGTGGCGATTACGAGTATCTCGCCCCCGAGGTCATCCCCGGCTTCGATGTGTATTTCTCCTTCACCGGCGGGCCGACGCTCGACCGGCTGATGGAGAGGTACGGCTCGCCGGCGGCCCGCGCGCTCTATTGCTCGGTCGATGCGGAGGCCTATGCGCCGCTGCCGGTGCCCAAGCGCTGGGATCTCAGCTATCTCGGCACCTACAGCATCGACCGCCAGCCGACGCTCGACCGCCTGCTGCTGGAGCCGGCGCGCCGCGCGCCGGAGCTGCGCTTCGTCGTCGCCGGGCCGCAATATCCGGACGACATCGCCTGGCCGGCGAATGTCGAGCGGCTGCACCATGTGCCGCCGGCCGACCACCCCGCCTTCTACGCTGCGAGCCGCTTCACTCTGAACGTGACGCGGGAGGATATGATCCGCGCCGGCTACAGCCCCAGCGTCCGCCTGTTCGAGGCGGCGGCCTGCGCCACGCCGATCATCTCCGACATCTGGGATGGCATCGACACCCTGCTGGAGCCGGGGCGCGAGATCATCCTGGCGGAAAGCGCAGACGAGGTGCTGGAGGTGCTGAAGCGCCCGGCGGCGGAGGGCGAGATCGGCGAGCAGGCGCGGCGGCGGATCCTGGCGGCGCACACCGCAGCGCACCGGGCCGAGACGCTGGAGCGCGAACTGGTCGCGGCGATGGAACGCGGAAAGGTCAGGGAGGGGGCTTAGCGCCCCCTCACCGTGGCACTCACTTGCTGTAGTCGTAGAAACCGCGGCCGGTCTTGCGGCCGAGATAGCCGGCGTCGACCATTTCCTTCAGCAGCGGGGCCGGTCGGTATTTCGGATCGTTGAAGCCTTCATAGAAGACCTCCATCACCGACAGCATGGTGTCGAGGCCGATCAGGTCGGCGAGCGCCAGCGGGCCGATCGGGTGGTTGCAGCCTGCCTTCATGCCGGCGTCGATGTCCTCGGCCGTGGCGATGCCTTCCTGCAGCGCGAAGATCGCCTCGTTGATCATCGGGCAGAGGATGCGGTTGACGGCGAAGCCGGGGCTGTTCTTGGCGGTGATCGGCGACTTGCCGACGCGCTTGGCGAACGCCATCGCCTTGGCATGGGTGTCGTCGCTGGTCTGGATGCCGCGGATGATCTCCAGCAGCGCCATCAGCGGCACCGGGTTGAAGAAATGCAGGCCGATGAAGCGGTCTGGGCGGTCGGTCGCCGTCGCCAGTTTGGTGATGGAGATCGACGAGGTGTTGGTGGCGACCAGCGCCTCCGGCTTCAGGGTCGCGCAGAGATCCTTCAGGATCCTGACCTTCAAATCCTCGTTCTCGGTCGCGGCCTCGATCACCAGATCGCAGGCAGCCAGCTTCGACTTGTCGGTGGTGGCGGTGATGCGCGCCAGGGCCGCCTCGCGGTCGGCGGCGGTCATCTTCTCCTTCTTGACCAGACGGTCGAGGCTGCCGCCGACGGTCGACAGGCCGCGCTGCACCGCTTCCTCGGAGATGTCGGTCATCACCACGGTCAGGCCGGCGACGGCACACACCTGGGCGATGCCGTTGCCCATCTGTCCGGCGCCGATGACGCCGATGGTCTCGATTCCCATGCTCTCGGCCATGTTTCTTGTCCCTATCGTTGCGCGCATGCGTTGGTTCGCAGATGCAGCATGTTCTACACGCATTTTCGTTGCGCTGCGATGACTTGTCGTATGGGGCAAGAGCGGCTTTCGGCCGGCGCGGCGACCTGCCGCAGCCCCGTCATCGGCGGAAATCCGCCGGCCTCCGCCGCGCCATCGGCGGAATTCCGCCGATGTGCAGCCTCACGCGAACGGCCGGGTCCAGGCTTTTCAACTGTTTGCGCGGCGAACGGATTATGGCACGTCCCTTGCTCTCCTTCAGGACAACCGCGGCGACGGGTCGCGGACCAAGCCCCAGGGGAGAGAACAGATGCTCCGGAAGAGCCTGCTTGCCGCCACCGCTTTCGCCGCCGCAGCACTCGCCACCCAGGCCGCCTCGGCTGCCGATCTGGTCCGACTCGGCAACCTGAAATTCGCCCATTACGGTGCTGTTTCCTACATGAAGGAGATCGCCGGCAAGTATGACCTGAAGATCGAGGAGCGGGTCTTCCCAAAGGGCATCGACATCCTGCCGGCCATCGTGGCGGGCGAGATCGATGTGGCCGCCAGCGCGGTGGACGCCGCCATCGCCGGCCGCGCGTCCGGCGTGCCGATCTATGCGGTCGCCGGCTTCGCCAAGGGCGGCGCCCGCATCGTCGCCAAGCCGAATGCCGGCATCAAGAGCGTTGCCGACCTGAAGGGCAAGAAGGTCGCCACCCCGCGCGGTGGCGCCCAGGAACTGATCCTGCTGGCCGAACTGGCCAAGCATGGGCTGAGCTGGTCGGATCGTCCGGGCAAGGACGTGCAGATCGTCTACATGGCCTACGCCGACATGAATCAGGCCCTGCTGGCCGGCAGCATCGACGCGATGTCGCAGTCCGAACCCCAGTCGAGCCAAGCCATCAACAAGGGCTTCGGCGTCGAGGTGGTGAAGCCCTACGACACCGAGCTGGGCGAGCCGGTGCGCTCGCTGGTGGTCACCGAGGACTTCTACAACAAGAAGCCCGATATTGCTCAGCGGCTGGTCCGCTGCTTCGTCGAGGCGACGGCGACCTTCATCGCCAATCCCGATCTGGCCGAGAAGTATGTCCGCGAACAGATGTTCAAGGGCCAGATCACCAGCCAGGACTTCAAGGACGCGATCGGCAATTCCCCCTATAGCTACGACATCTCGGTCGAGCATGTGCAGATCACGACCGACATGATGCAGAAGTTCGGCGTCGGCCGCATGGACAATCCGCCGAAGGCCGCCGACTGGGTGAAGCTGGACCTGCTGGAAAAGGCGAAGGCCACTAAGGCCGCCGCAAACGACGCCGGTGCCGGCACCGTGAAGGCCAACTGAGCGACACCCAGCGGAAGGAGGACGCCCCATGTCCCAAGCCAAGTCCAGTTTCTCCCCCGCCGCGGTGTTGCGCGGCTCCCTGGTGCCGGTGCTGGTGATCGCGCTGTGGCAGATCCTGTCCACATCCGGGCTGATCAACCCGGTGGTGCTGCCGTCGCCGGTGCAGGTGGTCGTGCGCTGGTGGGCCTATCTGCTGCCGACCGAAGCCTATGATCCGGCGCAGTCCAGCTGGATCCTGTGGGCGCTGTCGGGCGAGATGCTGTTCGACGCCTGGTCCAGCCTGTACCGCGTGGTGCTGGGCTTCGCCGTCGGTGCCGGGCTGGCGCTTCCGCTGGGCCTCGCCATGGGCGGCAACCCGCGCATCTACGCGTTGTTCGACCCCCTGATGCAGGTGCTGCGGCCGATCCCGCCGATCGCCTACATCCCGCTGGCGATCCTTTGGTTCGGGCTGGGCAACGCGCCGGCCGTGTTCCTGATCGCCATCGGCGCCTTCTTCCCGGTGCTGATGAACACCATCGCCGGGGTGCGCCATGTCGACGGCATCTACCTGCGCGCCGCCCGCAACCTGGGGGCCGGCAAGCTGACCATGTTCGTCCGCGTCATCCTGCCGGCCGCCACCCCCTACATCCTGGCCGGCGCCCGGATCGGCATCGGCACCGCCTTCATCGTCGTCATCGTGTCGGAGATGATCGCCGTCAATTCCGGCCTCGGCTTCCGCATCCTGGAGGCGCGCGAGTTCATGTGGTCCGACAAGATCATCGCCGGGATGTTCACCATCGGCCTGCTGGGCCTCGCCATCGACATCGGCATGAACCGCCTGAACAACCACCTGCTGCGCTGGCACCGCGGGCTTGAGAATTGATGGGGAGGGGATGGAGATGACACCCATGCTGAAGACCGTTGCCGACACCGCTCCCATTGCCGACGCGGCGCCTGTGCAGATCCAGGTGCGCGGGGTGGAGAAGACCTTCGCCGTCGGCGCGCAGAAGATCGTCGCCTTGCAGAACATCGACCTCGACATCCGGAAGGGCGAGTTCGTCTGCCTGCTCGGTCCGTCGGGCTGCGGCAAGTCCACGCTGCTGAACGCGGTCGCCGGGTTCCAGCCGCCGACCAAGGGGACCGTCACCGTCGATGGCCGTATCATCACGGAGCCCGGTCCCGACCGCGGCATGGTGTTCCAGGAATATGCCCTGTTCCCCTGGATGACGGTGGCGCAGAACGTCGCCTTCGGTCTGGAGATCAAGGGGATGTCGAAGGCCGAGATCGCAGAACGGGTGGAGTGGTTGCTGCAGAAGCTGCATCTGCAGGACTTCCGCAACCGCTTTCCGAAGGATTTGTCGGGCGGCATGCGCCAGCGCGTCGCCATCGCCCGCGTGCTCGCGCTCGACAGCCCGATCCTGCTGATGGACGAGCCGTTCGGCGCGCTCGACGCCCTGACCCGCCGCACGCTCCAGGACGAGCTGCTGCGCATCTGGGAGGAGGTCGGCAAGACCATCCTGTTCGTCACCCACTCCATCGAGGAGAGCATCTATCTGGCCGACCGCATCATCGTGATGACCTACCGGCCGGGCACCATCAAGCGCGACGTCGCGGTCGACATGCCGCGCCCGCGCGACGGCTCCGCCCCGGAGTTCAACCGCCTGAAGCGCGAGCTGTCGCAGATGGTGATGGAGGAGCAGCAGCGCTTCAGCCAGGACGAAATCCGGTCCGTGACCGCGGATTGACGGGCGACAGACAGGACGGCAAAGGAGGGGCGCCCCGATGTGGGCGCCCTTTTCTGCATCAGAGCTTCGCCGCTTCTTCGCTCATGCGCTGGCGCAGCCAGCCATGGGAGGGGGAGCCGCTGTTGCGGCGGTGCCAGATCATCGACACCTCGTAATCGCCGATGTCGAAGGGCAGCGGGCTGGTGGCGAGGCCGAGCGCGTCGGCACAGAGCCGGGCCAGCCGGGCCGGCAGCGAGGTCAGCATCGGCGCCCGGGTCAGGATCATCGGGATCGCCAGGAACTGGGTGGTGGAGGCGGCGACCCGCCGCCTCGTGCCGAGCGCCGCCAGTTCGTCATCGATGAAGCTGGTCAGCCCGCCGCGCAGCGACGGCATCAAATGCGGATAGCGGGTGTAATCCTCCAGCCCGATCGGCGGGGTGATCGGGACGAGATCCGGATTGAACAGACAGACATGGGTTTCCCGGTACAGCACCTGCCGGTCGTGCCAGCGACGCACCTCCGGCTGATAGCCGATGGCGAGGTCGAGCGTGCCGTCGTCCAGCCCGTTCAGCGTGGCGTCGGGGTCGAGATTGAGCAGCGAGACCGACACGCGCAGGTCGCCCTCCGCCGCGTCGCGCAGGATTCCGGTCAGCAGCACCGCCTGCATCGAATCGGAGGTGGAGATGGTGAAATTCCGCTCCTCCCGCTGGGGGTCGAAATCCTCCTCCGCCGACAGGGCGCGGGCGGCGCCGACCAGCAGGTCGCGCAGCGGTTCGGCCAGGCGCTGGGCGCGCGGCGTCGGCTCCATCCGGTTGCCGGTCCGCACGAACAGCGGATCGCCGACCAGGGTGCGCAGCCGGCCCAGCGCGTGGCTGACCGCCGACTGGCTGACGCCCAGCGCCTCGGCCGCGCGGGAAACATTGCGGGTTTCCAGCAGCGCGTCGAACACCTTGATCAGGTTGAGGTCGAGTGCAGGATTATGAATTGCTTTCATGACGATATGAACCAAAGCCATCTACTTCATTGTGCACTAGACGGTGTATTCTGTCGAGCCAGAGCTGACCCAACAGCCGACAATCAAAAAAACTTCCGAGTCCAAGCCAACGCCCGCAACCGGGCAGCGGACCTGTCGTCGACAGCATGTTCCGGCGGTTCCGTTCAGGGAGAAAGAGGCAAGAGCCATGGTTCGCATCAACGTCAACGGCGAGGAGCGTCAGGTCGACGTTCCGGAAGACATGCCGCTCCTGTGGGTTCTGCGGGACGAGCTGAACATGACCGGCACCAAGTTCGGCTGCGGCATCGCCCAGTGCGGCGCCTGTACCGTCCATGTCGACGGCGCGCCGACCCGCGCCTGCCAGACCCCGGTCGGCATGCTGACGCCGGACAGCAAGATCACCACCATCGAAGGCGTGAAGGGCAAGGCGGCCCAGGCCGTCCAGGCGGCATGGCAGAAGCTGGACGTCGTCCAGTGCGGCTATTGCCAGTCGGGCCAGATCATGAGCGCCGTCGCGCTGCTGACCGACAACCAGAACCCGACCGACCAGGACATCGATGCGGCGATGGACGGCAATGTCTGCCGCTGCGCCACCTATGTCCGCATCCGCGCGGCGATCAAGGATGCCGCCCAGACGATGAGGGCCTGATCCATGCTGCATCATCTGATCCGTCAGGCCGCCGAACACGGGTTCGGCGACGGACTGTCGCTTGCACCGCTGCCGGCCCCCCTGCCTGCGCCGTCGCGCCGCGGTTTCCTGAAGGCCATCGGCGCCGGGGCCGGCGTGCTGGTCGTCGGCGCGCATCTGCCGATGCCGGCGCTGGCGGCGGAGGCCGCTCCGAAGATCGTCGGTCCTGCCGACCCGCGTCCGCACGCCTTCATCATTGTGGCGCCTGACAACACCGTTACCGTGCTGGCCAAGCATCTGGACAAGGGCCAGGGCATCGTCACCGGCATCGCCACCATCGCGGCGGAAGAGCTGGACGCCGACTGGGCCCAGGTGCGCGGCGCCTTCGCCCCGGCCGACGCCAAGCTGTACGCCAACCACTTCTTCGGCATACAGGGCACCGGCGGCTCGACCGCCGTCGCCAACAGCTGGGACGAGCTGCGCATGGCCGGCGCCGCCGCCCGCGCCATGCTGGTCGCCGCCGCGGCTGCCCGCTGGAAGGTTCCGGCCGGCGAGGTGACGGTGTCGAAGGGCGTGGTCCGCCATGCCGCCAGCAACCGCAGCCTGACCTTCGGCGAGCTGGCGGAGGAGGCGGCCAAGCTGCCGGTGCCGCAGCAGGTCAAGCTGAAGGACCCGAAGGATTATGTGCTGATCGGCAAGCCGGACCTGCACCGGCTGGACCACATCAGCAAGACCAACGGCACCGCCATCTTCTCGATGGACATCCGCCGCCCCGGTCAGGTGACGGCAGTGCTGGCCCGCAGCCCGCGCTTCGGCGGCACGGTCAAGAGCGTCGACGATGCCGCCGCCCGCAAGGTGCCGGGCGTCATCGACGTGATCAGCCTGCCGGTCGGCGTCGCGGTGATCGCCAGGAATACCTGGGCCGCCATCAAGGGCCGCGAGGCGCTGACGGTCACCTGGGACGATGCGAAGGCCGAGACCCGCGGCACCGACGCCATGCTGGCCGACTATCGCAAGGCGGCGGAAAGGCCGGGCGCGGTCGCGGCGAACAAGGGCGATGCCGACAAGGCGATCGCCGATGCCAAGGCCAAGGGCGGCCATGTGGTGGACGGCGAGTTCGTCTTCCCCTACCTCGCCCATGCGCCGATGGAGCCGCTGAACGCCGTGGTGGCGCTGAACCCGGAGGGTGGCTGCACCATCTGGGCGGGGTCGCAGTTCCAGACGGTCGAGCAGATGGTCGCCGCCCAAATCCTGGGCTGCAAGCCGGAGCAGGTGAAGATCGAGACCCAGTGGGCCGGGGGCAGCTTCGGTCGGCGCGCCACCACCAACGCCGACTACATCGCCGAGGCGGTGATGATCGCCAAGGCCTATCCCAAGGCCCCGGTGCATCTGGTCTGGACGCGCGAGGACGACATCAAGGGCGGCCGTTACCGCCCGCTGTTCCTGCACCGGATCACCGCGGCGGTCGACGCCAAGGGTGCCCTGGTCGGCTGGAAGCAGCGCATCGTCGGCCAGAGCTTCATGGCCGGCACGCCGTTCGAGGCGGTGATGGTCAAGAACGGCGTCGACGAGACGATGGTCGAGGGCGCCTCGGACATGGCCTATCCGGTGGCGAATCTCGCGGTGGATGCCCACACCCTCGCCTCGCCGGTCACCACCCTGTGGTGGCGCTCGGTCGGGCACACCCACACGGCTTACGCCAAGGAGGTGATGATCGACCGCCTCGCCAAGGCGGCCGGCAAGGACCCGGTGGCCTTCCGCATGGCGATGCTGAAGGACCATCCGCGTCTGGCTGGCGTGCTGAAGCTGGCGGCGGAGAAGGCCGGCTGGGGCCAGCCGCTGGCGCAGGGCAAGGGCCGCGGCGTCGCCGTGCATGAGAGCTTCAACACCTATGTCGCCCATGTCGCCGACGTGACGGTCGACGCCAAGGGGCAGATCAAGGTGGACCGGGTCGTCGTCGCCGTCGATTGTGGCGAGGTCGTCAACCCGGACGTCGTCAAGGCGCAGATGGAGGGCGGCGCCGGCTGGGGCATCGGCCATGCGCTGCGCGGCGAGATCACCATGACCGACGGCGTGGTGGATCAGGCCAACTTCGACGGCTATCTGCCGCTGCGGATATCCGACATGCCGGTGGTGGAGGTCCACATCGTGCCGTCGCACGAGCGGCCGACCGGCGCCGGCGAGCCGGGCGTCCCGACCGTGGCGCCGGCGGTGGCGAACGCCGTCTTCTCGGTGACCGGACAGCCGTTGCAGACGCTGCCCTTCAGCCGGGGCGGAATCGTCAGCTGAGGCAGGCAACGATCCCGGCCGCCCCTGTGGCGGCCGGGACGTTCGCATCAGCGCCGCCGGTCGATCTCCGCCCGCACCTCGCGGAACCAGTGCAGTTTCTCCTCGAAGGGCAGGCGGGCGAGACCGCTGGGGGAGGGCACGACCACATCGGCGACCCCGTCGAACAGGCCGCGCGCCTGCACGCCCCAGCGGGCGTCGGGCAGGCCGGTCGCCGCCAGATAGACGCCCTTGCCGGTATAGGCCAGCACCCGCGGCCGGACGAAACCGACGACCCGCGCCAGCCGCGGCACCCCGCCGCGCAGTTCGGCCCGTGACAGCTCGGCGGCACTGGCGGTGGCGCGGGCGACGAGGTTGGTGGAGCCGAGCCCGATGGCCGGCAGGGTGACGTCCTCCTCCGGCCGGTAAAGCCGCGGCGTCAGGCCGGCCTCGTGCAGCAGGCGCCAGAACTGGTTGCCGCGCCCGGCATAGTGATGGCCGAGCGCACCCGAGCGCAGGCCGGGATTGAAGCCGACGAACAGGCAGTCCAGCCCCGGCGCCACGATGTCCGGCAGCGGTCCGGCGGGCGGCGGCAAACCGTCCGGCAGAGGGGCCGGAACATCGTCGAACAGGTCCATGGTGATCGCATCCTCTCGGCAAGGGAGAGGAATATAGGACATCGCCGGCCCGCTCAAAGCGAGGCGGCCACCGCGGGAGCGGGCGGGCTGCTGCGTTCGTCCTGCAGCAGGGCGAGAATGCGGTCGGTCATCCGCAGCGCCAGCGCCACGATGGTCATGGTCGGATGGTCCGCCCCCATGGTCGGGAAGACGGAGCTGCCGGCGATGTAAAGGTTGCCCACGCCATGGACGCGGCCATCCGGATCGACCACGCCGTGGCGCGGCGAGTCATGCATGCGGGTGGTGCCCATATGGTGCCAGCACCAGCCGACATCGGCCATCGTCGCCTCGCCCACGTTTTCTTCTGCCCCGCTTTCCCCGTCCGCCACCGTGATCAGGCCGCGACGCAGCAGATCCTCGCGCAGCAGGCGCTGGGTCTCGGTGGCGCCCCAGCGGTCCTGCGCGGTCAGGCGCCAGTCCACTTTCGGCAGGTTACGGCCGAACGGGTCGGTGGCGTGGTCCAGCGTCACCCGGCTTTCCGGGTTGGGCACCGGCTCCAGCACCGTTTCCAGGGTGAAGCGGCGGGGAAGCCAGCCGGGATCGATGGTGCTGTCGAACAGCGCGTGCGCCAGTTGCGGCATGCTGCGCAGGATGCGCGGACCGGCGTTGCGCAGCAGGCTCGCCGCCTCGTCCTCCGACACGCCGAAGCGGCGGCAGCGGTGGCGCGATGGCAGGAGCCGCAGGTCGCGCATCGCTTTGAAGGCGTCCAGCGCCCCCGAATGGTAGGAGGCGACCAGATAGGTGCGCGAGTTGGGCAGCGCGTGCCGTTCCTGGAGTTCCTCGGTCGGAGAGAGCGCCAGCGCGATCGACGGGTGCGGCCGCCGAAGCCGCCGCCGGGCGAGGCACAGGCTGACGTCGTAGAGCGTGCGGTGATGCCCCTGCCGGGTCAGGCGGATCGGCGAGGTCTTGAAGCGAGGGTGGTCGGCGAAATAGCGGCCGACGAGGTCGTTGCCGTTGCCCAGCCCTGCCGCCTGCACCTTGTTGGACAGCAGCAGGATGCGGGCGTTCTCGATGCCGCCGCAGCCCAGAACGAACAGCCGGGCGCCGACGGTGAAGCCGGGGCCGTCCAGCGTGCGCACCTGCACCCGCTCCACCGCCGTGGCGGACTGGTTGGTCTCCAGCCCGGTGACGTTGGCGTTCAGGAAGGCGGTGATGTTGGCGGCGCGCCCGATCTCGGCGCGGTAGGCCTCGCCCATGCGGATCGGCGGGCTGAGCTGGGCGACGCGGTTCTCGAACCGGCTGGCACTGCCGTCGCCATCATTCCCGACCGGCTTCTCCACCGGGATCAGTTGGGTCTTCGGCCCGCCGACCCGTTCCATCCAGTAGTCGCTGTCGTACTCGAAGGGGCCGAGGCCGAGCACGCTGTGCGAGCGCTCGTAATAGGGCATCATCGTGTCGCGTGGGATCGGCCAGCCGCTGCCCGGAATCCAGGGGCGCTCGGCGAAGTCCGTCCGTTCCAGCGGGCGGGAGAAGCCGCCCCAGCAATTGGTGCTGCCGCCCAGATAGCGGCTGCGCGCGGTGGTCAGCCGTTCATAAGGCAGGCCGACGTTGCGGCCGGCATAGAGTGCCTGGGAGATGCCGTCGACTTCCAGCCCGCCGCCTTCCAGCAGGACGACGCTTAAGCTGCCGCCCGCCAGCTCGCGCGCGATGGTCAGGCCGGCGGCACCGCCGCCGATCACGCACAGATCGCAGTCGATGTGCGTGCCGTTCAGGACATGGCGGGCGTCACGAAGCAAGCGGGCCTCCCTACCGGGGTCAAATGCATACCGGGGTCATAAGCCCCCTTTCTTGCCCCGGACGCGTGGCCTAGGCCGAGCACTCATTCGGCTATACCCCCGGCGCGTCCCCTTTGGTCGGCAGGCTGCGAAAGCGCGGCACCCCGCAGGAACCCGATCGTCCGCCCAGGGGAGGGAACGACCGCCGCGCCCAACGGTTGAGGAGGTGAAGAACGGTGCCTCGGTACGGCCGCAGGCTTGGCCGCTTGGCACCGGAAACCTTGCAATTTCCTTGCAGTTCGAGGAGCCGCCGCCATGAAACGCCACCATCTTCTCGCGACCGCTGCGATGATCCTGTTCACCACCCCCGCGCTGTCGCTGGCCCAGACGCCGGCCCCGTCCAAGACGGTGACCGAGAAGGGCCAGACGGCTCAGCAGGACATGACCTTCGCCGAAAAGGCGGCGATCAGCGACATTTTTGAAATCCAGGCGGGCAAGCTCGCGCAGGATCAGGCGAAGGACCAGGGCGTCAAGCAGTTCGGCAGCCACATGGTGGCCGACCACACCAAAACGTCCGACGCCATGAAGACCATGGCCCAGCAGAAGGCGATGACCCTGCCGGCCAAGCTTGATTCCGAACACCAGCAGAAGCTGGACAAGCTGCGCGGCCTGAAGGGCGATCAGTTCGATGCCGCCTATCTCCAGGGCCAGATGGACGCCCACCAGACCGCCGTTACCCTGTTTCGCCAGCAGGCGGAGAATGGCAAGGATGCCGACCTGAAGCGCTTCGCCGAACAGACACTGCCGACGCTGGAACAGCATCTGCGCCAAGTCCGCGACCTCCGCCCGAATGTCGCCTCCAGCAGCGGCGCCGCCGGGCAGAGCACCAGCTTCGAGAAGATGATGGGCAAGGACGTCTATGGCGAGAACGGCAAGAAGCTGGGCGACGTCGCCGACATCATCCTCGACGCCCAGACCGGCAAGGCCACCCAGGTGATCCTGAACCGCGGTGGCGTGTTGGGCATCGGCGCCAAGCATGTGGCGCTCGATTACAACCTGTTGCGCAGTGACGGCGACCGCGTCGTCGCCCGTCAGGTGACCGAGGATCAGGTCAAGCAGATGGCGGAGTTCAAGTACGACGACACCACCGTCTCGCTCGGCAAGCGCCACGGCGGCAATAGCAGCGGCAGCAGCACCGATCACGACGCGACCGGCCACAACACGGGTGCGGCCGGTGGTGATGCGGCCCACGGCACCGCCAACAGCCTGGACAGCACCCAGCCGCGCAACCCGCAGCCGAACCAGCAATGATCCAGCTGCGATTTCCTGCACCCAGTCCGCCGCCAGGAGTCCGTTTCCCGGCGGCGGCGATGGTCAACCGACGGAGAACACGCGATGGCGAATGCCAGCAAGAAGCATATGAGCCCGAGTGGGCAGGGCAAAGGCACCGGCACCGGGGCCACAACCGACCTGCCGGCCGGCTCCATCGGCGACAATGCGGTGCTGTCGAACCGCGACAAGTCCCGCCATTCCGATGCCCGCGGCCTGGACAGCAAGGCCGTTCAGACCGAACAGATGCAGGACCACGCCGCCAACCACAATCCGGATGAATGACTGCGAGCAGCGGGGCCGTTTTCGGCCCCGCCGCCTTTCCCGATCTTGCGCCTGGCCTTACTGGCCCAATGGATCCGGCACATCCTTCAGCACGCTGTTCCCGCGTGGGATGACGGACCGTGAAATCTCTCTGCTTTCCATCCAGAAGGGATGCTGTTTCGACTCGCAGGACGCCGACCGCAGGCGAACGACAAGGTCCCTGGTGAGGGGACGATCCCAATTCACGATGACGCAGCGCATGCCGGCCTCGTCGCGCGTCTCGCCGTCGATCTGCGCGGCGTAATTGCCCTGCTCACTGCCGATGCCGTCACCGAAGCTCTGCGTACGCCGTTCCGGGGACGAGCAGCCGGACAAAACCGGCATCATTGATAAAGCGCAGAGCGCAACCGCCAATCTCCTCAACTGTGCCTCCCCTTCCATTGCGGCAAGGCAGAGTGAAAGGAGAATGGGGCATTTTCAGGCCCGTCACGGTTGAGGCTGCCCGGCAGAGGCCGCAGCCGATCAGAACTGCTTCAGCAGCCGGTCGATGTAGTTGCGTTCCTCCTGCGGACGGCCGTATTGGCCGGAGCGGCGGCGGAGTTCGTCGAGGATTTCGCGAGCGCGCTGGAGTTCCGACTGTTCCGGAATCTTCACGTCGTTGGAATCCTGCATGCCGTAACCGGACGGACGGCGGCCGAGTGGGTCGCGGCCCCGGCCCTGGCGCGGCATCTGGCCCTGCTGGCCCATCATGGCCGGACCACTCTGGCCCATCATCTGCTGGGCCATCTGTTCGGCCATGCCCTGCATGCCCTGCTGGAGTTGCTCCATCGCTTCGGTCTGCGACGGCACCGCGGCGCCGGGAGCACCCTGCTGCAGAGCCTGGGCGGCATCGCGCATGGCGCGTTCTGCACGGCCCAGCGGCTGCGGGATCTCGCCACCCTGCTGTTCGCCCATGCGGCGCATCAGCTCGCCCAACTGGCGGCGCAGCGCCTCCTGCTGTTCGGCCTGCTTCTGCATGGTCGGGCTGCCGGAATTCTGCTGCTGCTGCCCCTGCTGGTTCCGGCGCTGGTTCTGCTGGCGGCCGCGGGGTTGGTCGCCCTGCTGGTCCATCGATTCCTGCGACTGGCGGAAGCTCTGGTCGAGAAGCTGCTGCTGCTGCTGCGCCAGCTTCTGCAACTGCTGCATCATCTCCCAGGACTGGTTCTGCTGCTGCTGGCCGTTCTGCTGGTTCATCTGCGCCATGGCGCCGGAGCGCATGTTCTCCAGCATCTGCTGAAGCTGCGAGAGCATCTGGCGGGCAGCGTCGCGCGATCCGGTCTGCGCCATCTCGCGCATGCGGTCCAGCATCTGCTGAAGGTCGCCGCGGTCGGTCATCTTGTCGGCCAGTTCCGGCGGCACCATCGGGATCTGCTCGCCGCGCTGCATGGCCTCCAGCATCCGCTGTTCCATGGCATCCATGAACTTGTCGAGAGCGGCCTGCAACTCGTCCATCAGACGGTTCAGCTCCTCGTCGGAAGCGTTCTTGTCCAACGCTTCGGACAGGCGCTTCTCGGCGTCGCGCAGGTCTTTTTCAGCCAGCGACAGGCCGCCATCCTCGATGCGCAGTGCGGTTTCCCACAGAAGCTGCTGGAGGGAGGGAACCGCCTCGGCGCTCTGGTCCAGCATCAGGCGGGCCATGGCGGTGCGCAGGGACAGGAAGGCGACGATGTCATTGCCGTAACTGTCGGGACGCGCGGAGATCTCCGCCAGGGCGCGGGCTACCTGGACGCGGGACTGCTGCGGGTTGCGGGTCAGGATCTTGCGCTGGTTGACGATGGCGCGGGCGACCGGGTGGTTGAAGGTCCGTTCCGGCAGGATGATCGCCGCGTCCTCCGACCGGCCGGTCTGGCCGGCTCCGTCGGTGGCGGTCAACCGCACCGTCACCGGCATTCCGGCCCAGGGATGAGCGGTCAAATCCTGGAAGGCGGTGCCGTGCGCGTCCTTCGGCCGGACGCCGGGAAGCGACAGCGGGAATTCCAGAACCTGCTCGGCATCTGCCTTCGGCATGTCCTTCGGCGGCGTGTCGGTTTTCGCCGCTCCGCCATTGGCCGCGCCGGGGGCCGGGACGTCCGGCGCGAGGCGGATCTGCGCCTTCACCTCGGTCAGGCCGTAATCGTCGCGGGCGGCATAGTCGAGTTTCAGCGCGCCGCGCTCGCCGGCTGCGGGCGGGGTGGCGTGGGCGATGATCGGGGCGCGGTCGGGCACCACCTGGATCGGCCAGGAGCCCAGCGTCCGCCCGCCCTGGGTGACGGCGATGCGGGTGCCGCCGGTCACCGGCTTCTGCACCTGGAAATTGGTGGAATCCACCGCCTCGAACGGGCCGGTCTGGTCGCCGGCCTCCAGGCTGGGGGTGCCGTTGCCTCCGGTGACGCGGGCCAGCACGAGGCTGCCCTGCGGGATGGTGACCGGCTGGTCGGCAGTTTGATTGCCGGCGGGATGGTCGGCGGAGGCTCCCGCCGTCTGCTGGGCGGTGGGCTTGGTGGCGGATCCGGATTTCAGGAAGACCGGCGGCAGCCCGGTGTAGTCGGGCGGGTTGATCCAGAGATCCAGCGTCGCCGCCGCGGTGGCGGTGCCGCTGGTGAACTGCGGGGTGAGGGCCGCGGCGATCCGCGGGCGCCAGTCGCCCCAGGCGGCGGCACCGGCGACCACCAGGGTCAGGATCACCAGGGCGCGTAGCGCATAACGGTCGTGCGCGGGCACCTCGGTCCCCGGCCAGGCGACGCGCAGCCCACGCATGGCGGCGCGCGTGCGCTCCTGATGCAGGCGCCACAGCGCCTGGGCGGTGGGGTCGTTGCCGGCGGGGCGATCGCGCAGGGTGTGCAGCGGGCGGTGGGAAAGGCCGCTGTCCCGCTCCAGCCGGCGGCGGGCCTCGTCCTCCGCCGGGGCGCGGAAGCGACGGATACCGACAACGAGCGACAGCAGGAAGGCGGCGGCCAGCACCAGCAGGGCCAGCCCGTGCAGCCAGCCCGGCAACAGGATCAGCAGGTTCAGCAGGGCCAGTGCCAGGAAGGCGCCCAGCACCGACAGCGGCGCCCACAGAGCCGGCCCCAGCCGTTCCCACAACAGCGCCACGCGCGCCTGGGCGAGGCGGAAGCGGGGTTCCGTCAGGCCGTCAGCGGGATCGTGGTTCAAGCCCCCCTCGCCTCGGGCGTCTCCGCGTCGCTCGTTCTGCTTCATGCCGCCCCCTCCGCGCCGAAAGTCAGCCGGTCCGGCGGTTCGCCCGCCCTGGACCGGTGCCGCTTCTCGCGAACAAATCATATAGGCGCCGCCTGCGGTTTTGCCCGCCGGTTCGTTCGCCTCACGACAATGGTACAGCGCATCATCGCGGGATGGCGAAACTATGACGCGAGACAACCCGCTGAAATTTCGGGCCAAGCTCGAATTTCGGAGCTGCTCGGGTGATCAGTCGCCGTCGCCGGCCGGCAGCGGCTTGGTCACGGTGACGCGGCGCCGGGTTTCGCGGTGCAGGATATAGAGGCCGCTCGCCATCACCACGGCAGCGCCGGCGGCCATGGCCACGGTCGGCACCTCTCCCCACATGAACCAGCCGAAGATCACCGCCAGCAGCAGCGAGGTGTAGTTCAGCGGCGCCACCACCGCCGCCGGAGCCAGCGAATAGGCACGGGTCAGCATCAGTTGGCCGCAGCCGCCGAACAGCCCGGTCACCAGCAGCAGAAGCCAGTCCACCGGGTCCGGTGTAACCCAGGAGAAGGGCAGCGACAGCCCCAGCAGGACGGTGGTCAGCAGGGTGAAGTAGAAGACGATGGTGTCGGGCCGCTCCGTCCGGCTGAGCTGGCGGATGGCGATCATCGCCAGCGCGTTGGTCAGCGCGCCGCACAGCGCGATGATGGCGCCCAGGTTCAGCACGTCGCCGCTCGGCCGCACGATGATCAGCACGCCGGCGAAGCCGACCAGAACGGCGCTCCAGCGGTGGATGCCGACCTTCTCGCCCAGCAGCGGTACCGACAGGGCCGTCAGGAACAGCGGGGCGGCAAAGTTCAGCGCGATCGCGTCGCCCAGCGGCAGCAGGTGGAAGGACCAGAACATGGCGACCATGGTGGTCAGACCGATCAGCGACCGCCCCATATGGCCCCAGGGATAGCGGGTGCGGAGCGTGGTGGCGAAGCCGGTGCCGAGATGGATCGACAGGCAGACCGGGATCAGCGCGAACAGGCTGCGGAAGAACATCACCTCGGTCACCGGGAAGCGATCCATCAGGAGCTTCGCCAGGACATTCATCAGCGAGAAGAACAGCACCGACATCAGCATCGAGGCGATGCCGCGTGGGGTGTTGTCGACGCGCTTGTGCATAAGGGGGGTGGTTTCAGGCGGGACTGTCACAGTGCGCCGAGCGTACCAAGCGACGCCGCCCGCGTCACGGTGTCGCGACGCGGGCGGTCATGCCGGGGCGGTATGGCGGTGTTGCGAAAACCCGTCCGAGTACCGGAAGAAAGCTTAGACCTTGAAGAGGCCGGAGACTTCGGCCTCGGCCCGCAGCCAGTGCTCCTGCTCGCGGCCTTCGGGGCAGCCTTCCTCCTGCCAGATTTCATAGGCGCGCTCCTGGATCATGCGATTGCGGTGGCCGCTCAGCAGACCCTCGGCGATGTTCATGTTCAGGCGGGCGAGCGAAACCAGCTTGCTCGTCTCGATGGCGCCCTGGGTCGCCAGCATGGTGGTGGAGACGACATACTGCGCCAGATTGCGCAGGTTGGCCTTCACCTCCGGCTCCACCGGACAGTCGTCGTTCAGCAGGACCGTCTTGATGGCGATCCACAGCTTCAGATTCTGGTCCAGGGTGATGGACACCTTGTCCGGCGAATCCGACTCCAGAAGGGCGCTGGCCGCCTGCAGCAGGACGATGCTGTCCTGCTCCACCGACGCGAAGTTGGTGCGCAGGATGATGTCTGCCCAGCTTTCCACCGGAGCCTCGAACACCGGCGCATTCGCGGCAGCGGCGGGAGCGGTGGCGGGAGCGGCGGAGGAGGCGGTCTTGCGCTTGGTGGCCATGGTGGGTTCCCCAGGGAGCGTTCGGTCCGCGTCCAATTGATCCAACCATGTTTAAGATGCGGTTAAGACGCTACCGTTGCGCGCGCTTTCCCCTCGGCAGACGCCGCGACACGATGTCCCCGCCGTGACGGCCGGTCACGGGCCGCCGAAAGGCAAGCGGTAGTAAAAACCGAAGACGTTGTTGGTGCCGGCCGCCGGATCGCCCGCCGCGGCGTCGTTGACGATGCGGCTGTAGCCCAGGCTGAAGCGGGACTTGTTGTCGAACTCGTATCCCAATTCCAGCTGCGAGCGGAACTCGGTGGTCGGCGCGCCTTCTCGCCGGGCGGTGGGCAGGGTGCCGGCGCCGACGCTGGGGGTGAAGACGAAGGAGCCGAGCGGCACGTCGACCAGCACGCCGCCGCTCAACCCCCCGGAAAGCCCGCGGGAAAGACCGGTCACGCCGCCACGCGGGGTCAGACTGCCGCCGCCGCTGCCGGGACCGATCCAGGGCTGGATGTTGACATAGGGTTCGATCTGCGGAATCAGCGAAGACCCGATCCGGACCTTGCTGTTCAGGACGCTCAGGTTGCTTTCCGGTGGCGGCTGAAGGCTGTAGGCGAGGCCGCCCAGCGCCCAGGTCCCGAACCGGCCGTCGGCGTCGATGGACTCAGCCCGCACAGCACTGCTGCCGGTAAGGGCAAATCCCATCAGGCAGCCGGCCAGGACGGCCGGCAGGCGGTTCCGCTGATGGCTGAACAGGCGTTTCACGGGCACCCCCTCCCCATGGCCCTCTTCATGGCATATCGGGTCGGACCATGCGGTCCAGCCACTATAACGAAGGGGCGTGGCGACTGACCCATGGTGTATCGGCACTACCCCTAGGATGTCGTCATTGCCATCTGCGTTTCAACCATGAAAGCAGGAGCGGGGCGGGATCATGCTCTGTTATTCTAACGGCATGACCGCGCATCCCGCCGAACCCTGTGCTGGCTCCGGATCGCAAGGGGAGGTGATCGCCTTCCTCGGCGATCCGCGTACCCATGGCGGACAGGCGGTGGAGCGACTCGACACCCACGCGGCGCTGGTGTTCCTGGCCGGTGACCGGGCCCTGAAGCTGAAGCGTGCGGTGCGCTATCCCTATCTGGACTTTTCGACGGTGGAGAAGCGCCACGCCTCCTGCATGGCGGAGCTGGCGATCAACCGCCGCACCGCGCCGACGCTCTACCGCGGCGTGGCTGCCATCCGTCGTGGGGCCGACGGCCTGCTGCGGCTGGATGAGGAAGGCGGGGAAGACGGGGACGCGGTCGACTGGGTGGTGTCGATGGCGCGTTTCCCCGACGAGTCGCTGTTCGACCGCATGGCGGAGCGGCAGGCGCTGACTCCTGCCCTGATGCGCCGGCTTGCCGAGCGGATCGCCGCTTTCCATCGCGAGGCCGCTCCCCGCCTGGAGGGGGGAGGGGCGGAGGCAATGCGGGTGGTTGCCGACGGCAATGTCGCCGAGTTGCGCGCCGCGCCGGACCTGTTCCCTGCCGCCGCGGTGGAGCGGCTGGCGGAGCGCACGGGTGCCGCGCTCGACCTGCTGGCGCCGTTGCTGGAGGAACGGCGGCGGGCTGGCTTCGTCCGCCATGGCCATGGCGACCTGCATCTGCGCAACATCGTTCTGCTGGATGGCGAGCCGACCCTGTTCGACGCCATCGAGTTCGACGAAGCGCTGGCGGTGGCCGATGTCTTCTATGACCTCGCCTTCCTGCTGATGGATCTGGAGCATCGCGGGTTGCGGCCGTTGGCCAACGCGGTGCTGAATCGTTACCTGGAGGAGACCGGCGATTGCAGCGGACTGGCGGCGCTGCCGCTGTTCCTGTCGCTGCGCGCGGCGGTGCGGGCCAAGGTGTCGGCGGCGGCGCTGCGGCTGGGCGGCAAGGCCAATGGGCTGGCCGAGGAGGCGCGGTGCTACCTCAACCACGCGATCGCGGCATTGGACCCGGTGCCGGGGCGCTTGGTCGCGGTCGGCGGGCTGTCCGGCAGCGGCAAGACGCGGCTTGCCCAGCGGATCGCGCCGGAGCTTGGCCCGGCGCCCGGTGCGGTGGTTCTGCGCAGCGACGTTCTGCGCAAACGTCTGTGCGGAGTCGCCGACACCGACCGGCTGCCGGATGAAGGTTATGACCCGGCGGTGACGGAGCGGGTCTATGCCGAGCTTTACCGGCGGGCGGCCGCCGTGCTCGCCGCCGGTCATGCCGTGGTGGTCGATGCGGTCAGCGCCCGGCCGGACGAGCGCCGCCGGATCGAGACCATCGCGGCGGAGGCCGCCGTGCGGTTCGACGGCATCTGGATGGAGGCGCCCTTGGCGGATCGGGTGGCGCGTGTGACCAATCGTCGCAACGATGCCTCCGACGCCACCGCCGAGGTGGCGGAACGGCAGGAATCCTACGATCTGGGGACTATCGGTTGGACGCGCCTGGATTCTGGCAGGGTTGCGTCGGATGTGCTGGACGACGCCCGTGCAACCTTGGCCTAATTCCAGATGAGACAACGCGTTAAGGGCCATATCCGAAAGGTTGGCGGCCCCGCCCCGGGCCGCGGACCGCAGCGATGACGGGGCGAATGACGGCATGTTGGGAAGCGTCCGCCGCGCCGGCGGGCGGACCGCCGCCGTCCGGGAAGGGCCGCTCGAACCGGTCCGGGAGGAGTCCATGACCTACAAGACCATCCTTGTGCCGCTGTGCGGCAGTGACAATGATCCGGTGGCCCTGAAGGGCGCGGTGGCGGTGGCGCGGGACTTCGACGCCCACCTCGTCGGCCTGTTCGTCCGCCTTGACCCGCGCGATGCCGTCCCGATGCTGGGCGAAGGCATGTCGGGCGCCATGGTGGACGAGATCATGCGTGCGGCGGAGACCGAGTCGAACAACCATCGCGCCGCCGCCCGCCGCCATTTCGACGCCGCGGTCGCCGAGGCCGGGTTCGAGATCCGGGACGTCCCCGGCGGGGTCGAGGCGCCGTCCGCCTCCTGGCGCGAGGTGATCGGCCGGATCGAGGACGTGGTGCCGGCGGAGGGCCGCCTGTCCGACCTGATCGTCTGCGCGCACACCTCGATCGAGGCCGATACGCAGGGCTACACCACCATGGAAACGGCGCTGCTGGGCTCGGCCCGGCCGGTGCTGCTGGTGCCGAAGAATTTGCCGGCCGAGATCGGCCACACCGTCGCCGTCGCCTGGAACGGCAAGACGGAGGCCACCCGTGCCGTCGCCGCGGCGCTGCCCTTCCTGCGCAGTGCCGACCGCACCCATGTCCTGACCGCCGAAACGTCGGTGACGGAAGGCGCGACAGGACGCCGCATCGCCCAATATCTCGCTTGGCAGGGGGTTAACCCTGAGTTAACTATATTGCATCCGGGATCGGAACCCGTTGGGGAGACGGTCACCAAGAAAGCCGTGGAGCTGGGCGCCGACCTGCTTGTCATGGGCGGCTATGGCCACAGCCGGATGCGGGAAATGATCCTGGGCGGTGTCACGCGCTACGTGCTGAACCACGCCGGGCTGCCGGTTCTGATGGCTCACTGACTTTTGCCGGTTTTCGGCCGCGCGGTATCCCCGCCGCCTGATTTGGCGGGGTGCCGTGCGGCGCCGGCATTTGCAGGGGTGCCGGTCAGCGGGACCGTTTTTCGACCCTGATACCACAGGGCAGTCCGGCCGTTCCCGGGAGGAACGCGCCATGTTGACGATCAAGGACTGCATCGCGCTGAGCGATCTCACCGAAGCGGAGATCGACGCGATCGCCGAACACGAACATGTTCCGGAAATGGTGGCTGTGGAGATGGGTCATTGCCTTGCCCACTGCCCCGGTGGAGCCGACCGCATCGCCCACATCATCGCCGACGACATCGCGGAGGCCTGCGCCCATGGCCAGGTCGTCCATGCGGTGGAGCTGATGCACACCCTGCGCGAGTTCGTGGAAACGCATCCGCGGGGTTGAGGGTGCAGGGCTTGGCTTGAGACGTGACCGGGAACAGTCCGGCCGCGGCGGGGTTCTATTGGCAACGGGTTGACCTCATCCCACAACAATTGCCAAGGACCCCGACGATGGCCAGCAAGACCACCGGCACCAAGGCCGACATCTTCGCCCGCATCAAGACCGACCACGACACCATCCGCGGCCTTCTCGACAAGACCGAGAAGGCCAACGGCAGCGGCCGCGCCGTGTTCGAGGAGTTGCAGCGCGAGCTGTGGGCCCATTCGAAGGTGGAGGAGGGCGTCTTCTACGCCTCGCTGAAGAAGGCGAAGGAAGCGAAGTCGGAAACCGTCGAGGGGCTGAACGAGCACCACCTCATCAATGGCCTGCTGGACGAGCTGAACGCGATGAAGACCACCGACAGCGGCTGGAAGGAAAAGCTCCAGGTGCTGGGCGAACTGGTCCGCCACCACCTCGACGAAGAGGAGGAGGAGCTGTTCGAGGAGGCCAGGGAGGTTCTGGACGACGACCGCGCCGCCGAACTGGGCAGCGCCTATGGTGAGCGCAAGACCCACATCATGGCGGGGTTGGCGCCGCTGTAAGGGGCTTTGCAGCTCCCTCTCCCGTTCGGTTGCCGCCGGCTGTCAAAGGGGCCATATGTGGGGCTTCCTGAACTGGCCGGCGGTGTCGATGTCCAAGCGTGTCAGCGTCAAGCGAATGTTCCCGCGGCGGGGCGGGCGGTTCGGCCGCGCCGCGCTGGCGGCGCTCGCATTTGGAGCTTCCGTCCTGATGGCGGTCCCGGCTTCGGCCGCATCCGTGCCGCCGGCGAAGGATCTGGCGCAGAAGACCTGCGGCACGCTCACGGCGCGCGTCGACGAGGTGTCCGGGCGCGGCCCGCTGTTCCTGCGCAGCTACGACAATTCCTACGCGCCCGGCCCGACCTCCGAGCCGGCGCTGTCCAACGCCGCCTTTACCTACGACAACGCGCTGGCGATCATGGCTTTGACCGCATGTGGCCAGCGCGACAAGGCCTTGCGCATCGGCGAGGCGCTGCTCGATGCCGTCTCGCTCGACCGTGCCGGCTGGAAGGGACGGTTGCGCAACACCTATCGGGCGGGCGCGCAGAAACAGCGGCCGATCCCGCCCAACGGCTGGTGGGATGCCGTCGGCAACCACTGGGGCGAGGATCCCTATCAGGTCGGCACCGCCACCGGCAACGTCGCCTGGGCCGGGCTGGCCCTGCTGACGCTGGCCGAGACCACCGGCGAAAGGCGCTTCCGCGATGGGGCGGCCGAACTGGCGCGCTGGGTGGTGGAGCATACCCGTGACCCGCGCGGTCCCGGTGGATTCAACGGTGGCATCCAGGGCTTCGACGACGCGCCGCAGCCGCTGACCTGGAAATCGACGGAGCACAATACCGATCTGGTGGCGCTGTTCGGCTGGCTCGGCGGCGATTTTGCCGGGCCGGAGCGCGAAGCCCGCGATTTTCTCGACAGGATGTGGACGGCGGGTGGCGACCATTTCCCGATCGGCACCACTCCGGACGGGGTGACCACCAGCACCTCCACCTCCGGCCTCGATGCGCAGCTCTGGCCGCTGCTGCTGCCGCAGGCGCCGGAGGCGTGGCGGGTCGCCCTGAGCTACGCGGAGCGGGCGCACGGAGCCGACGGCGGCTTTGACTTCAACGACGACCGCGACGGCATGTGGGTGGAGGGAACGGCGCAGGCCGCACTCGCCTATCGCGCCGTCGGCCGTCGCGGCGATGCGGACCGGCTGTTCGGCGAACTGCTGAAGGAAATCAGCCCCGGTGGCTATCTCTACGCCACCCGGCCGCAGGTTCTGACCACCGGGCTCGCGATCGGACCTGACAGCAAGACCGACGACTTCCTCTATTACCGGCGCCCCCATCTGGGCGCCACCGCCTGGGCGGCACTGGCGGCGGTGGGCTGGAATCCGTTCACCGGGAAGACGGTGCCGTAGGCGACCGTCTTCCCCGGCAGCCTCAGCCCGCGCGGATCTGCGACAGGAAGCCTTCCACCTCCTGGTGCATCGCTTCGGACTGCTGGGACAGGTCGCGGGCGGCCGACAGCACCTGATTGCCGGCATCCCCGGTCTGTGCCGCGACCTCCGTCAGTTCGGACAGGCTGGCCGACACGCTGGCGGTGGCGTGGGACGCCTGCTGGATGGCGCGGCTGATCTCCTCCGTTGTCGCGTTCTGCTGGGTGATCGCGCTGGAGATGGCGGTGGCGATCTCGTTCATGCGGGCGATGGTGATGCCGATGCCGCGGATCGCCGTCACCGCCGTGTCGGTCACCGTCTGCATCGCCTGGATTTGGGCGGAGATCTCCTCGGTTGCGCGGGCGGTCTGGCTGGCGAGGCTTTTCACCTCGCTCGCCACCACGGCGAACCCCTTGCCGGCTTCACCTGCCCGCGCCGCCTCGATGGTGGCATTCAGTGCCAGCAGGTTGGTCTGGCTGGCGATGTCGTTGATCAACTGCACCACTTCGCCGATGCGCTGGGCGGTCTGGGCGAGGTCGCCGACGACGGCGTTGGTCTGTTCGGCCTCGCGCATCGCCGCACCCGCCACGTCGGTGCTCTGGTTCACCTGACGGGCGATCTCGGCGATGGAGGCGTTCATCTCCTCCGTCGCGGCGGCGACCGCCTGGACGTTGGAGGAGGTCTGTTCCGACGCGGCGGCGGAACTGGTGGCCTGATGCATGGATTTCTGGGCGATGCCGCTCATGCTGCGGGCGGTGCTTTCCAGTTCGGTCGCGGCGGCCGCCACCCCGCGCAGGATGCCGGAAATGGCGCTGTCGAAAGCGCGGAGCAGACCCTCGCGCCGGTTGGCGATGGCAAGTGCCTGCTCACGCTGGCGGTCGACTTCCGCCTGGACCTCGCGGCCCTTGACCAGATCCTGGCGGAACCCCTCGACCGAGCGGGCCAGTTCGCCGATCTCGTCCTTGCGGCCGATGCCCTCCACACTCTTGTCGAGCGCGCCGCCCGCCATCCGCCGCACCTCCTCGATCAGGGCGCGGAGCGGCAGTACCAGCCCGGCGCGGGAGATCAGGATGGAGATCAGCAGACCGACGGCGAGCGCCAGCGCCGCGGCCACCGCCAGGGTGACCTTCATCGTCTGCGCCAGTTCCATCGCGTCCGTGACCGCGGCGTCGGTGCGCTTCGACACGTCGGTGTTGTAGACCTTCACCGCGTCGGTCAATGCCATCTGGCCGGTGCGGCTGGCCTTCAGCCCATCCAGCACCAGCCTGCGCCCCTCGTCGCCGCCCTTGACCGCCGCTGCCTTGGCGGTGTCGAGCATGGCCCGGACATTCTTTTCGTACCCGCCGAAGCCCGACCGAATGGCATCAATCTTCGCCATCTGGTCGGAGTCGGAGCGTTTGCCCAACGCGGTCAGGCGGTCCTTCATCTCGGCGATGCGTTTGTCCGCCTGTCCGGCGAAGCTGCCGGCCTGGGCGGGATCGTTGCCCAGCTCATATTCCATCCGACTGAGCGCGATGATGTCGATGCGCATGTCGAAGGCGTCGAGCTGTTCCTTCTGGGTGCGGACCAGATCGTTGACAGCCTTTTCGGTGCGGTCGAGCGCGTAGAAGCCGGCTGCGGCCGTAATGACGGAAAAGAGCCCGACGACGGCGGCGGCAGTGGCCGTCTTGGTTTGAATGTGCCAGTCGGCCAGCATGGTTCCTCACCTCGATTGGGGGCTGAACGGGGGCTGTTTGCGCAAGGGACGAATGGGGGCAGATCGGGTAGGGGGGCAGTAATCCTGAAAACCCACCGGAACATTATCCAATCACAGCATTATTTATTTTTCTTAAATGCGCGGACGGATGTTTACCTGGGCCATGACTTTGTAACGGCACATTACAAATCCATGAAGCGCGCTCTTGACTACTGCCCGCTCAATATTTGAACAATTCAAATTTGTGCCGGTCCGGCACCCTAATGCCTATCCATGGAAATGTTCGTAAAGTCTTCGCGCAATGGCTTCGCTGATGCCGGGAGTGGCCTCCAGATCCTTCAGCCCGGCCGATGCGACGGCGGTGGCGCTGCCGAAATGATGCAGCAGTGCCTTCCTGCGGGCCGGGCCAATGCCGGGAATGCCGTCGATGCGGCTGTGCGACATCGCCTTCATGCGGCGGGCCCGGTGGCTGTCGATGGCGGTGCGGTGGGCCTCGTCCCGCAGCCGTTGCAGGAAATGCAGCACCGGATCGTTGGGCGTCAGTGTCAGCGGCGGTTGGCCGGGGCGGAAGAAGCGCTCGCGCCCGGCGTTGCGATCCGGACCCTTGGCGATGGCGACCAGCGGGATGTCGGTGATCTGCAGCATCGCCAGTTCGTCCTTCACCGCGTTCAACTGGCCGAGGCCGCCGTCGATCAGCACGAGGTCGGGCCATTGGCCGGAATCCCGGCCGGACCCGCTGCTGCGGTGGAAGCGGCGGGTGAAGGTCTCGCGCAGCATGGCGTAATCGTCACCGGCCGCCTCGGGATCGCGGATGTAGAAGCGGCGGTAGGCATTGCGCTGGAACCCGTCCGGGCCGGCCACCACCATGGCGCCGACAGGGAAAGCCCCCTGGATATGTGAGGTGTCGTAGATCTCGATGCGGCGCGGGGCGGCGCGCAGGCCAAAGACACGCGCCACCCCGTCCAGCAGCGCCGCCTGGGTGGAGCGTTCGGCCAGCCGGCGGCCGAGCGCGTCACGGGCGTTGGTCTGCGCATGGTCGACGGCGCGGCGCTTGGGGCCGCGTTTCGGGCATTCCACGATGACATGGCGGCCGGCGGACAGGCTCAGCGCCTCCTCCAGCAACTCCGGAGCTTCCAGCGGATCGCTCAACAGCACCAGGGCCGGCGGCGGGGTGTCGGCATAGAGCTGGGCGGCGAAGGCGGCGAGGATGTCGCCGGGCTCCTCCTCCGCGTCGATGCGGGGGAAGAAGGCGCGGGTACCCTGGTTGCGGCCGCCGCGGAAGAAGAAGGCCTGGACACAGGCGGCACCGCCCTCGCGATGCAGGGCGAGCACGTCGGCATCGCCCAGCGTGTCCTCCAGATTGATGTCCTGACGGCTCTGCAGCGCGGTCAGGGCGCGGATGCGGTCGCGCCAGCGGGCGGCGTCCTCATACTCCAGCCTGTCGGAACAATCGGTCATGTGGCGGGCGAATTCCGCCTGCACCTCGGCGCTGCGGCCGGACAGCACGTCGCGCACGCCCTGGACCTGGGCGGCATACTCCTCTTCGTCGACACGGCCGACGCAGGGGGCGGAGCAGCGCTTGATCTGGTGTTGCAGACAGGGCCGGGTGCGCGAGGCGAACACCCCGTCGTCGCAGCTGCGCAGCAGGAAGGCGCGTTGCAGGGCGGCGATGGTCATGCCGACAAGATGCGGCGAGGCATAGGGGCCGAACAGGTCGGAATCGCGGCGATTGCCTTTCCCTGACGTTCCGCGGCGCTCGGCGCTGCCGCGGTGCTGCATCAGGCGCGGGAAGTCGTGTCCCTTCCCGATCACGATGTAGGAAAAGGATCGGTCATCCTTCACCAGGATGTTGAAGGGCGGCAGCAGGCTGCGGATCAGGTTGGCTTCCAGCAGCAGCGCCTCGGCCTCGGTATGGGTGGTGACGAACTCCATGGCACGGGTCAGCGACACCATCCGCCGGGTACGGTTGGGCAGCCCGTCGGTCCGGGTGTAGCTGGCCACCCGCCGTTTCAGGTTCTTCGCCTTGCCGACATAAAGGACCGACCCGTCGGCCGCCAGCATCCGATAGACGCCGGGCGTGTCCGGCAGGGTCGGCAACTGGGCGCGGATGACATCCGCTCCGCTGCCGGGCACCCCGTCCATAAGCTCTCTCGTTCCCGCAAAGATCCGATTCGCCGCTTACCCAAGCAGTAGAACGGAACGGGACCAAGAGACAAGAATCGGGCGAGCTTCCCGGCAGGGACCAGCCATGCGGCCGGGAGACCGGTCAGCCCCCGAACACGGTGTTCAGCTGCGCGCCGACGCGGACGAAGGTGGTGCGTTTCGGCACCTCCTTCAGCCGGGTGGCCCCGATGTAGGTCATCATGCTGCGCACGCCGCCCATGATCTCCTGCATCGTGTTCTCCACCGGGCCGCGGTAGGGAACCTCGACCGTCTTCCCTTCCGAGGCGCGGTAGGAGGCGACGCCGCCGGAATACTTGTGCATCGCGGTGTCGGACGACATGCCGTAGAAGGTCATGGCGACCGGTACGCGGTTGCCGTCGCGGTCCTCGTAACGGATCTCGCCCTCGCACTCGTCATGGCCGGCCAGCATGCCGCCGAGCATGACGAAGTCGGCGCCGGCGCCATAGGCCTTGGAGATGTCGCCCGGCACGGTGCAGCCGCCGTCGCCGCAGACCTGGCCCTTCAGCCCGTGGGCGGCGTCGGCGCATTCGATGATGGCCGACAGCTGTGGGTAACCGACGCCGGTCATCTTGCGGGTGGTGCAGACCGATCCCGGCCCGATGCCGACCTTGACGATGTCGGCGCCGGCCAGCAGCAGCGCCTCCGTCATGTCGCCGGTGACGACGTTGCCGGCCATGATGACGGTGTCCGGGTTCTCCTCGCGCAGGCGGGCGATCACCTCGACGAAGCGCTCGGTATAGCCGTTGGCGACGTCCAGGCAGATCTTCCCCACCGGCGCCTTGGCCTTCACCGCCTGGAACTTGTCATGGTCGGCGTCGGCGATGCCCATCGAATAGAAGACGTTGGACAGGATGGCCGACTCCGCTTCCGCCCGGAAGAAGGCGGCCAGTTCGTCGGCCTTGTAATGCTTGTGCAGGGCGGTCATCGCGCCGAAGCGCGACAGGGCGCGCGCCATGCCCATGCTGCCGGTGACGTCCATGTTGGCGGCGATCAGCGGGAAGCCGGTCCAGTCGCGCTGGGTGTGCAGGAAGGTGAAGGTCCGGTTGACATCCACGTCGTTGCGGCTTTGCAGCGTGCTGCGCTTCGGCCGGATCAGCACGTCCTTGAAGTCGAGCTTGAGGTCGCTTTCGATGATCACCGCACACCTGCTCATATCTGTTGGCCGGGCCAACCTGTTGCACAAGGCCCAACATCACAGAGTGGAGGTGAGACCCGGCTTCGGCAAGCGACATCGGGGCCGTGGAGGCGGGGGCCGCGTTTGAAGCTGTTTCGCCGAAACCGGGGGGATCCCGTCAGTCCTCCGTGTCCTCGCCGTCGCCGTTCGCCGCGTCGCTGCCGTCGGCGACATGGACCTGGCAGTCGGCGTTGCTCAGCACCTCCATCAGCTCGGCCGGCGGCAGGCGGTCGGTGAACAGCGCGTCCAGCACGCTGACGTCGGCCATACGGATCATGGCGTTGCGGCCGAATTTGGTGTGGTCGGTGACCAGAAAGACCCGGCGCGAGCTTTCGATGATGGCGCGGGCGACACGGACCTCCTGTTCGTCGTAATCCAGCAGGTCGCCCTCGGAGTCGATGCCGCTGATGCCGATGATGCCGATGTCGACCTTGTAGCGGCGGATGAACTCAACGGTCGCCTCGCCGATGATGCCGCCGTCGCGTTCGCGGACCAGGCCGCCGGCGATGGACAGCGCGAAATTCGTGTTCTTGTGCAGGATGGTGGCGACGTTCAGGTTGTTGGTCAGCACCCGCAGCCTCTTGTGGCCGAGCAGGGCCTGGGCCACCGCCTCCGTCGTCGTGCCGATGTTGAGGAAGAGGGAGGCGTCCTCCGGCACATGGCGGGCGACCAGTTCGGCGATGCGGCGCTTTTCCTCCGCCATCAGGGTCTGCCGGGTGGAGTAGGCGATGTTCTCGACGCTCGACGGCACGGTAACGCCGCCGCGGAAGCGTCGCACAGCGGATTGGCCGGCCAGATGTTCGATGTCGCGGCGGATGGTCTGCGGCGTGACGTCGAAATGCTCGGCCAGCCACAGGATCTGCACCATGCCCTTGGCATGCACGAGAGCCACGATTTCCTGCTGGCGGCGTTCGGCGTCCAGGCGCGCATCCATCGGGGGACTGTCTCCGGTCTTTCAAGGACGTTTGGGAAGGGGTGTCAGTGGATCAGATGCGCGGAATGGGTCAATGCGAAAATGGGCCGTTCCTGCGGGAACGGATCAGGCGGAACGAAGGTTTCGGCCGTCCGGCGGACCTGCAATCCCGTGGGCTGATATGTACGCTGGATATTGTTGGCGACACAAGCATGTTTCTTTACGAAAATAAACGCGCATGATATGAGATGACCTGAGCGGTTACGACATCCACCAGCGGGCACCCAGTCCAATCAGGGTTTGCCGCGACTGACGGTTGTCACCGCCATCCTTCAAACTCGTCGTGACGCTTAACGGTCCGGCTTGCCGACAAAAGATTACCTTTAGGAGAGGAACATGACGCGACTGACGCCAGCCGGGGAGCGGCTCGGCATTCGGCTCGGCATTCAGGGGCGGCTGTTCCTGGCCTTCGGCGGGGTGGCATTGCTGGCTGCCTTCGCCAGCGTGATGGCGTGGTGGTCGCTGACCGAGACCGGGCGGTCGATGGGCCAGATCGGCCGCAGCAGCGTGCCGGCCATCGTCCGTTCGCTCAATCTGGCGAAGGACAGCACGGCGATCGCCGCCGACGCGCCGGCGGTGGCGGCATCGCGCGATGCGGCGGAGCTGACGGAGCGGATGGACGGCCTGACCAAGAGGCTGGCGGAGCTGCGCGATCGGATTTCGGCGATGCGGGTTCAGGCGGGTGGGGGTGCCGGAAGCATGTCGGCCGATGCCGACGCGGTCGCCGGGCTGGCGGAGCGTATGGGCGCGGCACTGGACACGCTGGGCAAGCGCACCGCCGAACGTCTGGCGCTGGAGGACAAGCTCAACACGCTGGTCGCCGACGCGGTGATGGCGCACGAGGACTTCACCGAACTGGTGGCGCCGCTGCTGGAGGTTTCGACCCTGTCGGTCAACAATGTGGTGGGTGATCTGGCCGCGGCGCAGGCGGTCGATACGGCCACCGGACTGGGCCGCCGTCTGGCGCAGGAGGAACTGCCGGTCATCACCCAGCTGATGAACGTGCAGGCCAACGGCAACCTCGCCTTCGGCATGATCGCCGCCGCGTCCAGCGTGCCTTACGGGGCGACGCTGAACAACATCCGCTCGAAGTACAACTGGGCTCTGCTGCGTGTCGACAACGCCATCGGCGCCCTGCCGAAGGACAGTCCCGACCGGCCGTCGCTGGTCAAGGCGCGCGACGGGCTGGCTGCCTTCGGCGGCGGCGCCGGCAGCGTCTTCCGCCTGCGCGACGATCAGGCGCGCATCACCGCCGACATCGAAAGCGCGCTGGCCGAAACGGTGCGGCTGACCACGGAGTTGAACGGAACCATCGATACGGTGGTCGCCCATCAGCAGGAGCGCACCGACGCCGATGTGACGCGCACCGAGACGGCGATCTCCGGGGCGGTCGCCATTCAGGGCGGGGCCGCGGCGGTGGTGGTGGTGTCGAGCCTGCTGATCGCGTGGTTCTATGTGCGCAACCGGCTGACCCGCCGGCTGCTGCGGGTGATCGACGCCATGCGCGCGGTCGCCAGCGGCGATCTGGCGGTCGACGCCACGGTCGGCGGGCGTGACGAGATCGCCGAGATGGCGGGGATCGTCGGCGTCTTCCGTGACAAGAGCGCCGAGATCGCCCGTTTGCAGGAGGAACAGGATGCGATGAAGCAGGCCGCCGATGCCGAGCGGTCGCGCACGATCCAATCCATCACCGCCAGCATCGAGGCCAGCGTGAAGGAGGCGTCGCGTCACATCGCCGCCGCGTCGGCCGACATGCGCGAGGCATCGGAAGGGATGTCGGCCACCGCCGAGCAGACCTGCCGCCGGATGACCGACGTGCGGTCGGCGGTCGCCGATACCGCGACCAATGTTCAGACGGTGGCCGCGACCGCCAGCCAGCTGTCCGCGTCGATCGGCGAGATCACTCGGCGGGTCGGCGATTCCAGCCAGATCGCCCGTGGCGCGGTGCAAGAGGCGCGCAGCACCAACGAACTGATGGTGGCGCTGGCCGCCGCCGCGCAGAAGATCGGCGACGTGGTCGGCATGATCAACGCCATCGCCGGCCAGACCAACCTTCTGGCCTTGAACGCCACCATCGAGGCGGCACGGGCGGGGGAGGCCGGACGCGGCTTCGCCGTGGTGGCCGAGGAGGTGCGCAGCCTTGCCGGCCAGACGGCCAAGGCGACGGAGGAGATCGCCCAGCAGGTCCAGGCGGTGCGCACGACGGCGCAGGGGGCGGTGTCGGCCATCGACGACATCGGCCGCACCATCAGCCGCATCGACGAGATCACCGCCATGGTCGCCGCGGCGGTGGAGGAGCAGTCCGCCGCCACCGACGAGATCGCGCGCAGCATCAACCACGCCTCCGATGCGGTGCAGAGCATCGCCGACACGGTGGTGTCGGTGGACGACGCGGTGAACCGCACCGGCAGCGCCGCGGCCCAGGTGGTGGACGCCACCCGCGCGCTTTCGCAACGGTCCGAAAGCCTGAGCGACGATATTGACCGCCTGCTGGGCCGCATCCGCGCGGCGTGAGCGGCGCAAGATTCTGCCGACCGGTGCCCCGTATCCATGATCGGGGCACCGGTCGAGCCATATTCCATAGCGCTCGACAATCGGGGTAAGGTGCGGGGCAGAAGCAAGCCTTTGTATCATCGGAAATGATCTTGAACCCGACCGATCTCGTGACTCGCGCCATCGCACACCATCAAGCCGGGCAGTTGGGCGAGGCCGAGCGGCTCTACGAAACCGCATTGTGCCTTTCGCCTTTCGATTTCAATGCTCTGCATTGCCTGGGGCTGGTGCGCTGGCGATCCGGGGATCCGCAGGCTGGTGCTGCGCTGATGCAGCGTGCGGTTGCCGTCAACCCGTTCTTCGACGCGCCTTTCATCAATCTGGGCAATCTGTACCGCAGCCTGGGCCAGCCGGAAACGGCGGCCGGGTTCTATGAGCGTGGCGTCGCGGCCAATCCCGGCTCCGTGCCCTTGCGCGAACTCTATTGTGCCCAGGCGCTCGACTTCGCTCTTGCGGCTCATCATCGGAACGACGTGGACTCTGCCGGAGCCTGGCTTCGCACCGCTCTTCTCGGGCTCGCCGGTGCACCGACCATGAATCAGTTTCTCTACGACCTGTTCGAGCGGCACATTCGGATCGCTTTGCTGACGGAGCATCGCGAACTGGCCGAAGCCTGCGTCCGGGTAAAGAACCGCTATGATTTTCGCGCCGTGGCGGAAAGCGACATCGACATTTTCACGGTCGATATTCACGAATTTCCGGATTGGTGCGCCGCCGCCGGACTGCCTGCCCGCATCTGGCAGGCCGATGCCCAACCCGTGCCGCAGACGGCCTACGACGAGTATCCCGCTTACCTGCACTGCCATCTGGACGGGCTGCCGGCTCTTGGCGCGGCTCCGGTCGGGGTTGCGTTCGACGCCAGAATCGAGGTGATCCAGGGATTTTACGTCAAGGACAACTTCGAGAGCTTCATCCTTGCCGATCGCCGGCACATGCTTCGCGAGAGCCAGGACAGTGTGGTGAACGGCGCCACCGTGCCGCTGGTCGGGGTGACGCCCGGGCTGGTGAGTGGAGCGATCCGCCTGCCGCGTCCGCTGTACCGTGTGGTCGACATTCCGGAACCCGCGATCTTCGTGCGCTCGACTCCCAATTACTGGCATTTCATGGTCGACGTGCTGCCCATGCTGATCGCCTGTACCCGGATTCCGGAGGCGCAGGATCTGCCGGTCATTCTGTTCGACGTGCGTGAATATCAGTATGAGATGCTCGAACTGATCGGCATCCGGCGCGAACGCATCGTCGATATGCGCCACACCCTTGGCCAGGAAGGCACGTTCTCGCTCTACCGCTTCGATCGGGCGGTCGTGCCGTCGCCGGTCTCATATCCCGTCGCGTATCGCTGGCTGCGCGAGGCGATGCTGGGACGGGTCCGACCCGGGCGCGGTCCGTTGCCCAGGCGCGTGTTCCTGTCGCGCCGGAACTCGTATCCAAAACATCGCATCGCCAACGACGCGGCAGTGGGCGACCTGCTGGCCGCTTACGGTTTCGAGGTGGTCCCGCCGGAGTCGCTGAACGTTTTGGAAACGATCGAGCTTGTTGCGCAGGCGGAGATCGTGGTCTCCCCCATCGGTGCCGGTACCTCCAATCACGTCTACCTGCCGCCCAACGCCACCTGGATTCATCTGAACAACCCCGACTTCTTCCATCCAGAGTCCTCCTGGAACATCCAGATGGGAACGCAGGCCACGCTGATCGGGCATTTCAGCCAACTGACCGGCAGCTTTACCGGCGACTCCGTTGACTATTCGGACCGTCTGGTCGATCGGCTCGATGTGCCGGTCGATATCGATCTTGCCGCTCTGGCCCGTCTTGTCGAGGAAGCGATCGCCCGCCTGTAAAGGATCGAACGTCTTCTGTTCGCTAGACAACGTCTGGAAACTGCCGCTGGAGCGATGTTGCGGCTGACGGGAAAGCTCCGGCACGGGTTTTGGCAAGCCTGATGCGCCGCGCGCACAGGCCGCTTCCCTGCCTGTCGGGGTAGTCCCTTGGTGTCTGAAGAACCGTCGGAATCCTTGCAGTGCCCGGCTTCGCAACTCGATTTCCGATAGGAAAGATGCCGGATCCGGCGTAGCCTCTAAAATATGGTCAGCTGAACAAACATTTTCCTTTTCAAACGCGAACGAACATTCTATGTTCCGAAACGAAAGCGGCCGGGTTCGCAAGGAACCGGCGCGGTACGGAGAGGAACCCATGGTAAACGCGAGCCCTGCAGGAACGGACGGCCGGCTCGGCGGGACCGATGCGGCGGTGACCGACCTGCTGATCGTCGGCGGCGGCGTGAACGGGGCGGGCATCGCCCGCGATGCGGTCGGGCGCGGGATGTCGGTGGTGCTGTGCGAACAGGGCGACCTTGCGGGCGCCACCTCGTCGGCCAGCACCAAGCTGATCCACGGCGGCCTGCGCTATCTCGAATATTACGAATTCCGTCTGGTGCGCGAGGCGTTGCAGGAGCGCGAGGTTCTGCTGCGCGCCGCTCCGCACATCATCTGGCCGCTGCGCTTCGTCCTGCCGCACGACAGCAGCATGCGCCCGGCCTGGATGGTGCGCATCGGCCTGTTCCTTTACGATCATCTGGGAAAGCGCAAGCTGCTGCCGGGGTCGCACGGCGTCGACCTGACCAGCGCGCCGGCCGGAAAGCCGCTGTCGGGCGGCTTCACCAAGGCGTTCGAGTATTCGGACTGCTGGGTGGAGGACAGCCGGCTTGTCGTGCTGAACGCGATGGACGCGCGGGCCCGTGGGGCGGAGATCCTGACCCGCACCCGCTGCGAGAAGGCGGAGCGGCGCAATGGCCTGTGGGAAGCGACGCTGGTGGACGTGAACACCGGCGCCACCCGCGCCGTCCGCGCCCGCGCGCTGGTGAATGCCGCCGGTCCCTGGGTCCGCGAAATGATCGCCAAGCGAACCGGTGTCACCGTCGACAAGTCGGTTCGTCTGGTCAAGGGCAGCCACATCGTCGTGCCGAAGATGTATGAGGGCGATCACGCCTACATCTTCCAGAACGACGACCGCCGCATCGTCTTCGCCATTCCGTACGAGCGTGATTTCACCCTGATCGGCACCACCGACCTCGATTACTCGGGCGATCCCGGCGCCGTGGCGATCAGCCAGGACGAAATCGCCTACATGTGCCGGGCGGTCTCGCGCTACTTCGCCAAGCCGGTGCGCGAGAGCGACGTGGTGTGGACCTACAGCGGCGTCCGGCCGCTGTTCGACGACGCCAGCGGCAACGCCTCGGCCGTCACCCGCGACTATGTGCTGGAGATGGACGAGCCGGCCGGCGACGCGCCGATGCTGTCGATCTTCGGCGGCAAGATCACCACCTTCCGCCGGCTGGCGGAGGAGGCGACGGAGAAGCTGGGCAAGGCGCTGGGCAAGGGCGGCATCACCTGGACTGCCGATGTGGCGCTGCCCGGCGGTGACATCGCCGACGCCGATTTCGCCGGCTTCTTGGCCGACCTGAAGCGGCGGAAACCCTGGCTGCCCGATGCGCTGGCTCTTCGTCTGGCGCGGGCCTACGGCACGCGGGTCGAACGGCTGCTGGGCGACGCCAAAGGACTGGCCGATCTGGGTATCGATTTCGGGGGCGGCGTCTTTGAAGCCGAACTCGACTATGCCGTGCGGGAAGAGTTCGCGATGACCGGCGACGATTTCCTGTGGCGGCGTTCCAAACTTGGGCTGCACCTGGACGCTGCGATCCGGGAGGCCATCGGCGGCTGGTTCGACCGCCGCCGCGAAGCGACGGCCAACAGGGACGCGGGCGAAAACGCCTCCGCTCTGCGGTCGATGGGAGGAATGCGGTGACACTCACACTGGAAGGCGTGGCGAAGCGCGTCGGCGCCGAGCAGCATCTCCACCCCGTATCGCTGGAGCTGCAACCCGGCAGCTTCAACGTCCTGCTGGGGCGGACGCTGGCCGGCAAGACGACGCTGATGCGGCTGATGGCCGGGCTCGACGCGCCCAGCGCCGGGCGCGTGCTGGAGACCGGCAAGGACGTGACCGGCACGTCGGTCCGCCACCGCGACGTGGCGATGGTCTATCAGCAGTTCATCAACTATCCGGCGATGACGGTCTACGACAACATCGCCTCGCCGCTGCGCCGTCAGGGCAAGGACCGGGCGGAGATCGACGCCAAGGTGCGCCGGACCGCCGCCATGCTGCGGATCGAACCCTATCTGGACCGGCTGCCGGCCGAATTGTCGGGCGGCCAGCAGCAGCGCTGCGCGATCGCCCGCGCCCTGGTGAAGGGCGCCGGCCTGCTCCTGCTCGACGAGCCGCTGGTCAATCTCGACTACAAGTTGCGCGAGGAGCTGCGCGCCGAACTGCGCGACATCTTCGCGGATGGCAAGACCACCGTCGTCTATGCCACCACCGAACCGCAGGAGGCGCTGATCCTCGGCGGCAACGTCACGGTCCTGCACGAGGGGCGGATGCTGCAGACCGGGGCGACCGGCGATGTGTTCCACACGCCGAAGTCTCTGGAGTGCGCGCAGGTGTTCAGCGATCCGCCTATGAACGTGATGGACGCGATCCTGACCAACGACCGGGTTGCACTGTCGGACGGCACCAGCCTGCCGCTGTCGGCCCATGACCGCAACCTGCCGGCCGGCCCCTGCAAGGTCGGCATCCGGGCCAACCACCTGACGGTGCTGAGGCGCAGCGAGCGGCTGGTGCCGGTCAAGGGCAAGGTTGCCCTGTCTGAGATCAGCGGGTCGGAGACCTTCGTCCATCTGCGCCACGGCGACACCACGCTGATCGCGCGCGAGGAGGGGGTGCACAGCCACCCGATCGGCAGCGACATCCAGGTCTATGCCGATCCGGACCGCATCTTCGTCTTCTCCGCAGCCGGCCAGCTGGTGGCGGCACCCAATTGGCGGCGCGGTGCGCTGCGCAACATCGCTTAAGGGGGCGGGAGCGATGGCGACCATCCAATTCGACAATCTCGGCCATTCCTATCACCCGCATCCCACCCGGCCTGAGGACTACGCGCTCCGCCGCCTGTCGCAGGAGTGGGAGGACGGCAAGGCCTATGCGCTGCTGGGGCCGTCGGGCTGCGGCAAGTCCACGCTGCTGAACATCATCTCCGGCCTGCTGGTGCCCAGCGAGGGACGGGTGCTGTTCGACGGGCTGGACGTGACCCGCTGCACGCCGGAAGAGCGCAACATCGCCCAGGTGTTCCAGTTCCCGGTCATCTACGACACCATGACGGTGTACGAGAACCTCGCCTTCCCGCTGCGCAACCGCAAGGTTCCGGAGGCGGATGTCGACCGTCGGGTGAGGCAGGTTGCCGAGGCGCTCGACCTGACCGCCGACCTGAAGAAGCGCGCCCAGCGGCTGACGCCGGACGCCAAGCAGAAGATCTCGATGGGCCGCGGCCTCGTGCGTTCCGACGTGGCGGCCATCCTGTTCGACGAGCCGCTGACCGTCATCGACCCGCACACCAAGTGGATCCTGCGCCGCAAGCTGCGCCAGATCCACGAGGAATACCGCCTGACCATGATCTACGTGACCCACGACCAGGTGGAGGCGCTGACCTTCGCCGACAAGGTCGCGGTGATGTATGAAGGCGCCATGGTCCAGCTCGGCACCCCGCAGGAGCTGTTCGAGAATCCGCAGCACACCTTCGTCGGCTATTTCATCGGCAGCCCTGGCATCAACCTGATGCCCTGCACGCTGGGCAACGACCATGCGCTGGTCGACGGCATCGCCATCCCGCTGCCCGACCGCGCCGTTCCGACCGTGGGCGGCAAGTTCGAGCTGGGCATCCGTCCGGAATTCCTGGAGCTGACCCGCAGCGGCAGCGCCGGAGCCATCCCGGTGCAGGTCACCGGCGTCGACGATCTCGGCACCTCCAAGCTGGCGACGGTGCGGCTGAACAGCCACACCTTGAAGGTGCGGCTGAGCGAGGAGCAGGAAATCCCGGCGCTCGACGCCGCCATCCGTTTCCCCAGCCGGTGGACCAAGCTCTACCGCGACAGCCATCTGGTCGGTTAAGGAGGCACAAGCCATGGATAAGGTCCAGGACAACCGGGCTTGGTTCCTCATCATCCCGGTCTTTCTGATCGTCGCCTTCAGTGCCGTGGTGCCGCTGATGACGGTGGTCAATTATTCGGTGCAGGAGATCTTCGGCCCCGGCCAGACCTTCTTCGTCGGCACCGAATGGTTCACGGCGGTGTTGAAGGACGACCGGCTGCACGATGCGCTGGTCCGCCAGATCATCTATTCTCTGGCCGTGCTTGCCATCGAGATCCCCTTGGGCATCCTGATCGCTCTCGGCATGCCCGGCGGTCGCAGCGCTAAGACGTCGCTGACGCTGGTGCTGCTGGCACTGCCGCTGCTGATCCCGTTCAACGTGGTCGGAACCATCTGGCAGATCTTCGGCCGCGGCGACATCGGCCTGCTGGGCGCCACCTTCCGCGCCATCGGCATCGACTACAACTACACCAACAATTCGCTGGACGCCTGGCTGACCGTGCTGGTCATGGATGTCTGGCACTGGACCAGCCTGGTGGCGCTGCTCTGCTATGCCGGCCTCCAGTCGATCCCGCCGGCCTTCTACCAGGCGGCCAAGATCGACGGCGCGTCGAAATGGGCGGTGTTCCGCTATATCCAGCTGCCGAAGATGCGCGGCGTCCTGATCATCGCGGTGCTGCTGCGCTTCATGGACAGCTTCATGATCTACACCGAGCCGTTCGTGCTGACCGGCGGCGGCCCCGGCAACTCCACCACCTTCCTCAGCCAGTATCTGACGCAGATGGCGGTGGGCCAGTTCGACATCGGCAAGGCGGCGGCCTTCTCCATCGTCTATTTCCTGATCGTGCTGCTGTTCAGCTTCATCTTCTACACGATCATCACCAACTCCGGATCGGGAGAGAAGAAATGAGCAAGGCTGCGGTTCTCGCTCCCGGTTCGCTGGCGGCCCCGGCAAACGTCCGCCGCTCCTCGGCGCGGGTCTCCAACAGGACCATCGTCCTGGTCTGCTACATCATCTTCCTCATGCTGCCCATCTACTGGATGGTCAACATGTCCTTCAAGACGAACGAGGAGATCCTGGCGGGCCTGACGCTGTATCCGCACAACCCGACGCTGCGCAACTACACCATCATCTTCACCGATCCCAGCTGGTACAGCGGCTACATCAACTCGATCTATTATGTGACGCTGAACACCATCATCTCGCTGACGGTGGCTTTGCCGGCGGCCTACGCCTTCTCGCGCTACCGCTTCATCGGCGACAAGCATGTCTTCTTCTGGCTGCTGACCAACAAGATGGCGCCGCCGGCGGTGTTCCTGCTGCCCTTCTTCCAGCTGTACCAGACGGTCGGGCTGTTCGACACGCACATCGCCGTGGCACTCGCCCACTGCCTGTTCAACGTGCCGCTCGCGGTCTGGATTCTGGAAGGCTTCATGTCCGGTGTGCCGCGCGAGATCGACGAGATGGCCTACATCGACGGTTACAGCTTCCCGCGCTTCTTCGGCACGGTGTTCCTGCCGATGATCCGGGCCGGCGTCGGCGTCACCGCCTTCTTCTGCTTCATGTTCAGCTGGGTCGAGCTGCTGCTGGCCCGCACGCTGACCTCGGTCGACGCCAAGCCGATCGCCGCCACCATGACCCGCACCGTCAGCGCGTCGGGCATGGACTGGGGCCTGCTGGCCGCCGCCGGCGTGCTGACCATCCTGCCGGGCGCGCTCGTGATCTGGTTCGTCCGCAACTACATCGCCAAGGGCTTCGCCCTGGGCCGCGTCTGAGGGAGATCGCGTCATGGATATGGAATGGATGGCGTGGACCACGCCGACCGCGGTCTTCTTCCTGTGCATCGCCCTGATGCTGGCCGGCATGACGGTTTGGGAGGTGGTGTCGCCGACGGTGGAGGCCAAGGGCTTCCTGCCGATGCGCACCACCCGCGGCGACCGCCTGTTCATCGGCCTGCTCGGCAGCGCCTTCATCCATCTGGGCTGGCTCGCGGCGACCGAGGCGTCGCTGTGGGGCGCCTTCGCGGTCTCGCTGGTCTGGATCGCCCTGGTCATCCGCTTCGGGTGAGGGGGCCGGATTTCAAAGGAATTCGTCGTCGCCGTCCAGGCGGCCGATGACGAGGTGAGCGGCTGTTCCGCCGGTAAGAGCAATACGAAACGTCAACCCGACACCAAGTCGATCAAGTGGGAGGAACCATGCTTCAGCAACAGACTCTTCGGCGTCGTCTGACCGGGGCCGTGATGGCCGGTGGCATCGGCGTTCTGCTGGCGATGGCCTCGGCGGCCCCGTCCGCCGCCATGACGCCGGAGCAGGAAGCCGTCGCCAAGCGGATCATCGAGGAACTCCAGCCCTCCACGCTCTCCAAGGACGAGCAGATGAAGGAGCTGGAATGGTTCGTGAAGGCGGCCGAGCCTTTCAAGGGCATGGACATCAACGTCGTCTCCGAAACGCTGACGACGCACGAATTCGAATCGAAGACGCTCGCCAAGCTGTTCAGCGAGCTGACCGGGGTCAAGATCAAGCATGATCTGATCCAGGAAGGCGACGTCATCGAGAAGTTGCAGACCCAGATGCAGTCGGGCCGCAACGTCTATGACGCCTACATCAACGACAGCGACCTGATCGGCACCCATTTCCGCTATGGCCACGCCATCCCGCTGTCCGACTTCATGTCGGGCGAGGGCAAGGACGTCACCCTGCCGACGCTGGACGTCAAGGACTTCATCGGCACCAGCTTCACCACCGGTCCGGACGGCAAGCTCTACCAGCTGCCCGACCAGCAGTTCGCCAACCTCTACTGGTTCCGCGCTGACTGGTTCGCCCGTCCCGACCTGAAGGAGAAGTTCAAGGCCAAGTACGGCTATGACCTGGGCGTCCCGCTCGATTGGTCAGCCTATGAGGACATCGCCGACTTCTTCACCAACGACGTGAAGGAAATCGACGGCGTCCGCGTCTACGGCCACATGGATTACGGCAAGAAGGATCCGTCGCTCGGCTGGCGCTTCACCGACGCTTGGCTGTCGATGGCCGGCGCCGGCGACAAGGGCCTGCCGAACGGCAAGCCGGTGGACGAGTGGGGCATCCGCGTCGAGGGCTGCCGCCCGGCCGGCGCCTCGGTCGCCCGCGGCGGCGACACCAACGGCCCGGCGGCCGTCTATTCGCTGAACAAGTACATCGACTGGCTGAAGAGGTACGCTCCGCCCGAGGCGGCCGGCATGACCTTCTCCGAAGCCGGTCCGGTGCCGGCGCAGGGTGCCGTCGCCCAGCAGATCTTCTGGTACACCGCCTTCACCGCCGACATGACCAAGCCGGGCCTGCCGGTTGTGAACGCCGACGGCACGCCGAAGTGGCGCATGGCCCCCTCGCCGCACGGCCCGTACTGGGAACAGGGCATGAAGCTGGGTTATCAGGACGTCGGTTCCTGGACGCTGCTGAAGTCCACGCCGCTGGAACGCCGCAAGGCGGCCTGGCTCTACGCCCAGTTCACCGTGTCGAAGACCGCGTCGCTGAAGAAGACGCTGGTCGGCCTGACGCCGATCCGCGAAAGCGACATCAAGTCCGACGCGATGACCCAGGCGGCGCCGAAGCTCGGCGGTCTGGTCGAGTTCTACCGCAGCCCGGCCCGCGTCGCCTGGACGCCGACCGGCACCAACGTGCCGGACTATCCGAAGCTGGCCCCGCTGTGGTGGCAGAACATCGCCGAAGCCGTGACGGGTGAGCGCACCTCGCAGCAGGCGATGGACAATCTGGCGGAGCAGATGGAGCAGGTGCTGGCCCGCATGGAGCGTGCCAACATCGGCGGCGACTGCGCCCCCAAGCTGAACCCGAAGAAGGATCCGAAGGAGTGGTTCGCCGCCCCCGGCGCCCCGAAGCCCAAGCTCGACAACGAGAAGCCGAAGGGTCAGACCATCGCCTATGACGACCTGCTGAAGGCGTGGAAGGAAGGCCGCGCCCAGTAACGGCGACGGCATGACGGTTCTTCCTCCCGGCACTTCGTCCTGGTTGGGCCGGGGGTGAACCTCGGGGCGGCGGGAAGCCGTCGCCCCGTTTTTATTTCCCTGAAGATTCCCTCTCCCCCTGGGGAGAGGGTTAGGGTGAGGGGGATGCACTGCGTGGGTTTCGTTTATTGAAACCGCTTTGCATTCCTTGAAAAATCACGCCATGCGTCCCCCTCACCCCGACCCTCTCCCCGGGGGGGCGAGGGGGAGACGCGCGATAATTGGGGGACACGCAGCATGACCAAGGCCGGCCACATCCTCGCCATCGACCAGGGCACCACCTCGTCGCGGGCGATCCTGTTCGACGGCCGGGGGACGCCGCTGGCCGAAGCGCGGCGGGAATTCCCCCAGCATTATCCCGGCGACGGCTGGGTGGAGCATGATCCGGCCGACATCCTGCGAGACGTCCGCACCGTGGCACGCGAGGCGGTTGAGAAGGCCGGAATCGATGCGTCCGCCATCGCCGCTATCGGCATCACCAACCAGCGCGAGACCTCCGTGGTGTGGGACCGCGCCACCGGCGAGCCGATCCACCGCGCCATCGTCTGGCAGGATCGCCGCACCGCCTCCCTCTGCCACGATCTGGTCACTGCCGGCCATTCAGAACTGGTGCGATCCAAGACCGGCCTGCTGATCGACGCCTATTTCTCAGCCACCAAGATCGCCTGGATCCTCGACCATGTGCCGGGTGCCCGCGCGCGGGCCGAGCGGGGCGAGCTGTGCTTCGGCACCATCGACAGCTTCCTGATCTATCACCTGACTGGTCGGCAGGTACATGCGACCGACGCGACCAACGCCTCGCGCACCATGCTGTTCGACATCCACGCCCAGGATTGGGACGACGAGTTGCTGGCGCTGTTCCGCGTGCCGCGCGCCATGCTGCCACGGGTGCTCGACAGCTCCGACGATTTCGGCGCGACCGAGCCGGAGTTGCTCGGCCGGCCGATTCCGATCGCTGGCGTGGCAGGCGACCAGCAGGCCGCCGCCTTCGGGCAGGCCTGCCTGACACCGGGCATGGCGAAGTCGACCTACGGCACCGGCTGCTTCGCACTGATCAACACCGGCGAGACGCCGGTGGTATCGAAGAACCGGCTGCTGACCACCGTCGCCTACCGGCTGAACGGCAAGACCGCTTACGCGCAGGAAGGCTCGATCTTCGTGGCCGGTGCCGCCATCAAGTGGCTGCGCGACGGCATCGGCATCATCACCCATGCCAGCCAGACCGACGACATGGCGACCCGCGTTCCCGACAGCCACGGCGTTTATTTCGTCCCGGCCTTCGTCGGGCTGGGCGCTCCGCACTGGGATCCGGAGGCCCGCGCCGCGATCTTCGGCATGACGCTGGACGTCGGCCCCGCCCATATCGCCCGCGCGGCGCTGGAGGCGGTGGCCTTCCAGACCCGCGACCTGATGGAGGCGATGGCCGGCGATTGGGGCGGCACCATCAACGCGCTGCGCATCGACGGCGGCATGGCCGCCAACGACTGGCTCTGCCAGTTCCTCGCGGATCTGCTGAATATGCCGGTCGAACGCCCCAAGGTGATCGAGACGACGGCGCTGGGTGCCGCCTGCCTCGCGGCGCTGAAGGTCGGCGTGTTCGACGGGCTGGAGTCGGTGTCCGACGCCTGGCGTAGCGAGCGCCGATTCGAGCCGCGCATGGAACAGGGCAAGCGCGACCGCCTTTACGGCGGCTGGCGCGACGCCGTGGCGCGGGTGCGGTCGGAGCGATAGACAGGCCTGTTGGCGTGAATTCGCAGAGTTTCTGGCGCAGACGGGCAAGTCGTCCCAGTCACCCGCCGGTACTCTGACTTCGGTTGCGCGCTCCTCCCTCGGGTGCGTCGTCCTTGCTCTGCCAGCGAGGACACTGGGCCGGACGGTTCATTCCGTCCGGCCCGTTTCTTTTCCGGTCACACTCCTTGGCGGTCGGTCAGCATGTGACGGATCTCGCTCTTCAGCAGCTTGCCGGTGGCGGTGTGGGGCAGGGCGTCGACGAAACGGACATCGTCGGGGATGCACCATTTCGCCACCTTGCCGTCGAAGACCGCCAGCAGTTCCTCACGGGTGACGGAGGAGTCCGCTTTGCGGACGACGACCAGCACCGGGCGTTCGCCCCACTTCTCGTCGGGCACGGCGACGGCGGCGGCTTCCTGGACACCGGGATGGCCGACGGCGATGTTCTCCAGATCGATGGAGCTGATCCACTCGCCGCCCGACTTGATGACGTCCTTGGTGCGGTCGACGATCTGGACATAGCCGTCGGCGTCCATCGTCACCACGTCGCCGGTCTCGAACCAGCCGGGAATCATCTGGTGGGATGGGCTGTCCACCACGCCGAAATAGCCGGAACAGACGGTGGCACCGCGCACCAGCAGCCGGCCGAAGCTGAGGCCGTCGCGCGGCACCTCGTTGCCGGAGCCGTCGACGACGCGGAATTCGACGCCGCAGATCGGCCGGCCCTGCTTTGCGGCCAGCGCCACCGATGCCTCGGCATCCAGCCCACGATGCTTGCCCTTGGGCCGGTTGGCAAGGGCCAGCGGGCTGGTTTCCGTCATGCCCCAGGCGTGCAGGACCTCAACCCCCATCTCGGCGAAGCGCTGGATCATCACCGGCGGACAGGCCGAACCGCCGATGGCGATGCGGCGCATCGTCGTCAGCTTCTTCCTGTTGGCGTCCAGCCAGTTCAGCAGCGCCAGCCAGACGGTGGGCACGCCGGCGCTGTTGGTGACCTTCTCGGTCTCAAACAGTTCATACAGGCTGGCGCCGTCCAGCTTGCCGCCGGGGAAGACCAGCTTGGCGCCGACCATCGGGGCGGCATAGGGCACGCCCCAGGCATTGACGTGGAACATCGGCACCACCGGCAGCACCACGTCCGACGCCGACAGGCCGAAGACATCCGGCATGCAGGCGGCCATGGCGTGCAGATAGGCGGAGCGGTGGCTGTACAGAACGCCCTTCGGGTTGCCGGTGGTGCCGGAGGTGTAGCACATGCCGCAGGCGGCATTCTCGTCGAGATCCGGCCAGTCGAAGCCGTCCGGCTGCTCGGCCAGCAGGTCCTCGTAGCAGAGCAGGTTGGGCAGGCTGGAGGCCGGCATGTTGGCGCGGTCGGTCATCACGACGATGCCCTTCAACCCGGTCAGTTCGTGGGCGATGCCCTCCAGCAGCGGCACGAAGGTCAGGTCGGTGAACAGCAGCCGGTCTTCGGCATGGTTGACGATGTAGGCGATCTGCTCCGGGAACAGGCGCGGGTTGATGGTGTGGCAGACCATGCCCGAGCCACCGATGCCGTAATAGCATTCCAGATGGCGGTAGCCATTCCAGGCCAGCGTGCCGATGCGGTCGCCCGGCTGCATGCCGAGTGCGGCCAGCGCGTTCGCCAGCTTCTGGGCGCGGACCCAGGCGTCGGCGTAGGTGTAGCGGTGGATCGGCCCCTCGGTGGTGCGCGACACGATTTCGGTGTCGGCATGGTAGAGCGCCGCGTGACGCAGGATCGACGTCACCAGCAGGGGGCCATTCATCATCATTCCGCGCAGCATCGTCTCACTCCCTGTTCGGTCGCTTCTGGTTTTGGGCCATCCGGTTTCGGGCCCTCTGGTCCTATGCCGTCGTCATGCGTGCAGGTGGCGAGCCGCCGTTCCGCGTCGGCTTCCATCGCCTTCAGTTCGCCGATCACGTCGGTGATCTCGGCCTGCAGTCGTTCAAGTTCATCAAGGCGGGCGCGGATCTTGCGCAGCCCGTCGCGGTATTGTCTGGCGCTGGGCCGGCCGGAACGGTAATGGGCGAGATATTCGGCGATCTGCTCCAGCGAAAAGCCGACCCGGCGGAATTTCAGGATCAGAATCAGCCGCGCGCGGTCGCGGTAGGTGAACACCCGCCGTCCCCCGGCACGCTGGGGCGTCAGCAGCCCCTTTTCCTCGTAATAGCGCAACGCCTGCGGCGTAAGGTCGAACTCCGCCGCCAGTTCCGTCACGCCGTAGACCCGATTCCGTTCGGCCATGGACAATCCCCTGCGCCAGCGATTTCGCCATGGGCGCAGGGGGAAGTCAACGTCAATGAGCTAAAGCGCACTTTAGATAGGATAATCGATCATCCCGCGCGGACCTGGGTCAGGAAGCGGTCCACCTCGTTGCTCAGCGTATCGGTGTGGCTGGACAGCTCGCGGACCGAGGTCAGGACTTCGTAAGCCACCTTGCCGCTCTGGCTGGCGGCTTCGTTGACGCTGCCGATGCTGTCGGAGACGGTCTGGGTGCCCTGGGCGGCCTGCTGGATGTTGCGGCTGATCTCCCGGGTGGCGGCCCCCTGTTCCTCGACCGCCGAGGCGATGGAGGTGGCGACCTCGTTGATGTGGCCGATGACCCGGACCACCTCCTGCAACTCGCCGACAGTTTCGCCTGTCATCGACTGGATGTCGGCGACCTGGAGGGCGATGTCGTCGGTCGCCTTCGCCGTCTGGGTGGCGAGCGCCTTCACCTCCGAAGCAACCACGGCGAATCCCTTTCCGGCGTCGCCGGCGCGGGCGGCCTCGATGGTGGCGTTCAAAGCCAGGAGATTGGTCTGGCTGGCGATCGAATTGATCAGCTCGACCACTGCGCCGATCCGCTGCACCGCCTGGGCCAATCCATCCACCTTGGTGTTGGCGCGCTCGGCGATCCCGGCGGCTTCACGGGCGATGTCCGAAGATTGGCCGACCTGCCGGCTGATCTCGCCGATCGAACTGCTCAGCTCCTCCGTGGCGGCCGCGACGGTCTGGACGTTGGACGATGTCTGTTCCGTCGTCACGGCGACGTCGCTGGCCAGCCTGCCGGCCTGGTCCGCCGCCTGGGTCACGGCGGCAACCCGGCTTTCCATCCCGGCGGCTTCCTTGACCACGGCATGGATGACGCCGCCCACCGCCTGCTCGAACCGGTCCGCCAGATCGGCGATGGCGCGGTGCTTTTCCGCTTCGGCGCGGCGGGCCTGTTCAATCTGCCCGGCTTCGAGCCGCTGCTTGGCCAGCGCGTTCTCCTTGAACACCTGGGTGGCCCGGCTCATGTCACCAAGCTCGTCGCCGCGGCTGGCTTCCGGGAAGGTGACGGTCATGTCGCCATCGGCCATTGCCCGCATGCGCCCGGCCAGCGAGCGGATGGTGGAGCTGATGTTGTGCCCGACCAGCGCCAGCAGGATGACCGCCGGCAAGGCCAGAGCCACGATGACGCCAAGCAGGGTCCAGAGTTGCGACAGAAAGGCGGCCCACAGATCGTCGATGAAGATGCCGGTGCCGATGAAGATCCGCCATGGCTCGAATCCCTTCACATAGGCCAGCTTGACCGCGGTTTCGGTGCCGCCGACGGTGCGGGGCCAGTCATAGGCGTAAGTCCCCTCTCCCTTGCTCTTCACGATGTCGATCAGCGCCGGGATGACCGGGACGCCCGCCGCGTCCTTGATTCCGGAGACGTCCTTTCCCATCAGCGCCTTGTTGATATGCGCGAATCCGACATTGTCGTAGGTGTGGGCGAAGAGATACTCCTCCCCGCTGTAGCGGATGGCGAGGAAGGCCTCCTTGAAGCGTGCCTGGGCCTCGTCACGGCTCAACTGCCCGGCCGCGACCTGGCTTTCGAATCGGGCTGCCATGCTGTGTCCGGCCTCGACCATGAAGCGCAGCGCATCGACGCGGTCCTGATACATGCGATTGTAGCTGAGATAGAGCCCGGCACCCGCGATCGCCATGCAGGCAAGGCTGGCGGTCGCCACCAGCATGAGCAGTTTCGCGCGGATTGAAAAAGAAGTTCCGGTCATTGACCACCACCTTTCGGCGCATTGCGGGCGCCTTGTCGTGCAGCATGTTCTGCTGGAAGTTATCCTATGAGTATTGAACGGATTTCCTGAAGGGAGGCCGCGATACGGTGTCGCATGGGGATATGAGGTTACCGCCGTTCGGCGAATTGAATATTTGAGATAATTTAGCGAAGTCTGGTGTTTGTATCTGTGCCGGCTTTCATCAGATTTTGCCTTCAAGCCGTTGGGACGCAGCCCCAGGCTGATGGCAGAGATTTCACATGACAAGCTGCCGCTGCCGGTGCTCTTTCTGCCGGCGGATTGTGGAGGAGTGTCGCTTGACCGGGAGGACCAGCCTTTTGCGTCGGCTGATCGGCAGGTCGTGGGATCTTGCCGCGGCGTTGGGATTTCTGGCCCTGCTTGTGCTGGTCGCCGTCACCTTCCGTCATTATGGCATCTCCAACGACGAGGAGGTGCAGCATGTCTATGGCGCCAAGCTGATCGACTGGTATCGCAGCGGCTTCACCGACGATTCAGCCTTCACCTACAAGAATCTGTATCTCTATGGCGGGCTGTTCGACATGGCGGCGGTGGCATTGGCACCACTGCTGCCTTTCGACCCCTACGAGACGCGGCACCTGCTCTGCGCCCTGATCGGGGTGGCGGGGATTGCGGTGGTCTGGGCCGTGGGGCGCCGGCTGGCCGGGCCGCGGGCGGGGTTCCTCGCCGGGGCATTGCTGGCGCTGTGCGGTCCCTGGTATGGCGGGCTGTTCAACCACACCAAGGACGTCCCCTTTGCCGTGCTGATGATGGCGGCGGTGGCGCTGCTGATCCGGCTGATCGGGCAGATGCCGCGGCTGCGCGTGTGCACCGTATTGGGTTTCGGCGCCGTCATTGGGCTGGCACTGGGCATCCGGGTCGGGGCGCTGCTGCTGGCCGGCTACGCGGGGGCGGCGCTTGTGGGGTGGCTGCTGGCGGGGAGCGTTTCCGTGCCCCGGCTGCGCGAGGCCGGGCGGGGAACGCTGCGCCTGCTGCCGGCGCTTCCTGTTGCTTACGGACTGATGGCGGTCTTCTGGCCCTGGGCGGTGCTGGAGCCGCTGAACCCGTTGCGGGCGCTGGCCGATTTCTCGCATTTCCACTACCCGATCCGCACCCTGCTGGGCGGCACCGAATATTGGATGTACGAGGTGCCGCGCAGCTATCTGGTCTGGTATCTCGGGATCAAGCTGCCGCTGGTGATGTTGGGCGGGGCGACGCTGGGGTTGCTGATCCTGCCGGGGACCATGCATCGGAACCGGCAGGCCGGTGGGGAGGGGGTGACCCGGGCGGTCGGCTGTGGGCTGGTCGCGCTGGCGGTGCTGTTCCCGGTGCTCTGGTTCACCGTCACCCATGGGCCCGGTTATACGGCGATCCGCCATTTCCTGTTCGTGCTTCCGCCGCTGGCGGTGCTGGGCGGCATCGGGCTCGACCGGCTGATCGTTTGGGCCGGCGCCTGGAGGTTCGGCGTGTCGCAGCGCACCGGGCGCGGGGTGTCGGCCGCCGTTCTGGCAGGCCTCGCGCTGGCGCTTGCTCTGGCGCGCGAGGCGATGGTCCTGGAGGCGCTGCACCCCAACGAGTACGTCTATTTCAACGAGTTGGTCGGCGGTGTCGCCGGTGCCGTGCGCAAATACGATGTCGATTACTGGGCCAACAGCCTGCCGGAAGCGGTGGAGGATCTGTCGGAAGTGATCGCCGCGGAGGAGGCCCGCACCCACCATCACCGCAGCTACAGCGTCGCCGTCTGTGCTGAACCGCTGGCCTTCGAAAAGCTTGCGCCGGCCAACCTGCATTGGGTCACCGACTGGCGCAAGGCGGACTTCTTCATCGCGCCGACGCAGGAGGATTGCGACACGCTGATGACCGGCCCGACGGTGGCGGAGGTTGAGCGTGCTGGTGCTTTGCTGGCGGTGGTGAAGGATCTGCGCAAGCCGCAGGATCCCGCCGAAATGGTCGAGGTGGCCCGCCTGCGCACCGGTCGCCAGCAGCGGCATTGGTGGTAACTGCCGCTCACCCCCGCGGCAGGTAACGGGTACGGTCCAGGCCGTGGCGGGCCATCTTCTCGTTCAGGGTGCGGCGGGGGATGTCCAGCAGGTCCATCACCGCCTTGATGTCGCCCTTGCAGCGCTCCAGCGCCTGTTCGATCGCCCGTTTCTCGAAAGCGTCGACCTGATCGGCCAGGGCGCGTGGCGCCGTCGCACCCTCTCCGCCGACCGGGCGACGGCGCAGAAGGCCGGCAACGCCGCTGCGGCCGACCGACAGGACATGGCGTTCGGCCAGATTGCGCAGTTCACGCACATTGCCGGGCCAGTCATGGGCCAGCAGGGCGTCGAGGTCGGCCGCCTCCAGCGGACGCGGTTCCCGGCCGTGGCGGGCGGCGAACTCGGCGGCGAAATAGTCGAACAGCAGCGGAATATCCTCCGTCCGCGCCCGCAGAGGCGGGATGTGCAGTTCCGCGACGTTCAGGCGGTAATAGAGGTCGCTGCGGAACCGCCCCTCCTCGCTGAGGTCGAGCAGGTCGATCTTGGTCGCCGCCACCAGCCGCAAGTCGACCGCCACCTGCTTGTTGGATCCCAGCCGTTCGATGGTGCGTTCCTGGAGCGCGCGCAGCAGCTTGACCTGGATGGCGAGCGGCATGCTCTCGATCTCGTCCAGGAACAGGGTGCCGCCGCTGGAATGCTCCAGCTTGCCGGCGCGGCGCTGGGTGGCGCCGGTGAAGGCGCCGGGCTCGTGCCCGAACAGCTCGCTCTCCGCCATGCTGTCGGGGATGGCACCGCAATTCACCGCGACGAAGGCACCCTTTTCCCCGCCCCTTGAGCCTCTGGGGCCGAAATCATGCAGGCAGCGGGCGACCAGCTCCTTCCCCGTGCCGGTCTCGCCATGGATCAGCACGCTGGCGCTGGTGGCGGCGAGGTCGATCAGGTCGCGCCGCAGCTCGGCGATGGCGGGGGAGGTGCCGATCAGCCGCGTCTCGATCCCACCGCCGGCGGTGCGGCGGCGCAGACCGCGATTCTCCAGCACCAGACGCCGCTTCTCGGCCGCGCGGCGGAGGACGGCGACCAGATGGTCAGGTTCGAAAGGCTTCTCGATGAAGTCGTAGGCGCCGCGCCGCATCGCCTCCACCGCCAGCGCCACGTCGCCATGGCCGGTCACCAGAATCACCGGCAGGTCGGCGTCGCGCTCCAGCGCCCGTTCCAGCACCGCCATGCCGTCCATCCGCGGCATCCGCACGTCGGTGACCAGAACGCCGGGGAAGTCGGGCGACAGCAGGTCGAGCGCCGGCTGCGGCGTCTCGAACCCCTGCGCGGCGAAACCGGCCAATTGCAGCCACTGCGTCACCGACAGGCGCATCGCCAGCTCGTCGTCGATGAACAGGACGGGGGTGGCGGACGGATCGGTCTTCATCTCGCGAACCTCATCATGCTTCCGGCAGCTGGACGACGAAGCAGGCGCCGCCGTCGGGATTGTTCTCCGCCCGCAGGGTGCCGCCGAAGTCCCGCACGATGCCATAGGACAGCGACAGCCCCAGGCCAAGTCCCTGACCAACCTCCTTCGTGGTAAAGAAGGGGTCGAACAGCTGGAACTGGTGCGCCTCGGCGATGCCGGTCCCGCTGTCGCGGATGCGGATTTCCCAGCCCTCGGTGGTGTGGGCGGCGGTCAGGGTCAGGCGTCGGTCCCCGCTGCCGGCCATGGCGTCGGCGGCGTTGCGCAGCAGGTTGACGAAGACCTGCTCGAGCCGCACCGCGTCGCCGCGCACGCGGGCATCGGGCGGGATCGACTGCTCCACCTGCACCTCCTCCTCGCGCAGGCGGGAGGCGAGCAGGGCCAGAGCGCGGTCCATGGTTCGGGCGACCGGAACCGCCTCCACCCTGGCCGGACCCTTGCGGGCGAATTCCTTCAGATGGCCTGACAGCAGCGCCATCCGTTCCGCCAGATCGCCGATCATGGCGAGATTGTCGCGGACCATCGCCGTCTCTCCCCGCTCCGCCAGCAGCCGGGTGGAGGCGACGAAGGTGCGGATGGCGGCCAGCGGCTGGTTGATCTCGTGCGCCAGCGCCGCCGACATCTGACCGAGTGCGGCCAGCTTGCCGGCCTGGACCAGCTCCTCCTGCGCCTCGCGCAGGATACGGTTGGCGGTCAACAACTCGGCCGTGCGTTCCTCCACCCGGCGCTCCAGCGTCACCCGCGCCTCGCGCTGGAGCCGCAGGGTCTGACGCCGCTGCCAGCCCAGCGCCGCCGCCGCCGCCAGCAGCAGGATGCCCATGGCGGTCAGCACGGCGGCGCCGGCCGCCTGCGCCTTCACCGGCTCCAGATCGGACAGGAAGCGGATGGTCCAGCCGAATTCCGGCAGGGCGAGTTCCTGCATCAGATAGGCGCGGCGGGCACCCTGGGCGAGGGGATCGGGCAGGCTGACCAGCCGGGCGCCGTTCTCCATCAGAGGGCCGTCATGCAGGCCGAGCGGGGCCAGATCGCTGCGGTCATATTGCCGGGTCCGGGCCAGCCGGGCCGTCACCGCATCGGGCAGCGGGCGCAGGGCGCGATATTTCCAATCGGCATGGCTGGACAGGAAGACGATGCCGTTCTCGTCGGTCACCAGCACCCGTTCGCCGCCGGCGGCCCAGTCGCGCTGCACCGGCTCCAGGTCGATCTTGACCACGGCGACGCCGGTCAGCGCCTCACCCCGGCGCACCACATGCGACAGGAAATAGCCGGGCAGGCCGGTGGTGACGCCGATGCCGAAATAGCGTCCGCTGCCGGCCTCCACCGCCTGACGGAAATAGGGGCGGAAATCATAGGTCTGGCCGACGAAGCTCTGCGCCGGGTCGGCCCAGTTGCTGGCTGCCAGCGCAAGGCCGCCGCGGTCCACCACATAGAGCGCCGCGGACCCGGCCGCCGCGTTCGCCGTCTCCAGCCTGCGGTTCACGGCGTCGCGCCGCAGTGGCGAAGGATCGTCCAGCAGATCCAGCACCTCGTGATCGCGGGCGACCAGGAAGGGGAGATAGTCGTAGCGGCCGACCGCGTTGCGGATGCTGCTGGCATAGAGCCCCAGCCGCTGATCGCCGTTCAACGTCAGCGCCGTCCGCGCCTCCGCCTCCGCCCAGCGATAGGCACCCCAGCAGCACAGCGCCGTCATCGCGGCCAGTGCCGCGACGAGGAGCGCCAACCGGCGGCGGCGTAGCGGACGGGGGGAAACGGTGTCGGCCATCGCCTGTCTATGGAACCGCCGGGGCGGCACTGTCCAGCGCCATTTCCGCCGGAATGGCCATGTGGTAAAGCGCTGCGATGATTTGAATGAACGTTCAATCAAAAAAGATTAAGGGAAATGGCTCTGAAAATCCAATCGGGCGCAGAATAAAATGAATGAAGGGTCATGGCGTGACATTGAGAGGGGTTTGTTGTTTGCTTGACTTTCATGTCATGCCGAAGCCGGCTATGGTGCGCCGTGGCCGGCTTGACCTTGACCTTTCGGCACCAGCCGGCAACGGGATCGAAACGGGGGAGACAGGAACATGGACGCCGAATCCATTCGCGCCGCATATCGCCGCTATGCCGGATTCTACGACCGGGTGTTCGGGGTGCTTCTGGCCTCCGGACGGCATGCGGCGGTCGAGTGGCTGAACCGCCGCGGCGGCCTGCGCATCCTGGAGGTCGGTGTCGGCACCGGCCTGTCGCTGTCCGACTACCGCAAGGACAACCGCGTCGTCGGCATCGACCTGTCCACCGACATGCTGAAGGTGGCGCAGGAGCGGGTGGAGCGCGAGAAGCTCGACCATGTCGAAGGGCTGCTGGAGATGGATGCCGGCAAGCTGGCCTTCGCCGACGGCAGCTTCGACGTGGTGGTCGCCATGTATGTGATGACCGTCGTCCCCGATCCCCAGGGTACGATGGCGGAGCTGGAGCGCGTCTGCAAACCCGGCGGCGACATCGTGATCGTCAACCACTTCGCGGCACCCGAACCCGGCGTCCGCCGCGCGGTGGAGGGCTGGTTGTCGCCCTTGTCGAAGAAGCTCGGCTGGCGGCCGGACTTCACGCTCGCCGCGATGATGACCGGGTCGCGGCTGGCGGTGGAGAGCATCCGCACCCTGCCGCCCTTCGGCCTGTTCAGTCTGTTGCATTGCCGGCGCGGGTAGGGTGCCTCGCCCATCCCGCGTGACCGCACGCGCATCTGCCTGCTAGTCTGGCCATCACCATACGCGACACACGGGAGCGGGACCATGGCCGGACTGAGCGGCGATCTGGCGGGAAAGCGGATTCTGGTGCCGGAAAGCCGGGACCTCGACCTGTTCGCCGGGATGATGGAGCAGCATGGGGCCGAAACGATCCGTTGCCCGATGGTGAAGATCCTCGATCTCGACGATCCGGCGCCGGCACGGGCGTGGCTGGAGCGGCTCCTGACCGAGGGGTTCGACGACATCGTTCTGCTGACCGGCGAGGGGCTGCGGCGCCTGATGACCGTCGCCCGGGCCATGGACCGCGATGCCGATGTGGTTGCCGCCATCGGTCGCGCACGCGTCTTCGTGCGCGGCCCGAAGCCGGTGAAGGCGCTGCGCGAGATCGGCTGTACCCCATACAAATCCGCTCCCGCCCCGACAACCGACGGCGTCATCGCCATGCTGGGTGAGGAGGATTTGACCGGCCGCCGCGTCGGCATCCAGCTCTACCCCGACAATCCGAACGAGCCGTTGCTGGAAGCGGTACGGGCGCGCGGCGGCGATCCGGTGGCGGTGACCCCGTACCGCTACGCCAACGATTCCGAGACCGGTGCGGTGCAGGAGGCTATCCGCGACATGGCGGACGGCCGCATCGACTTCGTGGCCTTCACCGCCTCGCCCCAGGTGCGCCGCCTGCATGAGGTGGCGGAGGCCTGCGGCCTTGGCGACGCCTTCCGCCAGGGTTTCGCCAGGACGCGCATCGCCGCCGTCGGGCCGGTGGTGGCGGAAGCGGTGGAAGCGGCTGGAGGGACGGTGGCCGTCGCGCCGGAATCGACCTTTCACATGAAGCCGCTGGTCAACGCCATCCGCCGCCTGCTGACGGAGGGGGAGGAGCGGACTTCGCTGTGAATATGCGGGCCGTGATCGGTGGGCGCCTTCAGCGACCACCGGCAGTGCCTGCCCTCAATGACCGATGTCGATGCGGAAGAGTTCCAGGTCCAGCAGCTCCATCGACATCCGGGGACGTCCGGCGGATTTGCGGGAGGCCAACTTGCGGGCCAGCGGCTGGCTGAGCCATGCGGTGCGGGCGCGGTCGAACAGGGCGGTGCAGCGGTGGGACAGTCTGGCATTCATGGCTGGTCGGGCTCTCTCGCAAGAGGATCAGGTCGGCGGCAAGCGTGGCTCCCGTGAGCAGTTGCAATAAGAATGTCCTGGCACTGTGACAGTTTCTATCGCCCGAAGGTCTAATCGCTACGCCATAGGGCAGGGATTCGGTCCGGTCCGGCACCGTCTGCGACCAAAGAAGGAGGGCAAGGCCGTCACGTCACCATGCCGACCAGCCGGCGCAGGGCGTCGCGCGCTTCGGAATCCAGGACAGGCAGGCCGTTGCGGGCCTCCAGCATATAGGCGCCGGGATCGGACAGCGTGCGCATGGCGAATCCGGCAACCACCGGCGGTTCGGTGCTGAGCGGCTGCTGGTCGTAGATGGGCGTGAAGCTGCAGCCGGCGAGCAGCCCGCGGATCATCAGCGACTCGTCCGAACTGGCGCCGGCCGCCGGGGTGTTGATGCCGAACAACAGCCGTTCGGCCTCCGTTTCGGTCACCATGCCGCGGTCCAGCAGGACGTCGACCATGGCGGAGTTGGTCAGCACCGGTGCCGCGCGGCCCTTCCAGCAGAAACGGCCATCATCCCAGCCGACGTCCAGGCTGCGGAAGACCATGTGCGGTTCGCTGCTGCCGGGGGCGCCGGCGACAATGTAGTTCACCCGCAGAAGCCCGTTCCATCCCCCTGCCGGCGCGACGATGCAGGACAAACCGCTCCGCGTCAGGCGCAGGTAGGTATCGTTGATGCCCGATGGTTCAAAATCGAAAAGCATGGGGTCTTCACCTCGTCAGCCGGCCGGCCCGCAACTTCCGTTGCCCAGCCGTCGTTCGCCCGAGTCAGGTGAGTGGTTTGGGGACTTGCGCAAACTGCCCATGCGGGTGCCCCTCCTTTGCGCAGAAAAACGAAAGGCGGTAGGCCGATCCGCCGGCTACCGCCTTTCGCGCTGGTGCCAAGGTGGGCCAGACCGTCAGTTCGCCGGCCCCAGGAACACGCTGTCACGGCTGTTCTTCTCGGCCGTGCCGGTGTCGGACAGCTGGAAGGTCAGCGGCAGCGAGGCGGCGGTTACCGCACTGCGCGGCGCCGTCACATAGACGCGGTAGGTGGCGACGCTGTCCGGTTCCGCCGAAATGGTGGCGGTGTGGGCTGCGGTCTCCTCCTCGGCCTCGCCGATCACCTTGATGTCGGCGGTGGGCAGGCCGGCGACGCTGAGGGTGTAGGAGCGGTTCTGCCGGGTCTTGTTGGCGACCTTGAAGGTGTAGGCGTTGCGGATCGACCCGTCCGACAACGTGACGAACAGCGGGGCGCGATCACGCAGGACGGTGATGTTCAGGCTGGGGCGCAGGGCGAAGCTCCAGGCCATCGCGCCGCCGATGACCAGCATCAGCAGGGCATAAACGATGACGCGCGGACGGACCAGACGCCACTGATAGGACTTGCCGGACGCCCGGGTGTCCTGGGCGGCAAGGCTGTCGAACGCGATCAGGCGGGTGGGCAGCCCCTGCTGGATCATGATGCTGTCGCAGGCGTCGACGCACAGGCCGCAATTGATGCAGTCCGATTGCTCGCCGGTGCGGACGTCGATGCCCATCGGGCAGACCTGCACGCACTGGCCGCAGTCGATGCAGTCGCCGAAGCCCTGGGCGCGCCGTTCGTCCCAACTCTGCGACTTGCGCTTCGGGCCGCGGTTGTCGCCGCGGTCGGCCTGATAGGTGACGACCAGCGAATGTTCATCCAGCATGGCGGACTGGATGCGCGGCCACGGGCACATGTACATGCACATCTGCTCGCGGGTCCAGCCGGCCATCACATAGGTCATGCCGACGAAGATGCCGAAGAAGGATGTCGCCTCGTAGCTGGCCTGGAAGGTGGCCAGATCGTGCAGCAGGGCGGGGGCGTCGGTGAAATAAGCGAGGAAACCGAAACCGGTGACGAGGCTCAGCGCCAGCCAACCGGCATGCTTGCCGGTCTTGCGCAGGAACTTGCGCATGGTCCAGGGCTGCTTTTCCATGCGGATGCGCTCCGCCCGGTCACCTTCAAAGACTCGCTCGATCCAGACGAACAGGTCGGTCCACACCGTGTGCGGGCAGGCGAAACCGCACCAGACACGTCCCGCCAGCGCCGTCGCCAGGAACAGGCCCAGCGCCGCGACGATCAGAATGCCGGTGAGGTAATAGATCTCCTGCGGCCAGATCTCGATCCAGAACAGGAAGAAGCGCGGTGTCGTCAGATCGAACAGCACCGCCTGGGCCGGTGCCTCGGGACCGCGCTCCCACCGGATCCAGGGGGCGATGAAGAACAGCGCCAGAAGAACGGAGAAGGTGACCGTCTTCAGGCGGCGATAGAGGCCCTTGACCGCCTTCGGATGAATCGTCTTATGGCTTTCGTACAGCGGGACCTTGGCGGGTTGGGCTGAGCCCTGCTGAACGATGCTTCCGTCTGGCATGTCGATGCGCCTGATATCCGGTTCCACGTTGGCGCGGAGCATAGTCGACCGCCGATGCGGCGCGTTTGACCTCTGTCAAACAACGTCGATAATCCGAAAAGCCCCTTGAGACCTGAGGCTCTTCACCGGTTCGAGGGATCCGCGTTTCGGGGTCCGTTAATACTGTGACGGCAGGCCTATCCACAAGCTCATTGTTGCCCGTATTTGACAGTATTGCTCACAATACTGATACTATTCTGTGTCATAGCGCAACAATCAGCGCCACGTACCGTCCAAGCTTGCCGATGGTCACCAGCAGCAGGAACAGCCGCAGGTCGACGCGCAGGATGCCGGCGACGAGCGTCAGCGGGTCGCCTATCACCGGCACCCAGGCCAGCAACAGCGACCAGACACCGAAACGCTGGTACCATCCGGTTGCCCGTTCCACCAGCGGGCGGGAAACCGGGAACCAGCGCCGATCCTGGAAATGCATCAGATAACGGCCGAGCGCCCAATTGATCGTGGATCCTGCGACATTGCCGATGGTCGCCACCAGAATCAGCAGCCCGTCATGATAGTTGCCGGACGCATGCAACCCGGCGAGCAGAAGCTCGGACTGGGCGGGAAAAATCGTTGCGGCCACCAGCGCCACCAGGAACAGGCTGCCATAGGCCGCGATATCCGCCATTGTGCAAATCCTTTCCCCGCAACGGCTTGACCGCCAGCCCCTTCGACAGGCGCTGGATTAGGCTTCGTCGGCGTATAAAATCAAGAGGCCGCCCCACCGCGTTTCCCGGGACATGTTGCGGAATGCCACTTGCCGGGCAACTGAGGAGAGACAAGAATGCGGGCATTGCCGCAAGTGGCGCGCTGATCTTCCTGAGTATTCCCGTAATCACCGATATTGGTTGTAAGATTTGCACGCGATTTCGACTGCGGACGAACCTATGGAGGGAGCCGGCACGGGCATGGTGGAGACCGGGTTCGCCCGCTTTAACGCCGACGAACGTCTGGTATGGAGCAATGCCGCCTTTGCGGCGCGGTTCGCCGTGGCCGGCGGCGCGACGCTGGAGGGTCTGTTCGGCGGCCTGCTGGGCGGGGCGATGGCTGATCTGCGCCGCGGCTGTCCGATGACGCGGGGACTTCCCGACGGCAGCGCCGTGACGCTGGCGTTGGGCAGCGGCGGAGCGGGCCAATGGCTGCTGTCAGTGGTCGATGCGGTCGCCGCCGGGCCCCAGGCGGAGCATGAACCGTGGGCGAGGACCAGTTCCGTGCTCGACTGTCTCAGCCAGGGGGTGATGGCGTTCGACCAGGACCTGCGGCTGGTCGCCTGGAACAGGCGAGTGCTGGAACTGCTCTACATCGATCCTGGATTTCCGCGCTATGCCCAGCCTTATGAGGCGGTGGTCCGCCACATCGCCGAACAGGGCGGTTACGGTCGCGGCAATGTCGACGATCTGGTGGCGCAGCGGCTGGAGTATATCCGCAACGCATCCTGGCCCTTCTACAATGAACGGGTGCGACCCGACGGCCTCATCATTGAGACGGTGACGCTGCCGCTCCCCGACGGCGGATTCGTCACCACCTACACCGACATCACCCGGCGCAAGCAGGCGGAGCGGGAACTGGCCTCCAGCCGGGATTTGCTGGAACAAGCGATCCGCGCGGCGCGTGAAGGCATCTCGCAATGGGATCTGCACAGCGGCGAAGTGTGGTTTTCTCCGCAATGGTGGGGTCTGCTGGGATATTCCGAAGCGGAGATGGACAACAGCCGCCGCCGCTGGGAGGAACTCCTCGACCCGCAGGACCGCGGCGCCGCGCTGGAGATGGTGGAGGAGCTGGCGACCGGCCGCCAGTCGGAAAGCCGTCAACTCCAGCGCTTCCGCCATCGTTCCGGCGACATCGTCTTCCTGGAGACCCGCGCGCTTGCCGTGGCGGGGAATGACGGCCGGATCTTCCGCATCGTCGGCTCCCACACCGATGTCACCGAAAGCGTCCATGCGGCCGAGGCGGTGCGTGCCGCCAGAGACGAGGCCGAACGCGCGCTGCTGGATCTGAAGGAGGCGCAGGTCCAGCTGATCCAGGCGGAGAAGATGGCGGCGCTGGGGTCGCTGGTGGCCGGTGTGACGCACGAGATCAACACGCCGGTCGGCATCGCCCTCACCGGTGCCTCGCTGTTGGCGGAGAAGACCCGTGTCCTGCGCCAGCTGTTCGAGGCCGGCAGCCTGCGGCGCGGCGACTTTGCCGACTACATCGACATCGCTGACGAAGCGACGCAGCTGATGCTGCTGAACGTCGAGCGCGCCACCCGCCTGATCCAGAGCTTCAAGCAGATCGCCGTCGACCAGGCCAGCGAGGAACGCCGCGTCTTCGAGCTGAATCACTACATCCACGAGATCCTGCGCAGCCTGGGCATGCGCATCCGCCGCAGCGGGCATTCGGTCGATGTCCATTGCCCGGAAACGCTGATGCTCGACAGCTATCCCGGCGCTTTCGGCCAGATCCTGACCAACTTCGTCATCAACTCCCTCCTTCACGGCTACGATCCGGGCGTGCGCGGCCGGCTGACGGTGACCGTCACGGAGACGGACGGCGAGGTGGAACTGGTCTATGCCGACGACGGGCGTGGCATTCCGGCAGACCTGCACGGCAAGGTGTTCGAGCCCTTCTTCACCACCTGCCGCGACCGTGGCGGCAGCGGCCTGGGGCTCAACATCGTCTACACGCTGGTCACCCGAACCTTGCGCGGACGGCTGCGGCTGGACAGCGCTCCGGGAGCGGGAACCGCCTTTACCCTGCGCTTCCCGCGCGAGACGCCGGCTGGTCCGCTGCCGCTCTGAAGGCGGTTTCAGTCGGCGTTCTGCGGTCGAGTCATCCAGTCTGTCGGCAGTGTTTCCTGCAACGCCTGCCGGATGATCGTCGCGAGATGATCGCAGATCGGGTTCGCTCCCTTGTCCGATCGAAGAAGCCTGAGGCCGAGCGATGGCAGCGGCGGCAAGCCATGGGCCACAGGATCGAGCGCGCGCACGGTTGGCGGCCGCCCCATCGGCGTGCGCAAGGCGATGCCGAGGCCCGCCGCCGTCGCCGCCCACAGGCCGCCGAGGCTCGGGCTGATGAAGGCGATGCGCCAGGCAATGCCCTGCCGGTCGAGATGGTCGCAGGCGATGGTGCGCAGGAGACACGGCGCCTCCAAAGCCGCAAGCGGTAACGGCTCGTTTCCGTCGGGCCGCCAGATCGGCTCCTCCGCCGTTGCGCTCAGCCAGCACAGCGGCAAAGATGCGATCCTTTCGCCAGCCGACGCGGTGTCGTCATCCCAGGCCAGCGCCAGATCGAGGCGGCCGGACGCGACTTTTTCGCACAGTTCGCTGTTGCGGGCGATGCGTCCCTCGATCCGGACCCTGGGATGGGCACGGGCGAAGCGGCCGAGCACCTCCGGCAGCACGGTCTCGCCGAAATCCTCCTGAATCCCGAGACGGATCCATCCCTCCAGCTCCACCCCGCGGATGGCGCTCACCGCCTCGTCATTCAGGTTCAGCAGGCGTCTGGCATAGGACAGCAGCACTTCGCCGCCATCGGTGAGCGCCAATCCGCGGCCCGATTTGCGCACAAGCGCCGTTCCGGCCTGATCTTCCAGCTTCTTGAGCTGTGCGCTGACCGCCGACGTCGATCGTCCCAGGCGGTTGGCGGCCTGGGCAAAGGACCCGGCGTCGATGCCGGCGACGAAGCTGCGCAGCGCATCCATGTCGAGGTTGGTCAAGCGCATCGGAAAGTCCTGAAAAGCAGGATTATAAATACTGAATAATCCGATTATCAGGATGATCGTGGCGCGCCATACTGCCCCCTGTCAATCGCTTTCACAGGAGCGGCACAGCATGCCCTTCACCCGGATTTCCTTGCTTGCGGGCAAATCCCCGGACTATCTCGCGGCAGTGTCCAGCGCCCTCGACCGGGCGCTGGTTGATTGCTTCGATGTGCCGGAAAACGACCGCTTCGCCGCAATCCACCAGCACCAGCCGGGAGAACTGATTTTCGACCGCACCTATCGCGGCGGTCCCCGTTCGGACGACTACATTTTCTTCCACATCACCACGGGAAAGGCGCGATCGGCGGAAACCAAAGCCCGATTCTTTCGGCGGCTGGTCGAAAATCTCGCGGCGGCTCCGGGCGTCCGTCCGGAGGACGTGATGGTGGCGATCGCCAATTCGACCTTCGAGGACTGGTCTTTCGCAGCCGGCCAGTCCGCCGGCCTGTCGGTGGAGGAGGACCGCCGATGACCGGTTATTTCGAGATGCAGCCGTCCTGCCCGCCGTCCATGACCGTCCGACGTGCCGGCGAGGACATTGCCGCTGCACCCGAGGGAATCGCCAATGGTTCCTTCCTCGTCCAGATGCTGCTGTCGAGCCGGGCCGAGGGTGAAATGACGGCGATGCGCGCTTTCATCCCGCCGGGTGTCGTGACCCACTGGCACAGCCATCCCTCCGGACAGCTTCTGTTCGTGCTCGATGGCGTCGGCCTCGTTCAGCGCGCCGACGGCGAGCCGGTCGAGGTCCGCGCGGGCGACGCCGTCTGGTTCGCGCCCGGCGAGCGCCATTGGCATGGTGCGGCACCGTCCAGCCCATTCAGTTACATCAGCGTCCAACCAGTCCGGGGCGGCACCGCCGTCCATTGGATGGAGGCTGTCGAACAGGAGGATTTTTCCCGATGATCGCTATGCAATACAGCTTGGTGCTGCCTGCCGATTACGACATGTCGATCATCGATCGCCGCATTCGTGACAGGGGGCCGCTGCTCGATGGCTTTCCACACCTGCGTTTCAAAGCCTATCTCGCCGCAAGAAAGCAGGATGCCGGCTTCGCCAGTGGCGAAAACCTCTATGCGCCCTTTTATCTGTGGGATGAGCCGGAAGGGATCGACGCTTTTCTTTCCAGTCCCGGCTTTGCGGCGGTGTCGCGCGATTTCGGCTGGCCGTCGGTGCAGACATGGCTGGTTCGCCATGTGGAGCTGACGGCGAATCTGGCAGCGGCCACATTCGCCGCCCGCGAGACGGTGCCGATCGCGCCCTATTCGGATCTGGCGTCGCAACGGGACAGTGCCGTCGCGGAGGCGAAGTCGGCAATCGCGGCCGGCGCGCTGGCCGCCGTCGCTGCGTTCGATCCAACGAAATGGATGATGGTGAAATTCACCCTCTGGCCCAATCTGCCGGAGTTGGTGAGGGAGACGATGCAACTCTACACCGTTGGGCACATCTCTCTGCCGAACGAGCTGTAATTCCGTGCATCGACTGTGAGGAGATGGTGGAAGGGGCTGGATTCGAACCAGCGTACGCTAACGCGGGCAGATTTACAGTCTGCTGCCTTTAACCACTCGGCCACCCTTCCATCGGGGCGCAGAGGAGTAGCCTTTCGATAGGGGGGCGTCAAGCCCCTTTCATGCGGAGAATGACAGGGAGGCACGGCAACAAAAAACCTCCGCCCCACAGGGGACGGAGGTTTTGCAAGGAGTGTTTTCAAACCCCTTTTCAAAAGCCCGTTCAGTTCGGGCGGCGTGAGGCGCGGTGCGCGGGGATCGGGATCGGGCGGATCGCCTGCTCTTCGCGACGGCTGGCCGACATGTCGATTTCAACGCGGGCCAGGGCCTTGCGCAGTTCATGGACGGTATCGGACAGGGCCTGGATCGTCGCCTCGCTCGGCTGCTGACGCCAACCGCGATAGGCGGAAATGCAGGCCTTGGCGGTGTCGCGCAGCCGGCCTTCCACCGCATCCACCGGCGGAGTCGGCTGGCCGGGAGCGCGCGGGGCCTCCGCAGTGGCCGGCGCCGGCACTGCGGCGGGAGTCGGCGCGGGAGCCGGGGCCGGCGTGGGGTCCGGGCGGTTCAGGCGGAGCGTTTCCGTCGGAGCCGGCGTGGGAGCGGCGGCCGGAGCTTCCGCCGGAGCCTGATCGGCCGCCGATTCCGCCCGCGGTGCGCGGGTCAGCGTCGCGCGGCCGGTGCGGCCCACAGTGCGGCGCGGTTCTGCCGGAACCTCAGGCTCCGCAGCGGGAGTGGCGGCCGGTGCTTCGACCGGCGCCGCGGCAATCACCGGAGCGGCCGCCTCGCCAGCCGGTTCCGATGCTGCGGAAGAACCGGAGGCGTCGGCGGTCTGCACGTCATCCTGCGTTCCTTCACCAGAGGCGGCATCGCCCTGGCCGCTGGCGGCCTCCGCCTTCTTGATGATGTAGGAGATGGCGCTGGGGGTGCATTCGAATTCGCGCGCGATCGCCGAAAGGGTTGCACCGCTGCGGTAGCGATCAAGAATTTGGGGCCACGCCGACTGCGGAATGCGCCCACGCTTCTTGGGAGACTCCGGTTCGCTCCCGGTTTCTGCGTTCATTATATCGCTCGGTTGCCAAAGTGAATTTTCAGTCATTCGTCAGCATGTCCACCCGGACCGCACGCTTCCGACGCGGGACCACGCGGGCGCGTGCGTCAGCAGCATCGAGGCTTCACGCTGGCGGGCGATGTTTTCGGTACGGATGACTATCGGAAACTCTTCTCGAAAATGCCAGCATAACTTTGCACGGAATCGTGATTTTGTGTCCGGTGTCACACCGCGTTACGAGGCTTGGTGGAAACCCGCGCTTTTAAAAACCGGCGGTGATCGTAAACCCCCGGTGGCACAAATCCGCGGCCGGCATCCATCCGCAGACCGCCGCAGTTTTGAAAGGTGCGATGGACCCCGGACGGGGGGTTCGGTGTTTTCAGTTTGAGAAAGCAGCCCAGGTCGGGGCCGCAGGCCCTTTGTTCCCGCCCAACCGTTTTCGCGGAGACCGTCCATGCCGCATGCGTCCGTGCCGCGTTCGTACCCGATCTTCCGACGCCTTCCGGCCGCGGCGCTGTGCGCGTTGCTGTCCGGTGCGATGCTGCTGCCGGTTCTTCCCGTGGGGCCGGCCGCCGCACAGGATGCGGCCGCCGTCGGGGCGCCGCCGGGGGCGAGCAGGACCTACTCGCCGCCGTCCTTCCGCGACCTTGCCCGGACGCAGATCGACACGGTGGTCAACATTTCCAGCACCCAGGCGCCCCAGGCCTCGGCCGGCGGCGGCCGTCTGCCGGAGGGAATGGACATCCCGCCCGGCTCGCCGCTGGAGGAGTTCTTCCGCGAATTCCGCAACCGGCAGCGGGGCGGGCAGGGTGGGCAGGGTGGGCAGGGCGGCGGCTCCCAGGAAAGCGGGCCGAATGGCGGTCCCCGGGGCGGTGGTCCGCAAAATGGTGGTCCACAGGGCCTGCCGAGCATGGCGCTCGGCTCCGGCTTCATCATTGATCCGTCGGGTCTGATCGTCACCAACAACCATGTCGTCTCCGACGCGGCCGAGATCGCCGTTACCCTGCATGACGGCACCAAGCTGCCGGCCAAGCTGCTGGGATCCGATGCGCCGACTGATCTCGCCCTGCTGAAGGTCGAGAGTGCAAAGCCGCTGACCGCCGCCCATTGGGGCGACAGCGAGACGGTGGAGGTCGGCGACTGGGTGGTCGCCATCGGCAATCCCTTTGGCCTCGGCGGCTCGGTGACGGCCGGCATCCTGTCGGCCCGCGCCCGCGATATCCAGCAGGGCCCCTATGACGAGTATCTGCAGACCGACGCTGCCATCAACCGCGGCAATTCCGGCGGACCGCTCTATGACGCCAACGGCGGGGTGATCGGCATCAACACCGCCATCTATTCGCCGACCGGCGGGTCGGTCGGTATCGGCTTCGCCATTCCGTCCTCGCTGGCAAAGCCGATCATCGACCAGTTGAAGGAGGACGGGAAGGTTCGGCGCGGCTGGCTGGGCGTCCAGGTCCAGCGGGTGACGCCGGACATCGCCGAAAGCCTGGGCGTGGACGGCACCGGCGGGGCTCTGGTCACCAGCGTTTCGCCCGGCAGCCCGGCGGCGTCTGCCGGCCTGCGCCAGGGCGACGTCATCACGGCCTTCAACGGCGGCCCGCTGGAGCAGATGCGCCAGCTCCCCCGTCTCGTCGCCTCCACCGAGATCGGCCGCACCGTGCCGTTGACCCTGCTGCGCGGCGGCAAGGCGCAGTCGGTCCAGGTCACCGTCGGCGAATTGCGCGACGAGCCGCAGCAGCTGGCGATGTCGGGATCGAGTGGCGCGCCGCGCTCCGCCCAGCCGGAGGAGAGCAAGTCTGCGTTGGGTCTGAAGCTGGCTCCGCTGACCCCCGGCCTGCGTGAGACCTTCTCCATCGGCGACGATGTCGACGGGCTGGTGGTGACGGAGGTCGACCGCGACAGCCCGGCGTCGCAGCGCGGGCTCGACCTCGGCGACGTCATCGTCGAGGCCGGGCAGGAACCGGTGGCGACCCCCGCGGATCTGGAAAGCCGCATCGCCAAGGCGAAGGAACAGGGGCGCAAGACCCTGCTGATGCTGGTCAGCCGCGGCGGCGATCTGCGCTATGTCCCGCTTCCGCTTGCTCCCGCGGCCGGCGGTCAGAAGGGGTGATCCGGCCGTTCTGAAACCGGATGAGACGGAAGTGGAGATCTGCCCCGCTTCCGCCTCATCCTTTTCCTCTACCGTTCGCCGCGCTGCGAGAGTAATTTGCCGCCCGTTTGGCGAATGGGATGGCAAACCGTGAGCATTTATCCGGAGAACGGCCAGCCGGTGCGGCTGTCGGTCGTTGTCCCCGTTTTCAACGAGGCCGAGAACGTGCTGCCGCTGCTCGAAGAGATCGAGCGGGCACTGACTCCGGTCGGCGGTTTCGAGGTCATCTTCGTCGACGACCAGTCGGACGACGATACCCAGGCGCGCCTTGCCCCGGCGGTCGATGCCGGCCGGCTGCGCGTGCTGCGCCATGTCCAGCGCTCCGGCCAGAGTGCCGCGGTGCGCAGCGGCGTCAAGGCGGCGCGCGGCGAGTTCGTGGTGACACTGGACGGTGACGGCCAGAACGACCCGGCCGACATCCCGACGCTGTTCGCGCTGGTGTCGACGGGCGAGGCCGGTGCGCCGGTGCTGGTCGGCGGCCTGCGCAAGAAGCGGCAGGACACGCTGTCGAAGCGTTGGGCCTCCAAGGTCGCCAACGCGGTGCGCCAGTCCTTCCTGCAGGACGGCTGCACCGACAGCGGCTGCGGGCTGAAGCTGTTCCGCCGCGACGCCTTCCTCGATCTGCCCTTCTTCGGGGCGATGCACCGTTTCCTGCCGGCGCTGTTCCGCGCGCATGGCCACCCGGTGGCCTATGTTCCGGTGAACCATCGCCCGCGCGAACGCGGCGTGTCAAAATACAACAACTGGCGGCGCGGGCTGATCGGCGTGGTCGATCTGCTGGGCGTTTACTGGCTGAAGCGGCGGACGAAGCTGTCCGCGGTCTCCGAACGCCTCTGATTGACCTTTAGCGACCCGGTCGGGACAGGATTCTACGATGATTGAACGCGCCGCAGCGTGGTTCCAGGGACAAAGCACCACCGACCTGATCTGGGTCGGCATCGGCTTCTTCGCCCAGCTGATGTTCACCATGCGCTTCATCGTGCAGTGGATCGCCAGCGAAAAGGCGCGCCGCAGCGTGGTGCCGGAGATGTTCTGGTACTTCTCGCTGGGTGGCGGCGTCCTGCTGTTCGCCTACGCCTTTTACCGCTTCGACCCGGTGTTCATGCTGGGGCAGGGCATGGGTCTGGTGATCTACGCCCGCAACGTCTATTTCGTCTGGTCGCACAAGAAGACGCAGGCCACCGGCGACGCGGTGCCGAGCAAGCCGTGACCGCAGCGCCCTCGTCCTCCCAGCGGAACGGCCAGCGGAACAGCCTGCCGATCTGGGCCTATGCGTTGCTGGCGGTGATCGCCGCGGCGCTGTTCCTGCCGGGCTTCACTGTCCTGCCGCCCTTCGACCGGGACGAGGCCCGCTTTGCCCAGGCATCCTCGCAGATGCTGGACAGCGGCAACTATGTCGACATCCGCTTCCAGGACGAGACCCGCTACAAGAAGCCGGTCGGCATCTACTGGCTGCAAACTGCCGCGACCGCCGTTGCCGATGCCGTCCGCGGCATTCCGGTCGGCGCCGACAAGGTCATCTGGACCTACCGCATCCCCTCTTTCCTCGGCGCCATCCTCGCCGTTCTCGCCAGCGCCTGGACAGCGGCGCGGCTTTTCAGCGGACCGGCCGGCTTCATCGCCGGACTGATGATGGCCTCCTGCGTCGTGCTGGGGGTCGAAGCGCGGATGGCCAAGACCGACGCCGTGCTGCTCGCCACCGTGGTGATCGGGCAGGCGGTGCTTGCCCACCTCTATCTCCGCCGCCGCGAGCCTGCTCCCGTCGGGCGGGCAGCCTGGACGGCGCCGCTGGTCTTCTGGATCGCCGCCGGCATCGGCGTGCTGGTGAAGGGGCCGATGGTCCTGCTGGTGTCCGGCAGCACCGCCCTGGTTCTGGCGCTGTGGGACCGCGAGGCGGCGTGGGTGAGGCGGCTGAAGCCTCTGGCCGGTCTCGGCATCGTCGTCGCGATCGCCGCCCCCTGGCTGATCGCCATCGCCATCAAGAGCAAGGGCGCCTTCTTCGCCGAATCCGTCGGCCACGACATGCTGGGCAAGGTGTCGGGCGGGCAAGAGGGCAAGGGACTGCCGCCCGGCTATTATCTCGGCACCTTCTGGGTGACCTTCGCCCCCTGGTCGCTGCTGGCCCTGCTGGCGGTTCCCTGGATGTGGGCGCGGCGCCGTTTGGACGCCGTGCGCTTCTGCATCGCCTGGATCGTCCCGAGCTGGTTGGTGTTCGAGGCGGTGCCGACGAAGCTGCTGCACTACACCCTCCCGGTCTTCCCGGCCATCGCCGCTCTCGCCGCCGCCGCCCTGATCGACGGCTTCGACCGCAGCCGGGAACGGCCGCGCCGCTGGCTGGTCACCGTTGCTGTCGCGCTGGGCGTGATCGGCTTCGGCGCCCTGACCTTGGCGGTGGCGGTGATCCCCTGGCTGGTCGATCACCGGATCGATCCGGTCGGGGTGGCGCTGGTGCCGGTGGTGGGCGGCCTCTTCGCCCTGTCCCTGCGCTCGCTGCTGCGGGGAGAGCGACGGACCGGGCTCGCCGCCGGGGTGGGAGCCGCGGCGATCCTCTATGCCGGAACCTATGCCGCCGTGCTGCCGAACATCGACGGCGTGTGGGTCAGCCGGCAGGCCGCCCGTGCGGTGGCCCAGGCCCGGCTTTGCCCTGACAGCGTGGTGGCCACCGCCGGCTATTCGGAACCGAGCCTGGTTTTCCTGCTCGGCACGCCGACCAAGCTGGTCCACGGCGCCGGGGCCGCCGCGCATCTGATGGCCGACCGTTCCTGCGCTCTCGCGCTGGTGGAGGACCGGGAGGCGCCGGCCTTCCTCGACAGCCTGGGCACGGCCACGCCCCTGCCGTTGGCCGAGTTGTCGGGCTTCAATTACAACACCGGCAAGCGTCTGCACCTGACACTCTACCGCCTGCCGGCCCCCTGACCTAAACCCGGTGCCGTATCGTAAGGTGGGGCCTATGCCTCCCTTGGCGATGCGGCGACCGGGGTGGGTAATGCGCCTCCGCATTGGACGCCACGGGGGCTTTGCGGTCGACTGCCCCTTCCGATCCGTTTTCCCGGACGAAAGGTGCCTGTTCGATGACCCGCGTTGCCGTCCCCGCCAAGATCGCCGTCTCCGCATTCACCGCCGCGCTGGCGGTGACGACGCTGTCGCTGCCGGCTTACGCCCAGAAGCAGGAGTATGCGCCCTGGGTGTACGACCAGATGGTTCCGACCGGTCCGCTCCTGCGCAACCTGGATCAGGCCCAGCCGCTGCCCGGCCCGGCGCCGTCCCACTGGGGGGCGACGAAGGCCGGACCGGACCGGGCCGGCATGGTGCGCTACGGCACCGACGTGAAGCGGACGGACAAGCATTATTCCGCGTCCCATTCGCTGACGCCGCCGGTCGACCCTGCCGCCGCCAAGCGTGTGATGGCGGCGCCGCAGAGTGCCGACGCTCCGCCGGTCCCGCGGACAGCGCGCCGCGACTGAGACGGCTTAGCCGGCTGATGTTTCCGGCGGCATTTCTCCCGGCCGCCACAGCCACGCAGCACCGCGCACGCCACTGGAATCTCCGTGGCGGGCGCGGCGCACCGGTGTGTCCAGCCGGTCGCTGAAGGCCCAGGGCTGCATCGCCGCCGGCAGCCGCTCGTACAGCAGATCCGCGTTCGACAGGCCGCCGCCCAGCACGATGACGTCGGGGTCCAGCAGATTGGCGACCGCCGCCAGTCCGCGGGCCAGCCGGCCGACCAGCCGGTCCGCCGTCGCCTTGCATCCGGCATCGCCGGACGGATCGACGGCGCGGGTCAGGATCGTCGCGGTGTCCAGCTTCTCTCCGGTCGCCGCGAAATGGTCGGCCGCCACCGCCGGCCCCGACACGTAATTTTCCAGGCAACCATGCTTGCCGCAGTAGCAGGCCGGCCCCGGCCGCTCGCCTTCGGTCGGCCAGGGCAACGGGTTGTGACCCCACTCCCCGGCGATGGCGTTGCGTCCGCCCAGCACCCGGCCGTGAACGACGATCCCCGCCCCGCAGCCGGTGCCGAGGATCGCCGCGAACACCACACCGCAGCCGGCCCCGGCGCCGTCGGTCGCCTCCGACACCGCAAGGCAGTTGGCGTCATTCTCGATCCGCACCGGCCGGGCGAGCGCCTGGGTCAGATCGCGCGTGAAGTCGCGGCCGATCAGCCATGTGGAATTGGCGTTCTTCACCAGCCCGGTGGCGGGAGAGATGGCGCCGGGAATGCCCAAGCCCACCGTCGCCTTGCCGCCGGCGGGGATTTCCGCCTCCAGCCGGGCGACCAGATCGCGGATCGTCCTGACGCTGCCGTCGTAATCGCCTTTCAGCGTGGGAACTCTGTGGCGCGCCAGCTGGTTGCCGTTTCGGTCGAGCAGAATACCCTCGGTCTTGGTGCCACCCAGGTCGATGCCGATGCGGTACCCGCTTCCATACCCTGTTCCGGTTTCCGTTCCGGCCGATTGCGATCCGGTGGCTGCCATGCCCTGTCATCCATCCAACTGTCCTGTGCCCATCCATAGCGTCGCAGCCCCCCTTCCGTCCAGCGACGGACGGCGACCATGGCCGGATGGGCGCTGTTCGAACCGACGACCGTATCTGTCGGCAGATTCGCGTTGCTTCCTCGCCGCGTCGATGGGACAAAACGCAAGCAGCGGCCAAATCCCATTGACCCGTCACGGCGTTCGGGTAGAAGGTCGCCGACTGTCGGGCGATGCCGATCTCCGCCCGACCCCGTCCTATTGTACCGCGCCACCGGAGCCCCTGATGAGTCGCCAGCGCGCCGCCCTCCGCCATTCTCTCAAAGCCCTGACCGGCGCCGCCGTCCTCGGCGCGCTGCTCGCCCTGCCGGCGTCCGCCGGCGCTGCCACCAAGGAGCCCGCGAAGCCGGCCGCTGCCAAGGCGGCTCGCCCGGCGAAGTCGAGCGCTCCGGCCGCGCCCGCCTGCTACAACCGCGCCGAACATGCGGCCGAGCAGCTGATGCGCATGCACACCGAGATGATGGTGATCGGCCTGACCTGCCGTACGGTCGTCCCGGAGAAGAAGCCCTTCGACCTGTACCAGGACTTTTCGGTCAAGAACCGGGCCCTCCTGTCCAGCTCGGAAGCGTCGCTGATCAGCTACTACAAGCGTTCGGGCGCCGGCGGCAACGCCACCCGCCAGTTCGACATGTTCCGGACGGAGCTGGCGAACGAGATCAGCCGCCGTGCCGCCACCATCGGCATCCCGCAATATTGCGCCAATTTCGTCGACCGCTCGGTCGCCGCCAAGGATCTGACTGCGGACGACCTGCGCACCCTGACCAGTGACGAGAAGGGCGCCGGCCTGATGCATCTGGCGAGCCGCCCGCTCTGCGACGTCAAGGTGGTCAGCAATCCGGACCCGGTCATCGCCGTCGCCTCGGCCGCGCCGGCTCCGGCAGCGACGCCGAAGGCGACGACCGCCAAGGCGAAGCCGGCCAAGGCCGCCGCTCCGGCCAAGCCGAAGCAGAAGGTCGCGGCCGCCCCGGCCACGCAGTCCGTCACCGTCCGCTGACGTTCCGACCGTCTGCATCGTGTTGCAGAACGCCCTGCCGGCAATCGCCGGTGGGGCGTTTCGCATTTTCAGCCTTTGGCCTTGGCGGCGACGCATGCGGGCAGCACAAATCTGTCTTGCAAAAATCCGTCAGGCTGGTACTACCGAAAAGGTCAGGAGGGGCACCCGTGAGCCGGCCCGGCCGGATCGCAGGAACCGCCTCCGAACAGGAAAAACCATGGTCCGTCAGACCAATAGACGGAACTCCGGATGATACGGCATTCCGTTTGGTGACTGGACGGGCTGCACCAGACAGAGTGCACCAGACAGGGGGGCTGCTGTTGCGAGACCGGTGTGCCGAGTGTGCCCGTGCCGCCGCACCCTGCCTTTGCGCCGCGCTGAAGGTGGGATGAGGATATGGACTATTTTCTTCAGCAATTGATCAACGGGCTGTCGCTTGGTGCGATTTACGGCCTGATCGCGATTGGCTACACGATGGTGTACGGCATCATCGGCATGATCAACTTCGCCCATGGCGAGATTTACATGATCGGGTCCTTCGTGGCGCTGATCACCTTCCTTGCCATCGGCGCGCTGGGCATCACCTGGGTGCCCTTGGCGCTGCTGATCATGCTGCTCGCCTCCATGCTGTTCACCAGCGTCTATGGCTGGACGGTGGAGCGCATCGCCTACCGGCCGCTGCGCTCCTCGCCGCGGCTGGCGCCGCTGATCTCCGCCATCGGCATGTCGATCTTCCTGCAGAACTACATCCAGATCCTCCAGGGCGCCCGCTCCAAGCCGCTGCAGCCCATCCTGCCCGGCAACCTCACCCTGATGGACGGCGCCGTCTCCGTCAGCTACGTCCGCCTCGCCACCATCATCATCACCCTGGTCCTGATGGTCGGCTTCACCATGCTGATCAACCGCACCTCGCTGGGCCGCGCCCAGCGGGCGTGCGAGCAGGACAAGAAGATGGCCGGGCTGCTCGGCGTCAACGTCGACCGCGTCATCTCGCTGACCTTCGTCATGGGCGCCGCGCTGGCCGCCGTCGCCGGCATGATGGTGCTGCTGATCTATGGCGTCATCGACTTCTACATCGGCTTCCTGGCCGGCGTGAAAAGCTTCACCGCCGCCGTGCTCGGCGGCGTCGGCTCGCTGCCCGGCGCCATGCTCGGCGGCGTCGTCATCGGCCTGATCGAGGCCTTCTGGTCGGGCTATGTCGGCTCCGAATGGAAGGACGTCGCCACCTTCTCCATCCTCGTCCTCGTCCTGATCTTCCGGCCCACCGGCCTGCTCGGCCGGCCCGAGATCGAGAAGGTGTAAGCGCCATGACCACCCCTTCCCACGCGCCGTCGCACCCCCATTACCACATCAACGGCAAGCGCCCCGGCGTCGACTGGGCCGCCACCGTCAAGGACGCCGGCCTCGCCGCCTTCGTGGCATTGCTGCTGACCGTGCCGCTGGTGGGCCTGCGCACGGTGGACCGCCCCACCGGCCTCGGCATCGAGGCCCGGCCGGAGGAGGTCATCGCCTCGCTGCTGCTGGTCTTCCTCGGCCGGCTCGGGCTCGGGCTGATCCGCCAGGGCATGGCGCTGCCGGTGCTGATCCTGGCGCTGGTCTGCGCCGGCGTCGGGCTGGTGCTGCCGATGCCGACCCAGGTGCTGCGCCTGGTGCTGGTGCTGGGCGGCGGCGTCATCGCGCTGCGCGCCGCCATGACGGTGGCCACCGGCCGCTCCAAGCTGTCCCAGGCCGACCGCGACAAGCGCATGGACCGCGTCGCCGCCAAGGTGCAGCACGCCAGCCGCTACATCGGCCCGGTCGCCGTCGCCTTCGCCGCGGTGCTGCCGCTGACCCCGCTGGCCGACCGCATGATCCTGGACATCGGCATCCTGCTGCTGACCTACATCATGCTGGGCTGGGGCCTGAACATCGTGGTGGGCCTCGCCGGCCTGCTCGATCTCGGCTATGTCGCCTTCTACGCCGTCGGCGCCTACAGCTACGCGCTGCTCGCCCATTACTTCGGGCTCAGCTTCTGGCTCTGCCTGCCGCTGGCGGGCCTGCTGGCCGCCTGCTCGGGCGTGCTGCTGGGCTTCCCGGTGCTGCGGCTGCGCGGCGACTATTTCGCCATCGTGACCTTGGGCTTCGGCGAGATCATCCGCATCATCCTGGTCAACTGGTACCAGTTCACCGGCGGCCCCAACGGCATCTCCGGCATCCCGCGCCCGAGCTTCTTCGGCATCGCCGACTTCAGCCGCACGCCGGCCGAGGGCATGGCCGCCTTCCACGAGCTGTTCGGGCTGGAGTTCTCGCCGCTCCACCGCATCATCTTCCTCTACTACCTCATCCTGGCGCTGGCGCTGGTGGTGAACCTGTTCACGCTGCGCGTGCGCAAGCTGCCGCTGGGCCGGGCCTGGGAGGCTCTGCGCGAGGACGACATCGCCTGTGCGTCGCTCGGCATCAACCGCACCAACATGAAGCTGGCGGCCTTCGCCATCGCGGCGATGTTCGGCGGCTTCGCCGGGTCCTTCTTCGCGACGCGCCAGGGCTTCATCAGCCCGGAGAGCTTCACCTTCATCGAGTCGGCGATCATCCTGGCCATCGTGGTGCTGGGCGGCATGGGCAGCCAGATCGGCGTGGTGGTGGCCACGCTGCTGGTGATCGGCCTGCCGGAAGCGTTCCGCGAGCTGGCCGACTACCGCATGCTGGCCTTCGGCGCCGGCATGGTGGTGATCATGCTGTGGCGTCCGCGCGGCCTGCTGGCCCACCGCGACCCGACCATCCTCCTGCATGGCGGCAAGAAAGCCGCCGCGACGGGAGCCGCCAAATGAGCGTCGCGACGATGAATACCGACAAGCCTTTGCTGAGCGTCGAACACCTGACCATGCGCTTCGGCGGCCTGGTGGCGAACAACGACGTGTCGTTCGAGGCGCGGGCGGGCGAGATCACCGCGCTGATCGGCCCGAACGGCGCCGGCAAGACGACGCTGTTCAACTGCGTCACCGGCTTCTACACGCCGACGGTGGGGCGGCTGACGCTGCGCCACCCCGCCGGCAAGGAGTTCCTGCTGGAGCGCATGCCGGGCTACCGCATCGCCCAGCTGGCGGGGGTGGCGCGCACCTTCCAGAACATCCGGCTGTTCGGCGGGATGAGCGTGCTGGAGAACCTGATCGTCGCCCAGCACAACAAGCTGATGCGGGCGTCGGGCTTCGCCATCGCCGGGCTGCTCGGCCTGCCCGGCTTCCGCAAGGCCGAGCATGAGGCGGTTGAGCTGGCGAAATACTGGCTGGACCGGGTCCGCCTGACCGAGTTCGCCGACTGGGAAGCCGGCAACCTGCCCTATGGCGCCCAGCGCCGGCTGGAGATCGCGCGGGCGATGTGCACCGAGCCGGTGCTGCTGTGCCTGGACGAACCGGCGGCCGGCCTGAACCCGCGCGAGTCGGGGGAGCTGGCCGAGATCCTGACCTTCATCCGTGACGTGCAGACGCCGCAGGGCCACCGGACCGGCGTGTTGCTGATCGAGCATGACATGAGCGTGGTGATGCGCATTTCCGACCATGTTGTGGTGCTGGACTATGGCCGGAAGATTTCCGACGGCGATCCGGAGCATGTGAAGAACGACCCGGCGGTGATCCGCGCCTATCTCGGCGAGGACGAGGACGAGGCGCTGCCGCCGGAGGTCGCCGCCGACCTGCACATGCCGCAGAATGCCGGCTCGCAAGCCGCGCAGAAGGGAGCCTGATCCATGCTGAAGGTATCGGGCGTCCACACCTTCTACGGCGCCATCGAGGCGCTGAAGGGCATCGACATCGAGATCGGCGCCGGCGAGATCGTCTCGCTGATCGGCGCCAACGGGGCGGGCAAGTCGACGCTGCTGATGACGATCTGCGGCAGCCCGCGGGCGCGGCAGGGCCGGGTGTTCTTCGAGGGCGAGGACATCACCGACCTGCCGACCCACGAGATCGTGCGGCGCGGCATCGCGCAGTCTCCGGAAGGCCGGCGCATCTTCCCGCGCATGACGGTTCTGGAGAATTTGCAGATGGGCTCGATCGTGGCCCAGCCCGGCAGCTTCGAGCGCGAGTTGGAGCGGGTTCTGACGCTGTTCCCGCGTCTGAAGGAGCGCATCAACCAGCGCGCCGGGACGATGTCGGGCGGCGAGCAGCAGATGCTGGCGATCGGGCGTGCGCTGATGAGCCAGCCGCGGCTTCTGCTGCTGGACGAGCCCAGCCTGGGTCTGGCGCCGCTGATCGTGAAGCAGATCTTCCAGGTGATCCAGGAGATCAACCGGGAACAGAAGATGACGGTGTTCATGGTGGAGCAGAACGCCTTCCATGCGCTGAAGCTGGCGCACCGGGCCTATGTGATGGTGACGGGGAAGATCACGATGACGGGGACGGGGGCGCAGCTTCTGGCCGACCCGGAGGTGCGGTCTGCCTATCTGGAAGGGGGCCACTGAGATGGAAACGATCCTTGGCTCTTCGCTTCCGGTGTTCGTGTTCCTGACGGTTCTGGTGTTCGGCGGCTGCGGGGTGCTGACCGGACAGACGCTGGCCGAGGGGTGGAAGCCGGTCTCCAGCGTGCTGGCCTACTCGCTGCTGCTGGGGGTTGGCGACCGCTTCCTGGCCTGGGGCCTGTTCGGTGAACAGCTGCTGTCCGTGTGGGGCTTCATCGTCCACACGGTGGTGATCGGCCTCATCACGCTGACCGCACACCGCATCGCCATCGCGCGCCGCATGGTCAACCAGTATCCCTGGCTCTACGAGCGCGCTGGGCCGTTCGCCTGGCGGGAGCGCACCGGGACTACCGACCAGGCTTAAGGAATTAGACCGTACGGCTGATTGGTGCCCGCGAAACTGTCGCACTGTGCGCCACTTGGGGTATGGTATTCTGAGACCCGCCGGAGGGGACCCGGCGGCAAGGCCCGAAAGGGCCGGGGGTATGTTGCAACAGGGACCACTCACAGAACAGGGAGCAAGCACACCCATGAAATTCAAGCTGTCCCTTCTCGCCGCGATCGCGGCGACCGCGCTCTCCGCAACGGCCGCCAAGGCCGACATCGCGGTGGCCACCGCCGGCCCGATCACCGGCCAGTACGCCACCTTCGGCGAGCAGATGAAGAAGGGCATGGAGCAGGCTGTTGCGGACATCAATGCCGCCGGTGGTGTTCTGGGCCAGAAGCTGAAGCTGGAAGTCGGTGACGACGCCTGCGATCCCAAGCAGGCCGTGGCCGTCGCCAACCAGCTGGCCAAGGCCGGTGTGAAGTTCGTGGCCGGTCACTTCTGCTCGGGTTCGTCGATCCCGGCCAGCCAGGTCTATGCCGAGGAAGGGATGATGCAGATCTCCCCGGCTTCGACCAACCCGAAGCTGACCGAGCAGGGCCTGAAGAACGTCTTCCGCGTTTGCGGCCGCGACGACCAGCAGGGCCTGATCGCCGGCAAGTATCTGCTGGACAAGTTCAAGGGCAAGAACATCGCCATCCTGCACGACAAGTCGGCCTACGGTAAGGGTCTGGCCGACGAGACGCAGAAGGCTTTGAACGCCGGCGGCCAGAAGGAAGCCATCTACGAAGCCTATACGGCCGGTGAGAAGGACTATTCCGCTCTGGTCTCCAAGCTGAAGCAGGCGAACGTCGACGCGGTCTACATCGGTGGCTACCACACCGAGGCCGGCCTGATCGCCCGCCAGATGAAGGACCAGGGCCTTAAGGCCATCATCGTGTCGGGCGACGCGCTGGTGACCAACGAGTACTGGGCCATCACCGGCGATGCCGGCGAGGACACCATGATGACCTTCGGTCCGGATCCGCGCGAGAAGCCGGACGCCAAGGCCGTCGTGGAGAAGTTCCGCAAGGCCGGTTACGAGCCGGAAGGCTACACCCTGTACACCTACGCGGCGCTCCAGATCTGGGCGAACGCGGTGAACCAGGCCAAGTCGACCGACGTTGCCAAGGTTGCCGACGTCCTGCGCAAGGGCAGCTACGACACCGTCATCGGCAAGATCGGGTTCGACGCCAAGGGCGACGTCACCAGCCCGGCCTATGTCTGGTACAAGTGGCACAACGGCCAGTACGCCGAAGTGAAGTAAGCGAAACGCACCCGCGTTCCGTAAAAAAGGGGTCGGCACGTCAGTGCCGGCCCTTTTTCCTTTTCATGAAGGTCGGGTGCAGACCCGGAGGCGCCGGTCAGGGAATAGGTCGGGGAACATGGGCGACGCGATGCTGGACCACGGCCGGCTGTGCCGCGGCAAAGCTTGGGGAAGAGAGCCCAGTCGCCAGACGCCGGCCCGACCGCTCCGTCAGCAGTCGTTCGCAGGTACGCATCACATCCCGCCAGAAGGCGGCGGCGCGGGTGTGATTGGCGGCCGTGAGTTCGACAAGACGAACGCGGCTCATGCGAATCGCGGTTTCGCCCAGTTCATCAACCAGGCGGGTCGCGAAGACAAGCACGTCGAGATCGGTATTCATGACCGCTATGAACCCACAGCCGCGACTTTTGTTCCACTCTGAATGCGCCCTGCGGCAAAGGGTCATCGGGGGTGCCCCGGACGTGCTGCAACGCGGCAAAGCAAATGCGGCATCGGTAAAGGGTCACCGAACGGACACTCGCCACGGCAGGGGGGTTTTGTGCTTCAATGGCGCCCTTCGCGGCGGCCGTGACGGTCGCCGGTTCGGGACGGGTTTTGGAGAACGGGAATGCGCAGAAAGCGCGAGGTGGTCGAAGGACAGATTTATCGCAAGCTGTCCCCCAGCGGCGGCTATTGGGAGGTGATTGCCATCCGCAAGGACGGTATGGGCACCCAGCATGCCCAGATGAAACGCACCGACGATCCGAAGACGCTGAAGACCCTGTCGGTGGCGACCCTGCTCGATCCCCATGAGTTCGAGATCGTCACCGAGTGATCGCCGTCAGGCGGTAGAGGTCGGCCGACGGTACCGAAGCCGACCCGCAGGCCGGCCCGGCGATACGTTCCAGCCGCCCCTTGCGGATCAGGTGGTTGAGGTGCGCCACCGCCTCGCCCACGGCAAAGAGCATCTGTTGCGGGTCGAGCGGGCGCGGAAACAGCGCCCGCGTCACCGCCGCGGCGGTCCGGGGTTCCGCACACAGGGCCTCGATCTCCGTCAGCCGTTCCACATGGTGTAACGCCAGTTCCTCCGCGCGCCGATGCAGGCCGCGGAAGGGTTGACCATGGGAAGGCAGGACCAGCGTGTCGGCCGGCAGGGCGTTCCACCCCTGAAGGCTGGCAAGGTAGTCGGCCAGCGGATCGGCATCGGGTTCCGACGGCCACACACTGATGTTCGGGCTGATCCGCGGCAGGATCTGGTCGCCGGAGATCAGCAGGCCCGGGCCGTCGCCGTCCGCCGGGCGGTACAGGCTGACCGGTTCCGCCGTGTGGCCGCTGCCGCCGATCACCGTCCATTGGCGGTCGCCCACCGGCAACCGGTCGCCGGCCCGCAACCGGGTCAGCGTCGCCGGTACCGTGGGGACGCCACGGCTGTAGGCGCCCTTGCGGGCGAGCAGCGATTGCAGCGCGTCCTCGTCCAACCCGCAGCGACGGTAGAATTCCTCGACGACGGCTTCGGTGGCCTCGTCGCCGCCGGCCGACAGGGTGCGGGCAAACAGCCATTCGGTCAGCGAGGTGGCGAAGCCGGCGCCGGTCCGCTCCACCAGCCAGCCTGCGGCGCCGATATGGTCGGGGTGGAAATGGGTGACCACCACCCGCTCCACCGGCCGCCCGCCCAGCGCATCGCGCAGCAGCACCTCCCACACCGCGCGGCTGCGCGGATCGCCCAGCCCGCAATCGACAAGTGTCCAGCCCGCAGCACCACCGTCCAGGGCCCAGACATTGATGTGGTCGAGCTGGAAGGGAAGTGACAGCCGGATCCACAGCACACCTGGCGTCACCTCCTGCCAACCGCCGGGCTCCGGGGTGGTGCAGAGGGGGTAGTCGACCGAACCGTCCGGGGTAGAAGGCATCGCGCTGTCTGTCCAAGCTATTGTTATCGCGGAAGGAAACGCCCCTAAGCCGGCTGAGGCAAATCTGCAACAGGGGAAATGGGCCTGCGGCAGCAGGATTGGAAGCCGCGAATCCGTATCCATTGTCGGGGCCGGAGCCCGTTCTGTCACGCATTTCGCCGCAGGCCGGGATGTCCCGATCGACCAACGCCGTCAACGATGGGAACAACAACATGACGATGCGTGGGATTTTGCTGGGCACGGCACTGACCGCCGCCCTTCCTTCGCTGGCCATCCCGACCGCTGCCTTTGCCGGTACGGAAGGCTTCTATGTCGGCGCGGGGGCCGGCGTGAACTGGACCGAGGATGCCGATCTCGGCAGCTATCCGGCTCCGGGCCTGGGCCTGAAGGAGGAATTCAAGATCGGCGGCATCGGCGACCTGTCGGTCGGCTACGCCACCGCGATGGGCCTGCGCGCCGAGCTGGAGGCCGCCTGGCGGTGGCGCAACAGCGTCGACGGCACCAGCAGCGCCACCCCCGCCCTGAACAACCTGGGCGGTAGGATGAGCTCGGTCGCCTTCATGGGCAACCTGCTGTACGACATCAACATCGGCCTGCCGATCACCCCCTACATCGGCGCCGGCGCCGGTATCGCCGGCGTGAAGCAGTCGCTGAACGGCGCCAGCGACCGCGACTGGGTCTTCGCCTACCAGGGTATCATCGGCGCGTCCTATGCGATCAACGACAATGTCGCGCTGACGCTCGACTACCGCTATTTCGCCACGGTCGATCCGGAGTTCGAGCTGGGGCCGGTGACCTCGAAGGGCGAGTACCGCAACCATACCATCCTGGCCGGCCTGCGCTACACCTTCGGCGGGCCGGAGCGGGTCACGCCGGTCGCGGCCCCGGCCCCGTCGGCCCCGCCGATGGCCGCCCAGCCGCAGAGCGAGTATCAGGTGTTCTTCGACTGGGACAAGGCGGTCATCACGCCGAATTCCGACAAGATCATAGGCGATGCCGCCGAGGGCGCCAGCCGGGCCCGTGCCGTCCGCATCCAGGTGATCGGCCACACCGATACCTCGGGTGCGCCGTCCTACAACCAGAAGCTCTCGCTTCGCCGGGCCGAGGCGGTGCGGCAGGCGTTGATCAGGCACGGCACACCGGCCAACATCATCACGATCGAAGGCGTCGGCGAAAATCAGCTGATGGTCCCAACCGGTCCGAACGTGCGCGAGCCGTCGAACCGCCGTGCCCAGATCATGATCAAGATCTCCTGACCGCCCTCTATCGACCAATGTGCCGGGGAGAGGCGATGGCGTATCCCCCGCAGCCGCCTGCAACCCTTCCAGGCATCGTGGTGAGGGAGCCACAGGGGTGGAACCAGGATGCCGGACGTGCGAAGGAGGTAGCGCGGACCGTTGCGTCAGCGTATGACGGTGCGGTACCCAAGGCATCTCCGGTCCGAGACGTTACATGCAGGTTCTGATCGCCGACGATCATTCCATCGTCCGCAGCGGCTTGACCCATCTGGTTGGTGAACTGGACGAGCAGGCCACCGTGGTGGCTGCGACCAGTTTCAGCCAGTTGAACGCCATCCTTGACGGCGCGATGAAGGATGGGGGGCAGGGCGGGCGAGCCGCCTTCGACCTGATCGTGATGGATCTGCGCATGCCGGGCCTGGGCGGACTGGACGATGTGGAGGCGCTGGTCAGGCGTGTCGCACCGGTCCCGGTCGCCATCTTCTCGATGATCGAGTCGCCGGACGAGATGCGCGCGGTGCTGTCGCGCGGCGTTCGCGCCTTCATTCCGAAGTCGACCGACGATGTTCTGGTGGTAAACATCCTGCGGCTGGTGATGGCCGGCGGATCCTATGTGCCGCCGGTGCTGGGCATGCCGGGGGCGCCCGCCCCTGCGGCTGCCGCCACTCCGCGGTCGGCGGCATCCGGCATTTTCGACGGGCTGACCCGTCGCCAGTTGGAGGTTCTGGATCTGCTGGCCCAAGGCCTGTCCAACCAGGAGATCGGCGAGCGGCTGGGCCTGAATCTGTCCACCGTCAAGACCCACGTCACCGGTGTCCTGAAGGCGCTGGGCGTCGGCAGCCGCACCCAGGCGGTCCTTCTGGTCAAGGAATCGGGGCGGGACCGGCTGGTTTGAGGTGCCTGCCGGTTACAGCAGCGCGTTCAGCAGCGAGCCGCGTCCGCCATAGCTGCCGCCGGACCCGCCCAGCATGATCGAGGCCGGATTGGACGAACCGCTGCCCGCCCCCAGGATCGAGGCAAGGCCCTGCAGCTTGGTGTTGCCGCCGAAGGGGTTGTCGCCCTTGGCAGGCTGCTTGGCGATGGTGTCGTAGTCCTTGCTGTAGTTCCCCATGCGCAGCTGGACGCCGTAGCTCTTGGCGTCCTTGACCGGCACGTCCTTGTCGCGGGCGACGCGAAGGGTATAGTCGCCCTTGTCCAGCGTCATCTGGCCTGATTTCAGCTTCTGGAAGGCGTCATAGGTGGCGCCGGCATCCTTGTTGCTGTCGGCGATGATCTTGCCGCCGCGGTCCATCAGCTGAAGCCGGACGCCGGCATCGCCGACCGTACCCAGCGTGACGGGCCCCGACGTGGTGACGTTGAACTTGTAGAAGTCGGCGGGATCGTTGGAAGCCAGCGAACTGAAGACGTTCAGCCGGCTGGTGTCCTTCACCAGCGTACCGATGTTCGTCGCGAAGGGGGCGGTGTTCATCGCCGACTTGGCGACGTTCTGTTCGTATTCCTGGACATTGCCGATGGCACCGCCATTGCCCGTCGCCTGCTGCTGCACGCGCTTGACCGCGGCATCGATCGACTGCTGCAGGCTTTGGGCCATGCTGCCGACATCGGCGTAACTGGACAGGCTGACCATGGTGGGCTCCCCTCGTTCCGCATTCCCGTCAGGAAATGGCGATCAAGGGGTTTGCAGAATGCAGGCCAAAGCTAAAGCGTTGATATAAATAGATTTGCTATAGCTCTCTCTGTGCCGGGCGGCAGGTTTGGACCGGCGGGGCGGCAGGATTTTCCCACCGCCATCCCAGTGGTGCCCCCTCCGGATGCCTCCCTCACCGCTTTGCCTTCGTCAGACCCAGCTGTTCCGGCGACAGCTGCCCGCAGGCGGCCAGCAGCTGGAAGGCGGCGACCGTTTCGTCACGTTGCGCGCTCACCAGATTGACGCGGCTGTTCAAGAGTTCCTGTTCCTGATCCAGAACGTCCAGCAAGGTGCGGCTGCCGACCTTCGCCTCCTCCCGCAGGCCGTCCAGCGCGGTCTGGGCGGCCTTGATCTGGTCGCGGTAGGACTGGATGTTCGCTCTCGCCGCCTCCAGAGCGGCCCAGGCGGTGACGGCGCTCTCCACGCTCTGGTTGCCCTGGTCCTGCGTCTGCAGGCGGTATTGCTGCGCGGTCTGCTTCGCCTCGCGCACCTGGGAATCGGGCAGGCCGGCCTGGTAGAGCGGGGCCACCACCTGCACCCTGGCGGTCAGGCTGTCGGTCCGGGTGTAGTCGACCCCATCGTCGCGGCCGGGATCCCAGGTCCGCGACCCACTGGCCGACAGGCTCGCGGACGGCAGCAGCTGGCCGAACTGCTGGTCGATCCGATGGCGCTGGGCGTCTTCGGTGTAGGCGGCGCTGAGGACCGATGGATTGTTGGCCCGGGCGAGGGACGCCGCCTCTTCCATCGTCCGGGGAAGGCGGAAGGACGGCTTGGGCGAGGCGAGCGTGCCCGGTGCCGTCCCGACCAGCCGCTCGAAGGTGGCGCGGGCGCTCTCCAGCGTGCCTTCGGCGGAAAGCCGCGAAGCAACGGCCTGAGCGAGGCGGGAGTCGGCCTGGGCAACATCCGTGCGCGTGTATTCGCCGACGCGGGCGCGGTCCTGCGCCGCCTTGAGTTGCCGTTGAAGGAGCTTTTCGTTCGCAGCATTCAGCGCAACCAGCTCCTGGTTCTTGACCACGTCCATATAGGCGGTCGCCGCGTTGAGAAGCACGGTTTGCCCGGTTGCCAGCAGGGTGGCCCGTTCCGCCTCCACCAGCCGCTCCGCCCGGCGCACGGCAGGGGCGACGGTGGCATCGTAGAGCGGCTGACTGGCGCTGATCGATGCGCTCTTCGCGTTGGTTTCCGTCCGTTCACCGCCGCCGGCCTGATAACGGGTGTTGGTCAGGTCGCGGCCGATGCCCAACGTCGCCGTCACCGTCGGCTTATAGCCGGACATCGCCTGCGGAATCTGCTCGTCCACCGCACGCAGATGGGCCTGTTCGGCGGCGAGCGTCGGGTTGGTCGCCTCGGCACGTGCCAGGGCTTCCTGTAAGGTCATCGCGCCAGCCGGTGCTGCGACCAGCATGACGCCCGCTGCCAGCGCAATGCCGCCGACCCGCCAAGACTCAGCATTCATGGTCCCACGAATCCTTCCGCAACAGGGCTCTACCGTCCGGCGGACCCCATTTCGCGGAGTGGGAGGGCGACGTCCGGCAGCGAGCCTTGTTACGGCGGTTTCGGTCACGACCCTGCGGCCGGGCAGCCATGCTGGAGATGCGGGTTGGCGGAGGACGTGTGAGCGACTTTCGGCCGCTCACACGTCCCCGGTCCTCATACGATCGACAGCATAGCCGCCGCCGGTGCGTCGATCGCATCGGCAAGAGCGCGCAGGCCGCAGGCTGCCTCGTCGCGGCTGCGCGGCATGCACAGTCCGACACGCACCGCGTGGGGTGCACTGGCGCGTCCGACCGCAAATGCATCGGCACCGGTGACGATCACCCCGCGGCGGCGGGCTTCGCCGATGAAATCCTCGCGGCGCCAAGGTTCGGGCAGGACCAGCCACAGGTGCTGGGCTGCCGGATGGCCGCAGATCGTCTCGGCCGGCAGGATGGAGCGGGCGAGCCGCTGGCGGGCCAGATCCTCTTCCCGCTGGGTGGCGACGATGCGGTCGGCGGTGCCGTCCTGGATCCAGCGTGACGCCACCTCCGCCGGGAGGGCGGGGGCTGAATATTGCAGGGCGCGGATGGCGGTCTCGACGCGCGTGCGCAGCTCCGGCGGGGCGACGACGAAGCCCAGCCGCAGCCCGGCGGCGAGGCTTTTCGACACGCTGGACACATAGAGCGTGATGTCGGGCGCCATCGTCTGCATCGGCACGGCATCCGGCACCATGAAGCCGAACACGTCGTCCTCGATCAGGATCACGCCATAGCGGCGGGCGATCTCGACGATCTCGCGCCGGCGGGTTGCGGGCATGACCACCGCCGTCGGATTCTGCAGGGTCGGCACCAGATAGACCGCCTTCGGTCCCAGCCGGCGGCAGGCGCTGTCGAAGGCGTCGGGGACCAGGCCATGCTCGTCGATCGCGACACCTTCCAGGTGATAGCCCTGGGTCGCGGCCAGCGCCTTGGTGCCGATGTTCGTCAGCCGTTCCGCCAGGATGACGTCGCCGGGGCGGGCGACGGCGGCCATCGTCACGGCCAGCGCGTTCTGCGCGCCGGTGGTCAGCAGCACCGACTCCGCGGTCGCTTTCACCCGGTGCTGGCGCTCCAGCCAGAGGGCGGCGGCGGCGCGATGGTCGGGCAGGCCGCCATGGGGGCCGTAGCCGATCAGTGTCGCCGCATGCCCGGAGGCCGCGATGGCGGACAGCGTCTGGCCGAAGGTCTGTACAGCCACCGCATGCTCGGAACGGAGCGTCGTCATGTTGACGATGGCCGGACCGGACGCGGTCTCCCCAGGCGGCATCCAGCCGAGCGGCAGAGGGGTTGTCGGCGGGCGCTGCCCCAGGACGAAGGTGCCGCGGCCAACCTCGCCACCGATCAACCCGCGCTTTTCAGCCTCCGTATAGGCGCGCGTTACCGTGCCCACCGTCACGCCCAGGCGGAAGGCAAGATCGCGATGCGTCGGCAGCCGTGTGCCGGTCGCCAGCACGCCCTCGGCGATGTCGTCGGCCAGCGCGTCGGCGATGACGCGGTAGAGCGGGCCGGGCCGGCCTTCCAAGTTCGGGGTCCAGTTTGTCATGGGGACAAATGTGGCATTGTCCCGAACCGCTGGCAAGGTCCGCGCGATTGTCCCCATCGGTGCGCATTTCAGAGCGGAACAATCCGCAAATCCCTGTCGCAGTTCCGTTACACGCCACCTTGTGTCCGGTTGCCGGAACCGATAGCTTCGGTGTGGGGTGTGGCAGACAATCCGCCACCCATCGCAGTCCGGTACGGGGGACAATGCACACCATCGCGGTGGTCGACGACGATCCCATCACCCGCGAAACCCTGAAGGCCTACCTGGAGGGGGAGGGCTATCGGGTGATGCTGGCGCGGGACGGCGATCAACTGTCGGCGCTGCTGGCGCGCGGACGGATCGACCTGCTGCTGCTGGACATCCGGCTTCCCGGCAAGGATGGTCTGGCGGTGACGCGGGAACTGCGGGCGGCCTCCAACATCGGGATCATTCTCATCACCGGCCGGTCCGATCGGATGGACCGGCTGATCGGGCTGGAGCTGGGTGCCGACGACTATATCACCAAGCCGTTCGAGCCGCGCGAGATCCTGGCCCGCACCCGCAGCCTGTTGCGTCGTATCGCCAAGCCGACCCGGCCGGCCGGTGGACGGGTGAAGCGGTTCGACGGCTGGGAGCTGCATCTGGACAAGCGCCGCCTGCGCGGTCCCGACGGGGAGGACGCGCGGTTGACCTCCGCCGAGTTCGAGCTGCTTGCCGCCTTCGTCGAAAATCCTGGGCGGGTTCTGAGCCGCGACGATCTTCTCGACCTGACCTTGCGCGGCGATTCTGTGCCCTACGACCGTTCGATCGATCGGCTGGTGCGCCGCCTGCGCCGGGTGGTGGAGTTGGACCCGGCCGATCCCACCCGCATCGTCACCGTCCATGGCATGGGATACATGTTCCAGGCCGCAGTCGATTGATCGGGCTGGCTGATTGGTTGGACTGACCGGGGAGCTGATCGGCTGGATCGATCAGCTTCCGGCGTCCGGCAGTGATTTCAGGAAATCGTCGACATCGTCCAGCACCGGGTTCAGCCAGCGCAGCGGTGCGGCCAGCGCGGCAATGATGCGGACGTGGCCGATGCCGTCATATTCCACCGTGCGCACGCTTGCACCAACGTCACGCGCCCTCGCTGCGAGATGGCGGGTGTTGCGGGGCAGGACCGTCTCGTCGGCGGTGCCGGTTGCCAGGAACAGCGGAGGCGGTGGCGCTGCGACATGGTTGATCGGCTGGGTGTCCGGCCGCGTCTCCTCTGGTCCGAACAGATCTTTCAGCATGTCGCTTTGCAGGGGCAGGAAGTCGTAGGGGCCGGCCAGCCCCACCGCGGCGCGCAGGTCGCGGGCGGGGTCCAGCCCCTGCTCGGCGAGCCAGCGCCGGTCCACCGTCAGCATCAGCGCGTTGTAGGCGCCGGCCGAGTGGCCCATCACCGCCACCGGTCCAGGTTGGGCACCGTGTTCCGCGCCATGGCGGCGGACCCAGGCGACCGCGGCGGCGGAATCGCGCAGGAAGTCCGGATAGCGTACCTGCGGATAGAGCCGGTAGTCGGGAATGGCGACGCTGTAGCCGCGGCTGGTCAGCGCCTGAGCGACAAAGCGGTACATGCTCTTGTCGCCGTCTTCCCAATTGCCGCCGTAGAAGAACACCACCGTCGGCGCGCCCGGCGCCGGCTGGTCGGGCCGGTAGAGATCCAACCGCAGGCGCGGATCGTCGGCGAAGGGCAGGCCGGTCGTGACGGTGTAGCCCGATCGCGGCGTGAGCGCGTCGACGATCTGCGGGCCGGAACAGGCGCCCAGCAGCGGTACAAGCAGGAGAGGGGTGAACACCCGGCGTTTCGGCTTTTGTCGTTTCAGGACATGTTTCGGCATGGCCCGAATGCAGATAGGGCGCTGTCAGCCTCGGGAAAGGACGGCCGGAATCAAGACTGCGCGGGTGAGGTCCGTTTTTGCGGGCGGGCGGCCGCGGCACCCTCGTCCTCCGGCTTGCCCGGCTTGCGGAAGGTGCTGAGTTCGGAGATGCGGTTGACGGTCAGACCATTCAACCGGCAGCCGGCGACCTCGACGATTTCGAAGCCGGCCTTGCGGGGATAGCGGGCGGCGACGCGCTCGCGGGCCTCGCGATCGCCATCGGCGATCAGCAGGACGCGGCGCACCCCGGTCCAGCCGCGAAATCCCCGCTGGTCTGACAGGCTGGCGCCGCCGGGCTGGCAGCGCACCGCGACCTCCCAGAAACGGCCGGGGCGCGGTTCGCTCCGGTCGAAGACGAAATAGCGCTGCATGGCGGCCGACTTCTTCTGGTCAAGCTCCAGAATGGCCGCCTGCATGTCGATCTCCGCCTTCTGGACGCGCTTTTCCATATCCGCATAATGGTGCGCCAGCTGGGCATAGTCGGAAGCGACGTCGGCGACCTCCTTGGTCACGTCGTCCACCTTCTCCTTCAGCTTGGACATCGCGATCCGCGTCACAACCAGCTGACGGCGCCAATAACGGTTGGACAGGACGGTCAGCACCATCAGGCCCAGCGCGAAATACAGCATCATGCCGGTCATGGTGCCGTCTCCATCATGCGTCCCCCGATCATGCTGCCCCCAGTCATGCCGCTGTGGCCTCGACTTCCGGGTCGGGGGCGAGCGCCAGGGGAACCACGGGAGAGCAGATCAGCCCGTTGCGGTCGGAGAAGCTGGTCCGCACCGTCATATGGGCCTGTTCTGCCGACGGGGCGGTGATGTGGGCGACGTTGCGATATTCCCAAATCTGTCGGGAGAAGATGATGTCCTTGCGGTCCAGCTCGTTGAAGTTGGGGCCGACCGCCAGCTGCGCCCAATAGATGTCGCCGTCGCCGTCCAGATCGCCCAGTTCATGGACCAACTCGATCTTGGAGAACTCAAGCGCCCGCAGTTCGGTCAGGGCCTTCTGGCGCCGGCCGTTGAACTCGGTGAGGCGCGCCTGCAGCGTGATCAGGTCGACCCGCTTGCGTTCTGTCTTCTGGCGCCATTCGGCGAGTGCCGCGCGCTTCTTGTCATACTGGCGCTGGTTCATCGCTTCGCGCGTCTTTTCCGCGCTGACACGGCCGACGTCGACGACGATGGACAGTCCAAGCGCGGCGGCGCTGGCGATCAGAAGCAGCATCCCCAGGAATTCGGTCGAAATGACCATTCGCCCTCCGCCAGCCGCGCCGAATTCTTGCGCCGGTCTGTCGACGCATGGTGCCACGGCAGGCGAAGGGCGGCGATGCCCTCGCGACAACCCGTCGCACGGAGCGCATCATACCATCGCGCTCCGTGTCAGGGTTGTCATTTTTAGCCGAAATAAGGGTAAACCCGCCTTTTTTGGGAGGGTTTATGACCCGGCGCCGAACAGGACAAGGAAAGCAGGCGGCCGGTCATAGTTCTGCTGGTCAGTCGGACTTTTCCGTTGGCTCGAAGCTCATGGCGACGCCGTTCATGCAATAGCGCTTGCCTGTCGGACGCGGCCCGTCGTCGAACACATGGCCGAGATGTCCTTTGCAGGAGGCGCAATGGACCTCGGTTCGCGGATAGGCCAGTTTATGGTCGGTGGAGGTCTCCACGGCGTCCGGCAGCGGCTCCCAGAAGCTGGGCCAGCCCGAGCCGCTTTCATATTTGGTGTCGCTGGCGTAGAGCGGCTGGCCGCAGCCGGCGCAGCGGTAGACGCCGCGACGCTTCTCATCGTTCAGCGGGCTGGTTCCCGGATATTCGGTGGCATGCTCGCGCAGAACCTTGAACTGGTTGGGCGACAGCTCCCGTTTCCAATCCTGCTCGCTTTTCGCCTGCTCGCTTTTGTCCGATAGCGTCTTGTCCGATTCGGGCATGCCGCCGGTCTCCCATGCAGATGATCGGTATCCTGAGCCCCCTATATTGGGTCGCCGTTCCGCCTACCCAAGCCGGGGAAGACGCGGATCACGCGGTTGTGACCGGCAATCCGGTGTATTCCAGACCGGAAATGCTCCTGCGGCAAAAGATTCTTGCCGATCGGTCGAAGGTTCGACGGCTGCCACCTTCCGGAATTGAACCGGTTTCGGTAACATCCAGGACGCCAACAGTCCGGGACAGCGTGTCCGGGACGAAAATGCCGGGGCAACGACGCGCCGCATGATGGATGAACGCTACCTCCGGGCGGTTCGCGATTCGCTGGTGCGGCACCAGCAATGGCTTTTGCGCGACCCCGCAGGCCAGGGGCGGCGCGCCAATCTCAGCTTCTACGATCTGACCGGACTCGGCCTCAACCGCGTCAACCTGTCGGGCGCCAAGTTGACCGGGGCCTGTCTTACGCGGGCGCGGATGGTCGGGACGCTGCTGTCCAAGGCCGATCTCTATGGCGCCGATCTGTCGAAGGCCGATCTGTCCGGGGCTCAGTTGCAGGGCGCCGACCTGCGCGGGGCCAGGGTCGATGGCGCCAGGCTGCTGAACGCCAACCTCCAGGGTGCCGACCTGCGCCGCGGCATGGTGCTGGACAGCGGCGAATTCCGGGCGGCCGGCAACACCGACGGCACCACCACCTTCGTCGGCTGCAGCCTGTCCGATGCCGTGCTGACCGATTGCCGGATGGCGCAGTGCGACTTCAGCGGCAGCGACCTGTCCGGGGCCGATCTCACCGGCAGCGATCTCAGCGGCGCCATCCTGATCGGTGCCGACCTGACCGGGGCGACCATGCGCAAGACGACGCTGGACGGCGTGCTGATGTGCGGCGCCCGGCTGAACGACGAGCTGCGCACGGCGTTGGAGCGGCACGGGGTCGATGTCGACGGTACCGGCCTGACCACCACCGCGGCACGGATGAGCGAGCTGATCGCCGAACATCAAATCTGGGTGGACAAGCTTGGCAAGGGCGGCGATCGCATCCAGCTGCAACGGGTCGATCTGCGCGGCTACAATTTCGCCAACCAGCTGCTGTGCGGGGCGGTGATGCGGTTCTGCGGGCTGCGCGGAGCTGATTTCTCCGGCGCCAAGCTGATGATGGCCGATCTGTCCTACAGCGACCTGCGCGATGCCGACTTCACGAGCGCCGACCTGTCCGGCTGCAATCTTGAGGGGGCCAATCTCGCCGGCGCCAAGCTGTGGCGGGCCAAGTTCCGCAAGGTCGACCTCAGTGGCGATGGCAGCCGGCTGTGGCCGACCAGCTTCGCCAAGGCGCGGCTGAACGGTGCGGATCTGCGCGACGCCAGCCTTGCCGGCGTGGTGCTGCGCGGCACCGACCTGACGGCGATCAAGACCAGTTTCGCCACCCTGAAAGGCGCCGACCTGTCCGCCGCCCGTGGCTGGCAACCCTTCGAGGCGCCGGCGTAGGGGCGGATCAGCTTCCGTCCGCCACCGGAATACGGCCGGCAACGATGCCCCGGCGCGCCGCCTCCACCGCCTCGATCATCTCGGTCGTCACGAGATCGCGGTTGTTTTCGTCGAGGGCATAATCGACCGCCGAGTCGGCAAGGCCGAGCGCCACCGTGCCGGCCGTCCATTTGCCCTGGCGGGCCGCCTCGAAACTCGATTCCACGGCCAGATCGACCCGTTTCAGCATCGAGGTCAGGATGGTGCCGGGATAAAGATAGTTCTGGTTGCTGTCGACGCCGATGGCCAGCCTCCGCCCCTCGTTCGCTGCGGCAAAGATGCCGAAATTCGACACGCCGGCCCCGGCGAACACCACGTCGGCGCCACGCTGGAACTGACTGCGCGCCACCTCCGCGCCGGTGGCGGGATCGTTGAAGGCAGCCGGTGTGGTGCCGACGAAATTCACCAGAACCTTGATGTCGCCCCGGGCATGGCGGGCACCCTGTTCGAAGCCGGCGATGAATTTGCGGATCAGCGGAATGTCGAGCGCGCCGATGAAGCCGACCGTCCCGGTTTTCGAGGCCAGCGCCGCCAGCACCCCGACGAGAAAGGCTCCCTCCTGCTCCTTGAAGGTGACGCAGCGGATGTTCGGCCCTTCCGCGACCGCGTCGATCAGGGTGAAGCGCACCCCCGGATGTGCTGGGGCCAGTCGGGCCAGCGGTGTCGCATAGTAGAAACCGATGGCGACCAGATCGGTCACCCCGCGCCGCAGCAGCGAGGCCGCCGCCTGATCGAACTGCACCGGTGTGGAGGGCAGATATTCGGCGACGGCGATGCCGGTGGCTGTCCTGAACCGCTCCGCCCCGGCGAAAGCGCCCTCGTTGAAGCTCTTGTCGAATTTCTGACCCGCCGCATAGATCAAACCGGGCTGAATGGCTGCGGCCCGTGACTGGCTCGGCAGCATCGCCAATGCAGTGACGGCAGCACCGAAGGACAGGACCGACCGGCGGGTTGGGTGCGGCATGGCGCGGCCTCAGGCTGAGTGGAAGCGCATGATCCGGATTCAATTTTAGGCATGGATCACTGGGCCGAACCAGAATTTTGTTACGCTGCCGCCACCATGAACCGTTCAGAACATAGATTGTCGCGGCGTCATTAAGTCGCGCTTCTCTCAAGGCTGCTATGCCGAGACAGGACTTTGCGTCCGCGGGGGAAGGGATCAGCTTAAAAGCTGCGGACTCCGTCCGGCCGATTCTCCATCCCTTCATATCCGGATTTACCGATGCTCGCGCGCCTTGCCGCCGTCCGTTCCCGTTCGCCTGCCGAAAGCCCGTTCTTCATCGCGGCGCTGGGCGTGCTGATGTCGTTCGGGCCGATGGGCACCGACATGTATCTGCCCGGGATGCCGGCGATCGGCCGGGAATTGCATGCGGCGCAGGATCAGGTGCAGTGGACGCTGTCGGCCTTCTTCCTGGGCTTCGGCGTCGGTCAGCTGCTGTGGGGTGCCTTGAGCGACCGGTTCGGACGGCGCATCCCGGTGGCGACCGGCATCCTGCTCTACGCCATCGGCTGCGTCGGCTGTTCGCTGACCGTCGACGTCGGGCATCTGGCAGTCTGGCGCTTCGTGCAGGCGGTGGGGGCCTGTGCCGGGCCTGTGCTGGTCCGCGCCATGATCCGCGACGTCTTCGAACGCGACCGGGCGGCCAGCGTCCTGTCGATGATGATGCTGGTGATGGGCGCCGCTCCGATCATCGCGCCGCTGATCGGCGGCCAGATCCTGGTGTGGGCCAACTGGCGCTGGATCTTCGGGGCCCAGGCGGCCTTCGGCGTGGTGGCGCTGCTGGCGCTCGCCAGCCTGCCGGAAACCCACCCGGAGACGCGGCGCACCAGCCTGCGCCCGATGGTGCTGGCGGAGTCCTACCGCAAGCTTCTGACCGACCGGCGGTACCTGGGCTATGCGGTGGGATCATCGTTCATCTATGCCGGGATGTTCGCCTTCATCTCCGGTTCGCCCTTCGTCTACATCGAGCTGTTCGGCGTACAGCCGGAGAATTACGGTTTCCTGTTCGGGCTGAACATCGTCGGCATGATCATCGTCAACACGCTGAACAGCCGCGCGGTGATGCGCTTCGGCTCCGACATGATGCTGCGGATCGGCGTCTGGCTGTCGGCCGCAAGCGGCATCCTGCTGGTCGCCTGCGTGCTGGGCGGCTGGGGCGGGCTGTGGGGGCTGGTCGGCTGCCTGTTCCTGTTCATGTCGGTCACCGGCTTCTGCTTCGCCAACTCCATGGCCGGGGCGTTGCAGTCCTTCCCGCAGATGGCTGGCACCGCGTCTGCCCTCGCCGGCATGCTGCAATTCAGTAGCGGTGCCGTGTCCGGCTGGGCGGTCGGGTTGATGGCCGATGGCAGCGCGCTGCCGATGGCCGGGGTGATCGGTGGTGCGGCGCTGGTCAGCTTGGCGCTGAACCTGTGGCTGATCCGCCCGGTCCGCCGCCGGCTGCCGGTCTGAGGGTAAGACGGGCACGGATTGTAGAATCAGGAGAGTCCCGGGCATGGGCGAACGTGGGCGGGCGTGAATTGAAATTCACAGCCCGGCGCACTAGGGTGGCGCGGCAAAAGGAGACCGTCATGCCGCAGACCATTCCGCCGGGCCAATGTCCTGACACCAGTCACCGGTTCAGCCGGCGCGATCTATTGGCGGGCGCCGCGGCGCTGGGCGTTGCCGCGGTCACCGCTTCCCTGTCGCAGCCCGTCTTCGCGGCGACGGGCCTGCGCGTCGGCTACATTCCGATCATTCCGATGACGCAGCTCTACGTGCTGACGGGCGAGGGATGGGCCGCCGAGGCCGGACTGGCGCTGCAGACCACAAGCTTCCAGTCGGGGCCGGCGATGATCCAGGCGCTTGCGTCCGGGACCCTGGACGTCGCCTATGTCGGCATCGGCCCGGCGATGATCGCCCGCTCGAAAGGGGTGAAGCTGAAGGTCGTCGCCGCCAACGTCATCGATCAGGTGGCGCTGATCGGCCGTGGTCCGCTGGTGAAGGCGATGGCCGGTGCCGCCAGCCCGGCCGAGGGGATCAAGGCCTTCCGTGCAGCCAACGGCCGGAGGCCGAAGATCGGCTCGCTGCCGGCCGGCTCGGTGCCGGACACGGTGCTGCGCTATTGGATGTCAGAAATCGCCCATATCTCCTCGGAGGATATCGAGATCGTCGGCATGGGCGAACAGCCCTTGCAGCAGGCGCTGCTGAGCGGGGCGATCGACGGCGCCTCGATCCTGGAGCCGATCCTGACGCTGGTGCAGTCGCGTCTTCAGGATGCCGCCATCGTCGCCAAGGCTGGCAGCATGTTCCCCAAGCAGCCGGGGGCGGTGCTGGTGGTGACGGAGGACGCCATCGCCAAAAGCCGCGACGCGGTGGCCGCGCTGGTCAAGCTGCACATCCGCGCCACCGCCTTCGCCAAGTCCAACCCGGACCGCACGGCCGAACTGGTGACCGACATCATCGGCAAGGGGCTGGTCGAACGCGAGGTGATGCGGGCGGCGCTGACCTCCGACGCGACGACCTTCGTCGACGACCCGCGGGTGATCCTGGACTCCACCAAGCGGATGCAGGCCTTCCAGCAGTCGCTGGACCAGATCACCGAGCCGGTGGATGTCGACGCGCTGTTCGACTTCTCCTTCCACGATGCGGCGAAGGGAAAGTGACCGACATGGCGTCGAACCTGCGCCTGGTCATCCATGCTCCGACCCCGGCAGCGCTGGAGCGGGCGCGCAACAACGCCCGCAACCTGCTGAAGGCGCGGCCTGATGCGGAGGTGCGCATCGTCGTCAATGCCGGCGCGGTCGCTGCGGCGCTCGACACTCCTGATGCCGAGACCGACCGGCATCTGCGCGTCTGCGGAAATACCCTGGCGAAGACCGGCCGGACCGCCGAAGGGCTGACGGTGGTCGCCGCCGGCGTCCTCGACATCGCCGAGGCGCAGGCAGACGGCTGGGGCTATATGCGGGCGTAAGCCTTCATCAGCCCACGCCCCAGCCGCCGGTGTCCGGGAAGGGCACGGAGGGCGGCGGGACGGCTGCGGCGGGATCGGCGACGATGCCGCGCGGCAGGGCCGGGGCGTCGGCGGGGGTGGGGCGCAGGCGGGTCGGCTTGACCCACCAACCGGGCTCCGCCGCCGCGATGGACTTGGCCGCGGATTCGGCCGCCGCCGCCGTGGCGTAGAGGCCGAAGCAGGTGGCGCCGCTGCCGGACAGGCGGGGCAGCAGACAGCCGGCGCTGCGCTCCAGAGCCGCCAGCACGTCGGCGATCGCCGGGGCGACCGTCAGCGCTGGCGCGGTCAGGTCGTTGTTCCGCTCCAGCAGAAGCGCCGCGAGGTCGGCCGCATCGGCCGGCTTGCGGGTGAAGCGGGCGGGGGCGGAGAAGCCGGCGCCGTTCCGGGCGCGGGCGGCGGCCATCGCCTTGAAAACCGCCGGGGTCGGCACCGGGACGTTCGGGTTGACCAGAACCACATGGGTGTCCGGCAGTTCCGGCGCCTCGTCCAGCACATCGCCGATGCCGCTGAAATAGCAGCTTTGCCCGGCGACGCAGACCGGCACATCGGCTCCCAGCCCGGCGGCCACCGCGAACAGCGCCGGGTCGCCGGGCGGCACGTCCCACAGCCGGGCGAGCGCCCGCAGGCAGGCGGCGGCATCGGCCGATCCGCCGCCGATCCCCGATGCGACCGGCAAAGCCTTGGTCAGTGCGATCATCACGTCGGCCTCGCGGCCGAGGCGGAGGGCCAGCGCATGGGCGGCGCGCATCACCAGATTGTCGGCCGGCGTCTCGCCCATCAAGGCCGGACCGAAGGGGCCGGCGATGGCCAGACGCGGGCCGGCCGGCGGCAGGTCGGCGCCGCGCAGGGCGACCCGTGCGGCAACCGGTGTCAGGGCGATGCTGTCGCCGAACTCGGCGAACGCGACGAGGCTGTCCAGTTCGTGATAGCCGTCGGCGCGGCGGCCGGTGACGTGCAGGTAGAGGTTCAGCTTGGCCGGTGCGGCCTCGACGATGGAAATGCCGGTCATAAGCTCCAGTCCGCTGGCGGGCGCGCGACGACGCGTCCTGTGTCGCACCCTTTCGACCGCAGCGGCAAGAGGCTGGTTGAAAAGGTGGTTTCAGATCTGGGCCAACAGATCCTTCAGCAGTGTCTCGCCCATCGGCCAGGGGCCGTGGCCGCTGGCGCTGTTGATGTGGCCGGCCTCGCCCGCGTCGATGAAGTCGGCGCCCCACAGCGCGGCGAAGCCGCAGGCGCGGGCGGCGGTGCAGTAGGGATCGCTGCGGCTGCCGACCACCACGGCCGGGAAGGGCAGGGGATCGGACGGCACCGGGGCGAAACGGCAGGCCCCGGCCGGCACGATCCGGGCCGATTCGACATCGGGCGGGGCGACCATCAGGGCGGCGGCGACCTTATCCGCAGCACTGCTTCCTGCTGCCCAGCGGGCGACAAGGATGCAGGAGAGGCTGTGGGCGACCAGCACCACCGGACCGGCGGCAACACGGACCGCCGAGTCGAGCCGCTCCACCCATCGCTCCGGCTCCGGTGCGTCCCAATCGCCCAGATCGACGCGGGTCAGGTCGGGCACCCGGCCTTCCAGCCAGCTCTGCCAGTGATCGGGCCCGGAGTCGCCGAGGCCGGGAAGAACCAGAATGGTCGGCTGCGTCATTCTTTCAACTCCGCGTTCATAAATGTTGGATGTACTATCGGATAATTGCTCGGGTCTGGCGCCTGCTCTCCGATGGGTGGTTCCGCATGCTGCGCCATGCCGTTAAGCAACAATGGAAAACCATAAACGGAAAAAGGGGAGAAGCGTCTTGGACATCAGCGCTACCGTTGCACAGGAACTCTGCGACTCCATCGGCCGTGAGCTGGACTCCGTCGTCTCCATCGCCGGCAAGAGCGGTGCAGTCGTCGCCTCCACCGCGCGGGAGCGGATCGGCACCAACCATCCGGTCGCCAGCGATATCACGGCCCGCCGGCTGGACGAGCGCGCCGTCACCCGTGATGAGGCGGCCAAATCGGGTGGCGCCATGAGGGAAGGCTATGTCATCGCCATCGATCTGGACGGTGAGCGGGTCGGTGCGCTCGCCATCGCGGCACCGGCCGATCAGGCGCGCCGCTTCGCCCGCCTCGCCCGCCATTGGGTGCTGGCGACCCTGCGGGCGGAAACGGCGGAGACCCGCCGAGTCAGCCTGATGCGCGACCTGTCCGAGCGGGTGGAACGCGAGGTCGGCGGATTCGCCGCCGAACTGGCCGATGCCGGCCGCAAGCTGGAGTCGGCGGTTGTCGCCGTCCGATCCGCCGGGACCGAGGGGCTGCGGCAGGCCGCCGATGCAGCCGGCGCGGCGCGCGCCGTGGACGGGTCGGTCAGCGCCATCGCCGGCATGCTCGACCGGCTTGCCTCCACCTCCGACCAGATTTCCGGCGACACCAGCAAGGCGCGGGAAATCAGCCTCGCCGCGGCATCGGACAGCGACCGTGCCACCACGGTGATGAACTCCCTGCGCTCCGCCGCAGAACAGATTGCCAGTGTGGTGAAGCTGATCAACGCGATCGCCAGCCAGACCAACCTGTTGGCACTGAACGCCACCATCGAGGCGGCGCGGGCGGGGGAAGCCGGGCGTGGCTTCGCCGTCGTCGCCAACGAGGTGAAGGCGCTGTCGCGGCAGACCGCCGACGCCACCAAGCAGATCGCCGATCAGGTCGCCAACCTGCAGAAGGAAACCGCCGCGGTGGACGAGGCTCTGGGCCGCATTCATTCCACCATCGGCTCGATCCAGGCGATCAACGGCACCGTCGCCGCCGCGATCGACGAGCAGGCGACCCTGACCTCGGACGTCGCGCGCTCGCTCGACCGCTCCCGCCAGGATGCCATGGCGGCGGAACAGCGGATCGGTGATGCCGAACAGACGCTGGGCGGCGTGACCCGCACGCTTGAGGAGTTGACCACGCTGAGCCGGACCATCGCCGACCGGGCCGGCAGCCTGGGCAGCGGCCTCGCCGGCCGGGTTACCGACGTGCTGCGTCAGGCTCGCAATTGATCAAGTCCGGGGATAAGGCTGCTGGCAGTCGACGGAGTCGCCGCCGGTGATGGTGGTGCGGGCGATCGTGGTGCGGGTGTTGCCGCTGCGGGCGGCGGGGGCGGCACCACCCGGCAGCGGCACGATCAGCCGGCGCTTCACCGGCTGCTGGGCCGCCCGGCGCGACACGCCGGCGAAGATCTGCTTCGACGCCTCGATCATCGTCACCCCGGCGAAGGCCTTGAACCAGCGGCTGCCGACCTCTTCCCAAGCCGGTGCGGTCTTTTGCAGGAAGTGCGAGCGCAAGGGCGGCATGAACAGGGCGTGGCGGGTGCGTTCCGGCACGAACATGGTGTCGCGCAGCACCTGCTTGAGTTGCGAGGCCGAGTAGGGAAAGCCGTGGCCGAAGGGCGTCCAGTCGGCGCGGGCCCACAGGCCGCGACGGTTGGGCACCACCGCCAGAACCCGGCCGCCGCCGGCCAGCACGCGCCAGATCTCGCGCATCATCGGGCGCAGCTGTTCGGTTCCTTCCAGCCCATGGACCAGAAGAACGCGGTCGATGGTGTTGTCGCCGAAGGGAAGGTCGGCCTCGTCGCCCAGCGCCACCATGCCGGGTCCTTCCGCTGGCCAGAAGCTGACGCCCTGGCTGGCCGGCATCACCGCCACCACCCGGTCGGCCTCGCCCATGAAGGGACGCAGGTAGGGTGTGGTGTAGCCGACGCCGAGAACGATCTGGTCGCGCACGTCCGGCCAGATGGTGCGGATGCGCCGGCGGATCATCCGCTGGGCGGTGCGCCCCAATCCGGACTCGTAGAACTCCCTCAGATCGACGATATCTGTGTACATGGTATCCCAAGCGTAACACGGGTTTCGTATCGCAACAGCAGGGAGTCCGCTGCCGTGGAGGTCATTCTCGTTCCGGCTTTCGCCGACAACTATATCTATGTGCTGCGCGACGCGGCATCCGGCAAGGTCGGCGTGGTCGATCCCGGCGACGCCGCGCCGGTGCAGGCGGAGCTGGAGCGGCGCGGCTGGTCCCTGACCCACATCTTCCTGACCCACCACCATGACGACCATATCGGTGGCGCGGCGGCGCTGAAGGACCGTTATCGCGCCAGCGTGGTCGGTGCTCGTGCCGACGCCCACCGCATTCCCGGCCTCGACGTGATGCTCGGCGACGGCGACCGCACGGTGTTCGGTGAACAGACCGCCCGCGTCTTTGCCGTGCCCGGCCACACCAGCGGCCACATCGCCTTCTGGTTCGAGGCGGCGGAGACGCTGTTCAGCGGTGACACGCTGTTCTCGCTGGGCTGCGGACGGCTGTTCGAGGGCACGCCGGCGCAGATGTGGGAGTCGCTGCAAAGCCTGCGGGCACTGACCGACCAGACCCGCGTCTATTGCGGCCACGAATACACCCAGTCGAACGGCCGCTTCGCCCAGACCGTCGATCCGGCCAACGCCGCGCTGCGTCAGCGGATGGAGGAGGTCGCGGAGTTGCGCGACCGGAACCGGCCGACGATTCCCACCACCATCGGCATTGAGCGGCGCACCAATCCCTTCCTGCGCGCCGACGATCCCGGCGTCCAGACCGCCATCGGCATGGCCGGCGCCCCGGCGGTGGAGGTTTTCGCCGAGCTGCGCCGGCGCAAGGACCATTTCCGCGGGTGAGGATTGTCGAAAAGGCTGCGGGGCGGGGCATGGATTTGCGGCTCCGTCCGACGCTAGTCTGTTTTCAACCGATCGAAAGCGGAGGGAGCGCCCATGATGAAACTGCGCTGGAGCCCCACCTCGCCCTATGTGCGCAAGGTGATGATGGTCCTGATCGAACGCGGGCTGGAGGACCGGGTGGAGCGTGTGGCGACCGATCCCTGGTCTGCCGATACCGATCTGCCCAAGGACAACCCGTTGGGCAAGGTGCCCGCCCTGACGCTGGAGGACGGCACCACCCTGTTCGACAGCCCGGTGATCGTCGAGTATCTCGATTCGTTGGGCGACCGGGCGCCTCTGGTCCCGCCGGCTGGTCCGACGCGCTGGACGGCACTGCGCCAGCAGGCCATCGCCGACGGCATCTGCGACGCCGCCATCCTGCGCCGGCTGGAATCCATGCGCCCGGACGGTGAGAAATCGGCCAATTGGATGGAGCGCCAGCGGAAGGCGGTCGCCCGCTCACTCGATCTGCTGGAGGCGGAGGCCGCGTCACTGGGAGGTGAGCCGACCATCGGCCGTCTGGCGGTCCTGGTGGCACTCGGCTACCTCGATTTCCGCTTCGGCCACGAGGATTGGCGCCAGGATCGACCGGCGCTGACCGAATGGTTCGCCGAGGCATCCGACCGCGACAGCCTGCGGCGGACGGCGCCACCGGTATAAGGCCTGCGTTCGCTCCAAAGTTTTTACGCGGAATACGTGCAGTAAAGCGGCGTCCGGCAGAGCCGGGCGCCGCTTTTGCTTTCGCGCGCTGTTTACGATCGATTCACTATGAACAGCCGCGGGACGGATGATTTCCCGTTCCCGTCACTCTTTCGATTGTGCGTAGCGAAAACTTCATCCAACCGTCACCGAATCATCCAACCAGAAGGGCTACCCATGGCGCCGCCGGCCCGCGGAGAACCGCGGGCGCGGGACGGACAATCTCCAAGCCACGGGTGGGCCATATGGCAAAGCCTATCGACCAGCGCCGGCGGTCCGGCATCAAGTCGAAGATGCTGATCGCCTTCGGAACCGTGGCGGCACTTCCCTGCATCGCGGCGGTGGTCGGCTGGATGTCCTACGGCGCCGTCCGCGGCCATGTCGCCGACATAACGGGAACGCAGGTTCCGGTGCTCAGCGCCGCTCAGGGGCTTGCGACCACCACGGCGCGGGTGCTGGCGCTGGGGCCATTGATCGACGCCGCGTCCTCCGACGAGGATCTGGGCCGGCTGCGCACCGCGGTGGCCGAGCAGCGCCGGACGCTGGACGGGCAGCTCGCCCAACTGGCCGGTGGGCAAGGGCATAGCGGCGGCGATGCCGACCGTGTTGCCGAGCTGACCGGCACCGCGCGCACGCTGCTCGGCACCATCGACGCGCTGGGGACGGCGACCGGCCGGCGGCTGACCTTGCAGGAACAGCGCAGCGGCCGGCTGGCGGAACTGAGCGATGCTCATGCCAAACTGCTCGCCGCGCTGAAGCCCGACATGCAAGCCTCGCGCGGGCAACTGGCCCAGGCGATCGCAGCGATGGTGGAGGCGACCTCGCAATCCTCCGCGGTCATCGGAGCCGAACTCGGGCAGACGGTGATCCCGCTGTTCCAGCTGCGCGGCGCAGAGGCCGCTCTCGCCAAATCCCTGTTGATCGGCGCCTTTGAAACCAACCGGTCCAAAGTGATGTCGCTGTCCACCGACTTCGACTCCGCCCTGTCGGATCTGCAAGGTGCGCTGCGCCCGCTGGCGAAGAGCGAAGCGGCGGCCCCGGTGGCGGCGATGATCAACGAGCTTGCCGCCTTCGGTGACGGCGATGCCAGCGTCTACACCCGTCGCGTCCGCCAGCTGACCCCCGGCATTCCCGAGGCGGAGGCGCAGAAGCTGACCGAGTCGCTGAACGCCAGCGTCGACGACATTGTGCGGCTCGACCGCGACGCCAACGCCCGCATGCTGCCGCTGATGCTGAATTCGCGCGGCCGCATCGCCGAGGCCGGCAACGCCATCGCCGAGCGGATGCAGGATCTGTCCACCAACACCGTGCCAGCGGCCCAACATCGCTACACCGTGCTGAGCGATCTTATGGCCGACGCCAACCTGCTGGCCGGCAAGCTGGCGGAGGCTGGCAACGCCGAAACGCCGGCCCGGCTGGCCGCCGCCCGTCGCACGCTGGACCCGCTGGCGGCGACGATCCGCGGCACCCTGACTGAGTCGCGCGACGATCTGGGCCCCGAGGTCCGCCGGCTGGCCGAGCGGCTGCTCGATCTCGGCTTCGGCAACGAGGGCATTCTGGCACTGCGTGCCGGTGAACTGGCTGCCTATGCCGAGAATGCCACGCTGATCGACAGCAACCGCCGCACCGGCGCCGCTTTGACCGCCATGGTCGACGGGCTGGTCCAGGCGGCGCAGACGGCGACGGCCGATGGCGCCGCCGCAGCCCATGAGGCGCTGGAGCGTACCAACCAAGTGCAGATCATGCTGGCGACCGCCGGCGTGCTGCTGGCCGGGCTGATCGTCTCGCTCTATGTTGGGCGCCGGGTCGTCGGCCGGATGGAGGCGTTGGCCGACGCCATGCGCCGGGTCGCCGGCGGCGACCTGACGGTGGAGCAGAAGGCCGACGGCAACGACGAGATCACCGACATGGCCCGTGCCCTGTTCGTCTTCATCGCCAACGCCCGTGCCATGGAAGAAGCGCACGAGAAGGTGGAGATCGAGCGCCGCAACGCCGCGTCGGCCCGCCGCACCAGCATGCTGGAGATCGCCGACCAGTTCGAGCGCAACGTGCTGAGCAGCGTCGAGACGCTGGCCGACGCCGCCCGCCAGATGGCCGCCCGTGCCCGCTCGCTGACCGACATCGCCGCCAATGCCAACGACCGTGCCGAGGCCGCGATGCAGCTGTCCGGCGAGATGGCGGCGGGGATTCAGCAGGTGGCGACCGCTGCCTCGGAAATCTCGCAGTCCATCGCCGAGATCAGCAAGCGCACCGGCGAATCGGCCCGCATCATCGGCGACACCGCCGCCGGGGCGGAGCAGGTCAAGGCGACCGTTGCCGACCTGTCGAGCACGGCGGGGGAGATCGGCACCGTCGTCGGCCTGATCGACGAGATCGCCGGTCAGACCAACCTGTTGGCGCTGAACGCCACCATCGAGGCGGCGAGGGCAGGGGAGATGGGCCGCGGTTTTGCCGTCGTCGCCGGCGAGGTCAAGGCGCTTGCCGGCCAGACCGCCCAGGCCACCGCCGAGATCGCCCGCCAGATCGCCGCCACCCAGGCGGCCAGCCGCCAGACGGCGGAGGTCGTCGCGACCATGACCGGCAGCGTCCAGCGCATCGAATCCAACGCCTCGGCCATCGCCGCAGCGGTGGAGGAGCAGGCGACCATCACGTCGAGCATCGTCGACAGCTCCCACCGTGTCGCGGTCGGCACCCAGGCGGCGTCTGACCATGTCGCCGGCCTGTCTGAGGCCGCCGCCAAGGTGCGCGCCCAGGCCGGCGACGTGCTGCATGTGGCGGAAAGCCTGTCGCACGAGGCGACCAGCCTCGGCTCCGCCGTGCATCTGTTCCTCCAGGAAATCCGGGCCGCGCGATGAGTCCCGCGCTGCATCCGCGGTCCCGGCCGTCAACGGGTCGGTTTCATAAAACTGACACGTAAACAAAACAAACCCGTCATCGGCGGCGGCTATGGTCACCGCGACGAAGAAGGCGGGTTACGACCTCCGGCCAAGGCCGGGCTTTTGCGAAAACCCAACGAAACCGTCCAAACCTATCGGGAGTTTAGCCGTGAAAACCATGACCTCGGCGTTCGTTCGCTGCGCCGCCTTCGGTGCCCTGGCCGTTCTGTCCGTGTCGGTCGCCCCGCTGTCGGTCGCCTCGGCCGCCGACATCTCCGGCGCCGGCGCCACCTTCCCGTACCCGATCTATGCCAAGTGGGCTGACGCCTACAAGAAGGAGACCGGCACGGGCCTGAACTACCAGTCGATCGGTTCGGGCGGCGGCATCAAGCAGATCAAGGCCAAGACGGTCACCTTCGGCGCCTCGGACATGCCGCTGAAGCCGGAAGAGCTGGAGCAGGCCGGTCTGATCCAGTTCCCGATGATCATGGGCGGCGTGGTTCCGGTCGTGAACCTGAAGGGCATCAAGGCCGGCGAGGTCAAGCTGTCGGGTACCGTTCTCGCCAACATCTACATGGGCGAGATCACCAAGTGGAACGACCCGCAGATCAAGGCGCTGAACCCCGACGTCAACCTGCCGAACACCGCCATCGCCCCGGTCTACCGCTCTGACGGGTCGGGCACCAACTTCCTGTTCACCGACTACCTGTCGAAGACCAGCCCGAAGTTCAAGACCCAGATCGGCGCCAACACCTCCGTCCAGTGGCCGGCCGGCATCGGCGCCAAGGGCAACGAGGGCGTGGCCAACATGGTCAAGCAGACGGACGGCTCGATCGGCTACGTCGAATACGCCTACGCCAAGCAGAACAACATCACCCACCTCGACCTGCAGAACAAGGACGGCAAGACCGTCTCGCCGAAGATCGAGGCCTTCCAGGCCGCCGCCGCCAACGCCGACTGGGCCAACAGCAAGGGCTACTACGTCCTGCTGACCGACGAGCCGGGTGCGGAGAGCTGGCCGATCACCGGCGCCAGCTTCATCCTGATGTACAAGGCTCCGCAGGACGCCGCGTCTTCGGCCGAAGCGCTGAAGTTCTTCGACTGGGCCTATAAGAACGGTTCCAAGATGGCGACCGAGCTGGACTATGTCCCGATGCCGGACGCCGTGGTGTCGCTGGTCCAGAAGACCTGGGCCCAGACCATCCAGGCCGACGGCAAGCCGGTCTGGACCGCGTCGGCCAAGTAACGACGGCCACCCCGACCTCGGGCGGGCCGCCTGTCGGACCGCCTGGGGGCATGATCGCCGGAGGGGACGGAAATTGCGCCGTCCCCTCCGCACGCCTCACGGAGCGGCCATGACCGAGATCGCGCTGACCTTGACCGACGCACACGCTTCCACCGCCCGACGGGCCCGCCGCCAGCGCCTGCAGGACGCGGTTTTCCGCAATGCCACCCTTGCATTCGCGCTGCTGGTCCTGCTGATCCTGGGCGGCGTCACGGTTTCCCTGATCGACGGCGCGCTGCCGGCACTCCGCGCGTTCGGCTTCGGTTTCGTCGCCACCGAAGTCTGGAACCCGGTTTCCGAGCAGTTCGGCGCGCTCGCCCCCATTTACGGCACCCTGGTGACCTCGGTCATCGCCATGGCTGTCGGCATTCCCGTCAGCTTCGGCATCGCCCTGTTCATCACCGAGATGTGCCCAGCCTGGCTGAAGCGCCCGCTCGGAGTCGCCATCGAGCTGCTCGCCGGCATTCCCAGCATCATCTACGGCATCTGGGGTCTGTTCGTCTTCGCCCCCTTCATGCAGTCGACCGTCCAGCCCTTCCTGATCGCCACGCTGGGCCAGATTCCCGGCCTCGGGAACCTGTTCATGGGACCGCCCTACGGCATCGGCATCCTGACCGCCGGCCTGATCCTGGGCATCATGGTGCTGCCCTTCATCACCTCCATCACCCGCGACGTCTTCGAGACGGTGCCGCCGATGGTGCGTGAGTCGGCCTATGGGCTGGGCGCCACCACCTGGGAGGTGGTGTGGAACGTCGTGCTGCCCTACACCCGCACCGGCGTCGTCGGCGGCGTCATGCTGGGGCTGGGCCGCGCGCTGGGCGAGACGATGGCGGTGACCTTCGTCATCGGCAACGCGCACCGCATCAGTTCCTCGATCATGGCGCCGGGCACGACGATCTCGGCCTCCATCGCCAACGAATTCACCGAGGCGGTCGGCGACGTCTACACTTCGTCGCTGGTGGCGCTGGGCCTGATCCTGTTCCTGATCACCTTCACCGTGCTGTCGATCGCGAAGCTGATGCTGCTGCGCCTCCAGCGCAAGGCCGGAGTCTGAGGCCCATGACAATGTCCAATTCCGCAACGCTGGCGACCCCCATCGGAGGGCTGTATCACCGCCGGCGCATTGCCAATAAAGTGGCGCTGTCCCTGGCGCTGGGCGCTGCCGGCTTCGGCCTGTTCTGGCTGGTCGCCATCCTGTGGACGCTGCTCTACAACGGGCTGTCGGCAATCAACCTCAGCCTGTTCACCGAGAATACCCCGCCGCCGGGCGGGGAGGGCGGCCTGCTGAATGCCATCTTCGGCAGCATCGTCATGACCGCGGTCGCCACCGCGGTCGGCACGCCGGTCGGTGTCATGGCCGGTACCTACCTGGCCGAATTCGGCCGGAATACGAAGCTGGCCGAGGTGGTGCGCTTCATCAACGACGTGCTGCTGAGCGCGCCGTCGATCATGGTCGGCCTGTTCGTCTATGAGGTGCTGGTCGTCCGCATGGGCCATTTCTCGGCCTGGGCCGGCGCCATGGCGCTCGCGGTGCTGGTCATCCCGGTCGTCGTCCGTACGACCGAGGACATGCTGAAGCTGGTGCCCAACAGCCTGCGCGAGGCCGCCGCCGCGCTCGGTGCTCCGCAATGGAAGGTGATCACGATGGTCGCCTACCGTGCCGCCCGCAACGGCATGATCACCGGCATGCTGCTGGCCGTCGCCCGCATCAGCGGCGAGACCGCGCCGCTGCTGTTCACCGCCCTGAACAACCAGTTCTGGAGCGCGGACATGAACGCGCCGATGGCCAACCTGCCGGTGGTCATCTTCCAGTACGCGATGTCGCCCTACGAGGACTGGCGCCAGCTGGCCTGGGGCGGCGCGCTGCTGATCACGGTCGCCATCCTGCTCCTCAACATCGGCGCCCGGCTGCTGGCCGGTCTCGGCACGACGAGAAAGTAACCATGACGATGACCCACATGGACGCCAACAGCCCCGCCCACGGCAGCCACCAGATGCCCCCCGGCATGATGGCCGGGACCGCCGCGGACCGCCCCATCGCCGGCGCCGGGCTGCCCGAGAAGATCAGCGTCCGGAACCTGGAATTCTTCTATGACGGCTACCGGGCGCTGAAGAACATCTCGCTGCCGCTGTACGACCGTCAGGTCACCGCCTTCATCGGTCCGTCGGGTTGCGGCAAGTCGACCCTGCTGCGCATCCTGAACCGGATGTATGACCTCTATCCCAAGCAGGTCGCCACCGGAGAGGTGCTGCTGGACGGTGTCAACATCCTGTCGCCCAAGCAGGATCTGAACCTGCTGCGCGCCCGCGTCGGCATGGTGTTCCAGAAGCCGACGCCGTTTCCCATGTCGATCTACGACAACATCGCCTTCGGCGTGCGGCTTTACGAGAAGCTGTCCAAGGCCGACATGGAGGAGCGGATCGAGTTCTCGTTGCGCCGTGCCGCCCTGTGGGACGAGGTGAAGGACAAGCTGCGCCAGAACGGCATGAGCCTGTCCGGTGGCCAGCAGCAGCGCCTGTGCATCGCCCGCGCCATCGCGGTCAAGCCGTCGGTCCTGCTGCTGGACGAGCCGACCTCGGCGCTCGATCCGATCTCCACCGCCAAGTGCGAGGAACTGATCGACGAGCTGCGTTCCGACTACTGCATCGCCATCGTCACCCACAACATGCAGCAGGCGGCCCGCATCTCCAACTTCACCGCATTCATGTATCTGGGCGAGCTGATCGAGTTCGGGAACACGGAAGAGATCTTCACCAACCCCACCAAGGAAAAGACGTCCGAATACATCACCGGCCGTTTCGGCTGACGCCATCGGCGGAATGCCCCGTACGGCGAAAGGCTCTCGCTGCCATCCGGTGGCGGGAGCCTTTCCCTTTCAACTGCCGCACGTCACCCATGACCTGAATTACTCCATCGGATAGTCGCGAGAGTCCGAGGCCCAATTTATTTCCATAATTGAAATTATACGCTCAAAGTTCTGCTTCTGGGTAGGGTCATGCATTCCCACCACCAGAGCTGGGCGATGGCCTGTGCGCGCTGGTGGCTTCAGATCCGACTCTCAAAGAGGCCGCGTGCTCCGCCCAATGCCCGACAGAAGAGAGAGCGCCCGCGTCAGATCATCGAATGACGCCCCTCCGAGACAGAGACGGACACCACTGTCACTCTCCTCCGGGGCGACCATGACGGCCGACGGAGGTGTCACGGCGATGCCCAGACTCGCGGCGCTGGAGGCGAACATATCGGCTTCTTCGCGCGGCATGGGTAGCCAGGCTTGGTAGGCGTCCGGGTGGCTCACCAGCGTCCGGTCAGCCAAAAGAGCCTTCGCCAACTCGCTTCGGCGCGCCGCCTCGCGCTTCAACTCCAGACGAACGGAGCGGATCGTTCCATTCGCAAGCCAATCCTCGATGACGCAGCATGACAGGGGCGACGGCGAAAAAGGCAAGGCTTGCAACGCCGTTGTAGCCAAACATTCCATCGCCGGAGTGACGAGCAGGACGCCCACACGCAAGCCGGGACTGATCGTCTTGGACAGGCTGCTGACATGGAGGCAGCGTTCCGGGGCCAGCATCGCGATCGGCGTGCCTTCCGTTCCCGATCCGTAGACGCCATCCTCGATGATCGGCACGTCATGCAGCCGACAAATGTCGGCAATGGCCTCCCGCCGTGCCAGAGTCATGGTGGCGGTCGTTGGATTGTGCAGCGTCGGCGTCACATAGACTGCTCTGCGGCGGGAGGTGCCCTCCGAATCCAGCGCTTCGGCGAGTGATGACGGCACCATGCCTTCGTCGTCGATTGCCACGCCGCGCATTCTCAAGCCCGTATGACGGCAAAGAGTGATCGCTCCGGGATATGTGAGGCGTTCGGTCAAGATGACGCCGTCACGGCCGCAGACGAGATCGAAGGCCAAAGCGAGGGCCTGTTGCGCTCCTCCGGTCAGGACGAGCCGTGCCGGGTCCGCGACGAGGCCGAGCGTTTCGAGCCAGCGGGCGAGCAACCGCCTATGTTCCAGATGACCGGCCGGCGACGCGTAGAGGGTGAAGTAATCGGCATCGACCTTTCGGCTTATCGCCATCAACGAGCGCGCCAGAGCGCGGTGTGAAAGGATGGGAGGCGGTGCATTGATCGAGAGGTCGATCAGCGTTCCTTGCCGGGCCTGATACGCGGCAACGAAAGTTCCACGCCCCTTCACCCCACGCACCAGTCCCCGCCTTTCAAGGATCGCATAGGCTTTCGTGACCGTGCCGATGCCGATCTCCAAAGCCCAGGCGAGTTCCCGGTGAGCCGGCAGGCGATCTCCGGTTTCCAAGGTTCCGGCTGCGATGTCATCGGCCAAGGCCTGGACCAGCCGCTCGGCGACCGTTGCTTCGGTATCTGCGAGGCGTGGCTTCCACGGGGATTTCAGGAGCACGGTCGACCCAAAAGTGTTTTGTGACACTATTGGATTTCATCATAAGCATCTCATCGCGTAATGTCGATCACGGAACGCATGGAGAAAATGATCATGGGGCGTTTTCATCAAAGAAGGCTGTGAAGATGATCATGCCCGAAATGCTTGCCGGTTTTATGCTCTATGCACTCGTGACCTCGATCACGCCGGGTCCGAACAATATGATGGTGCTGGCATCGGGTGTTAACTTCGGTTTGACGCGCTCCGTGCCGCATATCGTTGGGATCAGCATCGGCTTCTCGATCATGGTCGTCCTCGTGGGCGCGGGTCTCAGCGCGGTGTTCGATACCTATCCGGTCATCCACGACATTTTGCGGTGTGTCGGCGCCGTCTATCTCGTCCATCTCGCATGGCGCATCGCAACGTCGTCTCCCCTCGGCCGGGCCGACGACCGGACAGCGCAGCGGCCGATGGGTTTCCTTGCGGCGGCCGCCTTCCAATGGGTGAATCCCAAGGCCTGGATCATGGCTCTCGGGGCCATCACGACCTATCTGCCCCAACAGACCTCCATCATGGGGGTTGCTGTCCTCGCCTTGATTTTCGCCGTTGTGAACGCTCCCTGTGTCGGCATATGGGCGATCTTCGGTGTCGGCTTGCGGCGCCTGCTGACCAAGCCATCCTATGTCGGCGCTTTCAACATCACGATGGCGGCGCTGCTCGTGTTGTCGCTTTATCCCATCGTCATTAGCTGAGCAGAGGAAATCCTCAATGCCACTGATCGTTTTTGAAGCGGGCCAAATGAAACCCGAGGTTAAAGCCGAATTGATACGTCGCCTGACCGAGGTTTCTGTGCAGGTGACCGGTATCCCGAAAGAGCTGTTCTTCGTCGCTGTTCACGAACTGCCGGATACCGATATCGCCGTTGGCGGTGATACCGTTGCCGAGATCAAGGCGCGCCTCGCGGTATGAATGTGGGAACCTGGAATCCGTAGGGACTCCACTGAAACGTGACCCAAACATCCGCCGATGGCCCAAACTTTTTCGCAGGTGCCGGGACCGTGATCCCGGCAAATTCCCGCTGAACCGCATCCTGAGTTTGCCGACCCTACGGCGCGCTAAAGCATCCGATATTGGAAATATTCCGCTTCCAAACCACCTTCGCTTCCTCTATGATCGCGCCTCTGTTCGCGATGCAGCCCGGCCCGCCCTTTTCGGCCGGGGCACGCCTGCGTGCCTCATTTGGACGCTTTAGACCTGTTTGTTCCTGAAGGTTTTCCATGTCTCCCGTTCTTCGTCCACGCAAGGCCGCCATGGCCTTCATTCTCGTCACCGCCGCACTCGACATCGTGGCGATGGGCATCGTCATTCCGGTGCTTCCCGCGCTGATCGAGCAGTTCGTCGGGGCCGACGCGCAGGCCGGCACCATCAACGGCGCGCTGGTGGCGCTGTGGGCGCTGATGCAGTTCTTCTCCTCTCCGGTGATCGGGTCGCTGTCGGACCGCTTTGGCCGGCGTCCGGTCATCCTGCTGTCGGCGTTGGGGCTGGCGGCGGACTATGTGCTGATGGCGATGGCGCCTGACCTGTGGTGGCTGGTGGTTGGCCGTGCCGTTGCCGGCATCACGTCTTCCAGCTTCACCACCGTTTTCGCCTATATGGCCGATGTGACGCCGCCGGAGCAGCGGGCGCGCGCCTACGGTCTGATCGGCGCCGCCTTCAGCGCCGGCTTCATCGCCGGTCCGCTGCTGGGCGGGATCCTGGGCGAAATCTCGCCGCGGGCACCCTTCTGGGGGGCGGGCCTGCTCAGCGGGCTGGCTTTCCTCTATGGTCTGGTGGTGCTGCCGGAATCGCTGCCGCATGACCGCCGGATGGCCTTCTCCTGGCGCCGGGCCAACCCGTTCGGCGCGTTCCTGTTGCTGCGCTCGCACCCGGAACTGTCGGGTCTGGCGCTGGTCAATTTCATGCTGCATGTCTCCCATCAGGTCTTCCCCGCCGTCTTCGTACTCTATGCCGCGCACCGCTATGGCTGGAGCGCCTGGGATGTCGGGCTTCTGCTGGCGATGGTCGGCGCGCTCGACATGCTCATGCAGGGGGTGGTGGTGTCGCGCATGGTCAAATGGCTGGGCGACCGCGGCACGATGGTCGTCGGCCTGTTCGGCGGTGCCGTCGGGCTGGCCTGCATGGGGCTGGCGCCGGATGGCGGCTGGTTCGCCTTCGCCATCGTGCCCAACGCCCTGTGGGGGCTGGCGATGCCGACCATCCAGTCGCTGATGACCCAGCGGGTCAGCCCATCCGAACAGGGCCAGTTGCAGGGTGCAAACATGAGCGTGGCGAGCGTCGCCGGCATTCTGGCGCCGGTCTTCTTCGGTACGGTCTATTCGGCATCAGTGAGCAGCGATCCGCTGTTCCCGCACCCCGGCGCCGCCTTCCTGATCGCGGCGCTGGTGATGCTGGTGGGGGCGCTGATCGGCTGGGCGGTGGCGCGCCGCAACGGACGAACGGAGGAGGCCGGCAGCATGGCAGCCTGACGCTGTCACCCTGCCCTCCCCTTGCACCGGCTGTGGGGCGTCCCACATAGCGGGCGAGCTACCGTGCCCCATGTCCAACAATGTCCCATTGCTCCGCTGCGTTATCAGCGGTGGGAATTTGCCGGCCGACAGGGTAAGAGTGTCGGCTTATCCATCCGCATTTTCGATCGAGACCCGGAGAACGCGATGCTCGCGGCCCCCAACCTGTTCACTCACCGCCCCGACCGGAGTGTGCGCCCCAAGGCCGCACCCTTCCTGCCGATGTCGCGTGCGGAAATGGACCGGCTGGGCTGGGACCAGTGCGACGTTATCGTCGTCACCGGCGACGCCTATATCGACCATCCCAGCTTCGGCATGGCGATCATCGGCCGGCTTCTGGAATCGCAGGGCCTGCGCGTCGGCATCATCGCCCAGCCGGACTGGAGCAGTGCGGAGCCGTTCAAGATCCTGGGCAAGCCGCGGCTGTTCTGGGGCGTTACCGGCGGCAACATGGATTCGATGGTCAACCACTACACGGCTGACCGCCGCCTGCGCCACAACGACAGCTACACGCCGAACGACGAGGGTGGCAAGCGGCCGGACCGCGCAGTCATCGTCTATTCCCAGCGCTGCCGCGAAGCCTTCAAGGACGTGCCGATCGTCCTCGGTGGCATCGAGGCCAGCTTGCGCCGCATCGCCCAGTACGATCATTGGAGCGAGAAGATCCGCCGCTCCGTCCTGGTCGATTCCAAGGCGGACATGCTGGTCTACGGCAACGCCGAACGCGCCATCATCGAGATCGCCCAGCGCGCGCTGAAGGGCGAATCGCCGAAGGCGATGACCGACATCCGCGGCACCGCCATCATGCGCTCCTCGGTGCCGGAAGGCTGGACGGTGGTCGACAGCAGCTCCATCGACGATCCGTCGGTGCCGGTGTCGCCGCGCGCCGCCGGCGCCGACCGCATGGTGGTGCGGCTGCCCAGCTTCGAGCAGGTGACGGCCGACAAGGTGCTCTACGCCCATGCCAGCCGCGTCCTGCATCAGGAGAGCAACCCCGGCAATGCCCGCGCCCTGGTCCAGCGCCATGGCGACCGCGACGTCTGGCTGAACCCGCCGCCGATCCCGCTCGAAACCCACGAGATGGACGGCGTCTACGACCTGCCCTATGCGCGGGCGCCGCATCCGTCCTATGGCGACGCCCGCATCCCGGCCTGGGAGATGATCCGCTTCTCGGTCAACATCATGCGCGGCTGCTTCGGCGGCTGTTCCTTCTGCTCGATCACCGAGCATGAGGGGCGCATCATCCAGAGCCGGTCGGAAGGGTCGATCCTGCGCGAGATCGAGCAGATCCGCGACAAGACCAAGGGCTTCACCGGCGTGATCTCCGACATGGGCGGGCCGACCGCCAACATGTACCGGCTCGCCTGCAAGGACAAGGAGACGGAATCGGTCTGCCGGCGCCCGTCCTGCGTCTTCCCGGACATCTGCAAGAACCTGAACACCGACCATTCGTCGCTGGTCCAGCTCTACCGCAAGGCCCGCGCGGTGCCGGGCGTGAAGAAGATCCACATCGCGTCCGGCCTGCGCTACGACCTCGCCGTCCGCAATCCGGAATATGTGAAGGAGTTGGTGACCCACCATGTCGGCGGCTATCTGAAGATCGCGCCGGAACATACCGAGCCGGGCCCGCTGTCGAAGATGATGAAGCCCGGAATGGGCGCCTACGACGAGTTCAAGCGGATGTTCGAGAAGGCCGCGAAGGAGGCGGGCAAGAAGCTCTATCTGATCCCCTACTTCATCGCCGCCCACCCCGGCACCACCGACGAGGACATGATGAACCTCGCGATGTGGCTGAAGCGGAACGGCTTCAAGGCGGATCAGGTGCAGACCTTCCTGCCCTCGCCGATGTCGCTGGCGACCGCGATGTACCATAGCGAGCGCAACCCCCTGCGCCCGGTGCGCCGCGTCGGGTCTGAGATGGTGTCGTCGGCGAAGGGGCTGAAGCAGCGCCGCCTGCACAAGGCCTTCCTGCGCTACCACGATCCGGAGAACTGGCCGATCCTGCGCGAGGCGCTGAAGCGCATGGGCCGCGAGGATCTGATCGGGCCCGGCGAGGAGCAGCTGATCCCGGCCTGGCAGCCGGTCGGCGCCACCGCCAAGCCGCGGGAGAAGGGGCCGAAAGGCAAGACCTTCCTGACCCAGCAGGCCGGCCAGGGCCGCCGGGTGGTCCCGCCGGTGGGCAAGGCGCCTGGGACGAAGCCGGCTGGCGGAGCTGGGGGCAAGCCCTCCGGCATGAAGCCGCGCCAGACGAACTTGAAGGGCCGGTGACGTTCTGAAGGCTTGTTTGGCCGTCATTCCCGCGAAGGCGGGAATCCAGCCTTTCCGGAGCGGTCGCTTTGGGAACACTGGATCCCCGCCTTCGCGGGGATGACGCGCAGTTGTTGCTGTTTCGGTTGGTTCTTCCGGCTTCGAATCCTCGCCACTCGGAAAGAGATGGCATTTAGCGCCGCACTACATCTCCGCGCCGGCTGCCTCAAGCCGCGCACAGCGACCATTCCCCATTTCCCCCAACGGCGCCGCCGCCCGTATGGCCGGCCCCTGCCCCGGTTGGATTCCCATGGCACAGTCGAAACGCACCCCGCGCCCGAACGCCATCCGCAGCGTTCTGGCCTTCACCTTCCGTCACTGGCGCCGCCAGACCCCGTTGGCCGCCGGCATCGCCGGGGCCATCGCCCTGTCGACTCTCGCCGACGTCTTCATGCCGCTGTTCGCCGGTCGGCTGGTCGATGCGCTGACCCTGCTGCCGGGTGACCGCGACGCGGCGCTGCACGCGGCGCTGACCGCCTTCGGCGCGATGGTGGTGTTGGGCGTCGGCATGGTGGTGATGCGCCATCTCGCATGGAGCGGCGTCATCCCTTTCACCCTGCGCATCATGGCCGATGTGGGCCAGGACAGCTTCCACCGCATCCAGCGCTTCTCCACCGATTGGCATGCCAACAGCTTCGCCGGCTCGGTGGTGCGCAAGATCACCCGCGGCATGTGGGCGCTCGACACGCTGGACGACACGCTGCTGCTGGCGCTGTGGCCGTCACTGGTGGTGCTGATCGGCACCATGGTGACACTGGGGCTGCACTGGCCGGCGATGGGGCTGGTCATCGCGCTCGGCACCGCGGTCTACATCGCGATGACGGTGCTGTTCTCCACCCTCTACATCGCGCCGGCAGCCCGGCTGTCGAACGCCTGGGACACCAAGCTGGGCGGCACGCTGGCCGACGCCATCGGCTGCAACGCCGTGGTCAAGGCCTTCGGCGCCGAGCCGCGCGAGGACGAGCGGCTGGCCGGAGTCGTCGGCAAGTGGAGCCGCCGCACCCACCGCACCTGGACACGCCATACCCGCCACAGCACCGTGCAGCTGCTTGTGCTTCTGCTGATCCGCAGCAGCGTGGTGGCGACCGCGCTGTTGCTGTGGTGGCGTGGGCAGGCGACGCCGGGCGACGTCGCCTATGTGCTGACCACCTACTTCGTCGTGCATGGCTATCTGCGCGACATCGGCATGCACATCAACCATCTCCAGCGCTCAGTCAACGAGATGGAGGAGCTGGTGGCGATCCATGCCGAGGCGCTCGGGGTGGAGGACCGGCCGGACGCCGCGCCGATCCGCATCGGGGCGGGCGAGGTGCGCTTCGACCACGTCACCTTCCAGTATGGCGGCCACACCACGCCGCTCTATTGCGACCTGTCGCTGACCATCAAGGCGGGGGAACGGGTCGGGCTGGTCGGACCTTCGGGATCAGGCAAGACCACCTTCGTCAAGCTGATCCAGCGCCTCTACGACGTGACCGGGGGCCGGGTGCTGATTGACGGGCAGGAGGTGGCAGGGGCGACCCAGCACTCCCTGCGTTCGCAGATCGCCATCGTCCCGCAGGAGCCGATCCTGTTCCACCGCACCCTGGCGGAGAACATCGCCTATGGCCGCCCCGGTGCGTCGATGGCGGAGATCGAGCGGGCGGCGAAGCTTGCCAACGCCCACGACTTCATCGCCCGCCTGCCCAAGGGCTATGGGACGCTGGTCGGCGAGCGCGGCGTCAAGCTGTCGGGCGGTGAGCGGCAGCGGGTGGCGCTGGCCCGCGCCTTCCTGGCTGATGCGCCGATCCTGATCCTGGACGAGGCGACCTCCAGCTTGGATTCGGAATCGGAAGCGCTGATCCAGGAGGCCATCGAACGGCTGATGCAGGGCCGCACCGCCATCATCATCGCCCACCGGCTGTCGACCGTGCGCACGCTGGACCGCATCCTGGTCTTCAACCAGGGCCGGGTGGTGGAGGAGGGAAGCCATGCCGCCCTGCTCCACCGCGCTGGCGGGCTTTATCGCCGACTGTTCGAGCAACAGTCGGCGCCGGAGCCGATCCGCCGGATCGGGGGCTGAAGGGTCCGTTCCCCTTTGTCGAAAGGTGGGGTGGCCGCAGCGGCGTGTCGGCGTATGTCCCTGGCGACCGACTGTTTTCGCTGACCGCAGGAGCCGTCATGGCACAGACCACCACCGACACGCCCGTCTGGTTCATCACCGGCTGTTCGACCGGCTTCGGCCGCGAGTTGGCGCGGCTGGTGCTTGAAAAGGGCTGGCGCGTCGCCGCGACCGCCCGTGATCCGCGCCGGCTGGACGATCTGCTGGCCGGCCATGGCGAGCGCGGTCGGGCCATCGCGCTGGACGTGACCGACCGGTCCCAGGTTGCCCGCGCCGTCGCCGAGGCGGAGGAAGCCTTCGGCCGGCTCGATGTCGTCGTGAACAATGCCGGCTACGGCTATCTCTCCGCCATCGAGGAAGGCGAGGACGCGGAGATCCGCGCGATGTTCGAGACCAATGTCTTCGGGCTGGCCGCGGTGACGCGGGCGGTGCTGCCGGGGATGCGGGCGCGGCGGGCCGGGCACATCGTCAACATCTCGTCCCAGGGCGGCATGATCGGCTTCCCCGGCTCCGGCTATTACGCCGCCACCAAGTTCGCGGTGGAGGGATTGTCGGAATCGCTGTCGAAGGAGGTGGCGCCGCTGGGCATCCGCGTGCTGATCGTCGAGCCGGGGCCGTTCCGCACCGACTGGGCCGGGCGCTCGTTGAAACAGTCGGCGACCTGGATCGACGATTACGAACAGACCTCCGGCGCGCGGCGCAAGCAAATCTCCGGCTACAGCGGCAAGCAGCCGGGCGATCCGGTGCGGGCGGCCGAAGCGATCATCACCGCCGTGACCGCCGAGATTCCGCCACTCCGCCTCGTGCTCGGCCGTCCGGCGCTGGAAGGCGTCCGCGGCAAGTTGCGTTCGGTGCTGGACGAGATCGATGCCTGGGAGGCGACGACGCTGGGTGCCGATTTTCCGGACGTGCGCTAAGGGAGGTGGCGTCACCCCCCTCTTTTCACACGAACAGTTCCATCGTCTGTGGCACGTTGCGCGGCGTTTCCCCCGCCAGGATGGCGCGGGCGACGTCGACGGCGGCGATCAGGCCGCTTTCCGTGAAGGGTTTCGGCAGGCAGCCGATGCCGGTCAGCGGGCCATCCTTCTTCAGCTCGTCACGGAAGGAGGTGATGAACAGGCAGGGCACGCCCAGTCCGGTCAGCCCCCGCGCCGCGTCGATGCCGTTGGAGCCCATGCCGAGATGCACGTCGACCAGCGCCAGATCCGGCTTGTCCTCCGCGGCCATCTCCACCGCTTCCGCCGCGGTGACGGCCGGACCGATGACGCTGTGGCCGACGTTTTCCAGATAGAGCTGCTGTTCCAGCGCGATCAGCACCTCGTCTTCCACCAGCAGGATCTTCATCCCTCGATCTCCTCGGGCGAGGAGGTCTCCAGCAGCGGCACCTCGTCCGGCACCGGCAGCTCGATGCGGAAGGTGGTGCCCTGCGGAGTGGTGTCGATGTCGACGCTGGCCCGGATCTGGCCGGCGAGGCTGGAGATCAGGCGCATGCCCAGGCTGCGGCTCTTGCGGATGTCGAAGTTCGACGGCAGGCCGGGACCGCGGTCGGAAACCGTCAGGGCAAGCCGGTCGTCCTCCCGCCGGAAGGTCACATCGACCTTCGCCGGACCGCTGCCGCGATGCTTGACCGCATTGGTGATCAGCTCGTTGGCGATCAGGCCCAGCGGGGCGGCATGGTCGATCGGCAGGTCGATCACGTCCGACTGCACGACGATGTCGCACATGCTGTCGCCGCCGGACGCGCGCGCCAGATCTTCGCACAGCTCGTTCAGATAGGTGCCGAACTCGATGGTCTGGAACTGGTCGGCCTGATAGAGCCGGTTGTGGACGCGGGCGATCGCTTCGATACGGCTGCGGGCATCCTGGAAATGCACCCGCATCCCTGCGTCGGGCAGGCTGAGCGTCTGGAGCGTCAGCAGGCTGGACACCAGCTGCAGGCTGTTCTTGACCCGGTGGTTGACCTCGCGGAGCAGGGTCGATTTCTGGCCGACCAGCTTGCGCAGCGCCGCCTCCATCGACTTGATCTCCGTCACGTCGATGTGCATCAGCACGGTGCCGCCGAACGGGCCGGCCGGCATCGGGGCGGCGAGACAGCGGAACCAGTGCTGGTTGTTGGTGACGTATTCGGCGGACACTGGCGGCCCGCCTTCGCTCAGCAGGGTGCGCAGGCCTCCCATCACGCTGTCGGCCCGCGGGTCGGCGGTCTCCCCGCGGCCGCAATGGTCGAGATAATCGTCACCGACGATGCAGCCCTGGCCGAGGAAGCTCGTCTCCGGTCCGGCTTCCGCCCATGCGCGGTTGACCGAGACGATGTGGCCGGAACGGTCGAGCACGGCGATGAGGGCCGGCAACGCGTCCAGCGTCGCCTTGGTCTGCTCGGCCAGCTGTCGCATGGCGAGCGCGCTGGTCCGCAGCTCCTCCCGGGTGCGCCGGCGTTCTGTGATGTCGCGCAGGATGCCGGTGATGAAGCTGCGCCCTTCCGATTCCCAGCGTGCCATCGACAGTTCCAGGTCGATGTGGCTGCCGTCGCGCCGCCGGCCCGACAGTTCCACCGGCTGGGTCGCGGCATCCCTGCTGGCGGCCTCCGGCCCGCTGCGCTCCGCCATGGCGATCCAGTCCGGCGCGTCGTCACCCAGCAGGACGGTGACGCTCCGGCCGATCAGCTCGTCCGGACGGTAGTCGAACTGGCGGGTGGCGGTGCCGTTCATCCATTGCACCATGCCGCGTGTGTCGGTGGTGATGATGGCATCGGGGGCGGTGTCGACGATGGCGCGGTGGCGGGCATCACGCTGCTCGCGCAGCACCCGCTCGCGGTTCACCGAGGCGGTGACGTCGGTCACCTGGATCAGGCAGCGCGCCTCGCTGCCGGCGGCCTGCGAATGGGGCGACGAGGCGTTCGACGGCAGCGGACGGATCACCACATTGTGGACCATCCGCCGCCCGTCGGGCAGGTGCAGCGGGAACAGCATCGGATTCAGCGTGTGCGACAGGACGCCGGGCGCGCCGGTGGCCAGCGTGTCGCGCACCGCGATGTGCAGGCGCGATTCACGCAGGTTCGGCAGAGCGTCGAACAGATCATGCCCCAGAATCTCCCTGGCCGTCAGGGTGGAGGCCTGCTCCATCCAGCCGTTCCAGTAGAGAACCCGGCAATGGCGGTCCAGAAGCAGGATGCCGGCGTCCAGCGCGCCAAGGACATCGAGCGCCCAGGTGGGTTGTTCAGGCAATCTGGGAGCCATGCGACGACGTTCCGGCGGATGTGGGTTCTTCGGCGGCGATGCCTTCGATGAAGGCGTGGATCAGTTGTTTCAGCGACTGGAGGGAGGAAACCCCCATCAGCAGGGCGATGTAGCCGCGGATGCTGCGGCTGCGGATGGTGAAGTCGATGTAGAGGAACAGCACCAGCTCGTCGCCGCCGCCGACCTTGTCCTTCAGGATGTTGGCGCCGTCTCCGCGCAGCACCGCCGGCAACGAGATGGTCAGCCGGTCCTTCAGCGCGTTGGCGACAACCACGAGACAGCCGTTCAGGATGATGTTGCCGATCTCCGCCAGGGCGTCCTGCTCCAGATCGACGATCTCCGCCAGGGTCAGGTCGCCGCCCAGGACGGCGCGGGCCAACTCCAGGCTGTTGGCCTCCGGGAAGATCAGCATGGCGCGGCCGTCGAAGGAGCCCTGGAACTGCTGCTCCACCGCCACCAGCCCGCTCCGCTCGCGTGCGGACAGGAAGTCCGACGCCTCCTGCCGGCTGACGATGTCCACGGTTGGCACGGACAGCAGAACCTGGTCATTGACCATGCGGCTGAGATGGGTGGCGGCGCGGCCGACCCCCATGTTCACCAACTCGGTCAGCGCATCGCGCTCCAGGTCGGTCAGTTCCACCATCTCTCGGCGCCTGTTCAGTCTTGGTCTCGGCTTCACAACCGGCGCCGCCGGGCGGTCGCATCACAAATGTGACCTATCGATGTGGAAAAAGGCACCCCCGTCAATGTCATATGTTAAGCCGGCGACGCCATAGCCGATATAGCCGCCCCGCTTCCCACAATGGTCAGGAGGACAATCCACCATCCAAAGAACCGTGTTCGGAACCTTAGGCAAGTCGCCGGCGCTTTTGCGCAATATTGCTTAAGATACGAAACCAAATGTCCGGCGCCGCGTTATCGGGCGGGACAGTCTCTCAGCATATGGACAGACGGTGGGGGACTTGTCCGGCGGGGGATGGCGACTCCACATGTAGGGGTGGCGTCCCCTTGCGATGGGCGCCATGTCTAGGAGACGTCGATGACCCCCGAGGAACGCACGCTTCTGTCCGACCTGTTCCGTCGCCTGCGCGAGGTGGAGTCCCAGCAGCACTCCCAGCCGCGCGACGCCGAAGCGGAGGACTTCATCCGCCGGTCGGTCCAGGACCAGCCGCAGTCGTCCTACTATATGGCGCAGACGGTGCTGGTGCAGCAGCAGGCGCTGACCGCGGCCCAGACCCGGATCGAGGAACTGGAGCGGCAACTGCGCGAACGACCGGCCCAGCCGGCGCAGTCCGGCGGAAGCTTCCTGTCGAATGCGCTGGGCATCGGCCGCAGCCCATGGGGGCGCGACGCCGAACCCGCTCCGGCCCAACCCTATCCGCAAGGACAGTCCCCTGCCGGCCGGAGCCCGTGGGGCGCACCCGGTGCGGTGCCCACTGGTGCCCCTGGCGCTGCCTATCCGCCGCAGCAGTACAGTCCTTCCCCCTATCCGCAGCCGGGCATGGCCCCGCGCGGTGGCGGGTTCTTCGCGGGGGCGGCGCAGACCGCTGCGGGTGTGGCCGGTGGCATGCTGGCGGCGAGCGCCATCTCCTCCCTGCTGCACCATTCGCCCGGCCCCTTCGGCACGGCGATGGCCCAGCCCCTGGCCGGCGAGACGATCAACGAGACGGTGATCAACAACTATTACGGCGACGACCAGGGACCGCAGGGCGATACCGGGCGTGACACCGCTCAGGACACCACCTACCAGCCCGATCCGCCGCCTGCCGACGATGCGTCATACGATGATTCGTCCTTCGACGACGGCAGCAGCGGCAGCGGGGACGATTCCTGGATTTGAGGCTTGGGCAACACGCCACTCCCGTCGGGATCCCGGTTCTGCATTCTGCGATCGCCAGCATCGCAGAATGCAGAGGCGGCGGTCGGGCAACTCTCCGAACCGGCAAGCCGATGGTTAATGGGTTCGTGGATCGCAGGCCAGGAAGGCGGCCGATCAGGACGGTGTGGCGGCCGGATCTTTTGCAAACATAAGGTCTTTCCCTGATCGCGAGCTTTACCCTCATACTTTGGTATAGGCTTTGCTGCTTTGGCCATGGTTCAATGCAAACGGAAGCATCACCATGGCATTCACCGTCACCATCGCCCCCTGCCGCACCGATCGGATGCCGAATGGCCGGATGCGGCTACCGATGCAACTGTTCGAAATCGCCCAGGCGATGTCGGACGACTGCGATGGTGAACCGATCCGCATTCTGGATTCGGATGGCCATGAAGCTGCCGTGATCGGTCGCCGCGACGTGGACGTCGAGCTGTTCTGAGGACGGGGGCGTGGCGTCCGTCGCTCACTCCTCCTCGTCGCAATAGCGGCTAGCGATGTCCTTGAACTCGTCCTCCACGGCGGAGAAGGCGGCGACCACGGACGGGTCGAAATGGCTGCCGCTGCCTTCCCGGATGATCGCCGCCGCCTTTTCGTGCGGGAAGGGCGGCTTGTAGCAGCGGCGGCTGATCAGCGCGTCATAGACGTCGGCGACCGCCATCAGCCGGGCGGACAGCGGAATCGCCTCCCCTGCCAGCCCCCGGGGATAGCCGGTGCCGTCCCAGCGTTCATGGTGGCCGTGGGCGATCTCCCGCGCGATGCGCAGGAAGGAGCTTTCGCCGGCCATGGCGAGTTCCGCCTGCCCTTCGGCGGCGAAGATGGCGTCATGGCCCAGAGCCGCATGGGTCTTCATCACATGGAATTCGTCGTCGCTCAGCTTTCCCGGCTTCAGCAGGATAGAATCCGGTATGCCGACCTTGCCGACATCGTGCAGCGGCGCCGATTTGTAGAGCAGTTCGATGGTTTCCTCGTCCAGCTGGCCGGCATGGCCCGGATCGCGGCTGAGATGGAGGGCGAGTGCCAGCACATAGTTCTGGGTGCGGCGGATGTGGTTGCCTGTCTCGTTGTCGCGGGTTTCCGCCAGCGACGCCATGGCGCGGATGGTGGCGTCCTGGGCGTGCAGCAGGTCGCGTGTCCGCTCCGCCACCCGCTCCTCCAGCTGCCGGTTCTGGTCGGCGAGCGCACGCCTCGCCTCACGCAGGGCGATGTGGGTGCGGACGCGGGCCAGAACCACCGGCGGGGAGATCGGCTTGGTGATGTAATCGACGGCGCCCACCTCGAACCCGCGGGTTTCGTCATGGACCTGTCCCATGGCGGTGATGAAGATCACCGGCACGTCGCGGATGCGGGCATCCTCCTTCAGCCTGCGGCAGACCTCCACCCCGTCCATGCCCGGCATCATCACGTCCAGCAGGATCAGGTCGGGCAGCGGATCGCCGGCCAGACGGGCGAGCGCCTGCGGGCCGTCCTTCGCCACGATGAGGCCATAGCTCTCGCGCAGCAGGTCGGCCATGACCTTCAGGTTGATCGGCTCGTCATCGACGATCAGGATGCGCGGCTTGTCGCCGTTCGGCCGTCCAACCGGGTGCGGCAGGCTCATGTCGCGGTCTCTCCCCAATCGCGCAGGCGGTCGCGCAGTTCGGTCAGGGCGGTGGCGGCATCGTCGAAGTCGAAGGTGCCGGCATGGCGGTTCACCCGCTCAGCCAAGGCCGACATCGGGTTGCCGACCAGCAGGCGGGCGAGCGCATCGGCCAGATCGCCCGCCTCCGGATCCCCGGCGATCAGCAGACCGCCCAGCCGGTCGGACAGCGACTCCGCCTCTCGCAGCATGTCGCGCCGACAATTGGTGGACACCTGTTCCTGTGGTTCTGTCATCGGGCTGCCTTCCACCACCGGCCGGCCAAGGGTGCCGATCCCCTCCACCACCTGGGCCAGGGCGTCGGCCAGCAGGCCGAGCAGGTCGTCTTCCAGGGCCGGCGGGACCGTCATCGCTGCGGCCTCCACCCGGCCCGCCAAGGCGGACAGATCCATGGCGCCGATGGTGGCCGCGGTGCCCTTCAGCGTGTGGGAGAGCCGCAACACGTCCTTCCAGCGCTCTTCCTGCACGGCGGTGGTCAGACGCACCGCTTCGCCCTCATGGGTGGTGGCGAAGTCGATCAGGATCCGCCGCAGCAGGGCAAGGTTGCCGTTCACGTTGCGCCGGGCGACGGCAAGGTCGAGCGCCGGCAGACTGTCGGGCAGTGCCTGGGCGGCCGACAGCGCGGCGACCGCCGGCATCGCGGTAGCCGCCGCCGCGCTGCCGGCGATCCCGCGCACCGGCTTCAGCCAGCGGGCGAGCGCGGCATAGAGCGTCTCCGGGTCGATCGGCTTGGAGACATGATCGTTCATGCCGGAGTCCAGGCAGCGCTCGCGGTCGCCTGCCATGGCGTGGGCGGTCATGGCGATGATCGGCAGGCTCGACAGCTCCAACTCGCGCCGGATCAGCCGCGTGGTCTCATAGCCGTCCAGCCCCGGCATCTGGACATCCATCAGCACGAGGTCGAACTTCACTTCGCGCAGGCATTGCAAAGCCTCCTCGCCGCTGCCGACCACGGTGGCCTCGATGCCGACCAGCTCCAGCAGGCCGCAGGCGACCTGCTGGTTGACCAGATTGTCCTCCACCAGCAGCACGCTGCGGCCGACCAACGCCGACAGCTCCGTCGATTGGGCCGGATCGTAGGCACGCCGCCCGATATCGGCCGTGCGGGTCGTGGCTCCGCCCAGCGCCACCATCACCGAGTCGAACATGGCAGACGGCGTCACCGGCTTTTCCAGCACAGCGGTGACAGGCTCGCGCGCGCCTTCAGGCAATCCAGTGTCCAGTGCGCTGTCCAACGCTCCCTGCACACCCTCGGCGCCATAGGCCGTGGTCATCACCACCGGTGGCTGGAGGCCGGGCAGCGCGCGCAGGCGGCGCAGCGTCTCCACCCCGTCCAGGTCCGGCATGCGCCAGTCCAGCACCACCAGTTCCACCGGCGGCAAGGTGCCGGCCTGCCCCTCCTCGAGCCGGCGCAGCGCCGACCAGCCGTCGCCGACCGACTCCACGATCAGGCCGAAGCGTTCCAGCATGTCGGTCAGGATGGAACGCACGGCGTCGCTGTCGTCGACGACCAGAACGCGGCGTTCCATCAGGTCGCACGGCAGTCGGTCGTCGGTGCTGCCGCCGGCGGCGACCCGGCAGCGGATGGAGAAGCGGAAGATGCTGCCCTGCCCTGGACGGCTTTCCACCGACACGCCGCCGTCCATCAGCTCCACCAGCTGCCGGCAGATCGCCAGCCCCAGCCCGGTACCGCCGAAGCGCCGCGTGGTGGAACTGTCGGCCTGGGTGAAGGGGCGGAACAGGGCGGCGGCCTGTTCCGCCGACATGCCGATGCCGGTGTCGCGGACCTCCACCTCCAGCCGGTAATCGTCGGCGCCGCCGATGCGACCGCCGACCGTCACCGCCACCTCGCCGCGCTCGGTGAACTTCACCGCGTTGGAGACGAGGTTCAGGATCACCTGTCCCAGCCGCAGCGGATCGCCGACCAGCGTGCCCGGCACGCCGGCATGCACATCGACGATCAGCTCCAGCCCCTTTTCCCGCACCTTCGGCAGGACGACGGTCGCGACCTCCTGCAAGACGTCGCCGATGTGGAAGGGGATCGCCTCGATCGTCAGCTTGCCGGCCTCGACCTTCGAGAAATCCAGGATGTCGTTGATGATGCCGAGCAGGCTGCGCGAGGAGGCGTGGATCTTGTCCAGGTAGTCGCGCTGCCGCTGCGTCAGCTCCGTCTTCATCATCAGGTGGCTGAGCCCGATCACCGCGTTCATCGGCGTGCGGATCTCGTGGCTCATGTTGGCCAGGAAATCGCTCTTCTGCCGATTGGCGCGGTCGGCCTCCTCCTTGGCGCGGGCCAGCTCGTCCTCGGTGCGCTTGCGGTCGGTCACGTCCTTGTGGATGCCGGTGATGCGGGTGGGCAGGCCGTCGGCGTCGCGTTCCGTCACCTTGCCGGCCGACAGGATCCAGACCCAGGCGCCCGACTTGTGGCGCATGCGGAACTCGACCTCGTAAACCGGGGCGCGGCCGGCCACATGCTCCTCCAGGGTCAACAGCACGCGATCGCGGTCGCCATCGTGCAGCAGCGTCAGCCAGGTGGAGCCGTTGCCCGGCAGCTCTCCCGGCACGTAGCCGAGCATGCCGAGCCAGCGGTCGGAGAAATAGGCGTGGTCGGTCACCGGGTTCCAATCCCACAGCCCGGTGTTGGAGGCGTCCAGCGCCACCGTCAGCCGCTCCTCGCTTTCCTGCAGGGCGGTCAGCATGCGCTGGCGTTCGGTGATGTCCTGGAAGACGGTGACGGAGCCGACGATGCTGCCGTCCTCGCGCAGCGGCACCGCGGTGATGGCGATGGGAAAGACGGTGCCGTCGCGCCGGATGAAATGGTCGGCTTCCGAGCGATGGATCTCGCCGCGCCGGACGGTGTTCAGAACGGCGCAGTCCTCCCCGGCGACCGGCCGCCCCTGCCCGTCCTTGAAATGGACGGCGTCGTGCAAGGTGATGCCGCGCAGATCCTCCAGCGACCATCCCAGCAGACGTTCGGCTTCCGGGTTCAGGAAGGTGCAGAAGCCGTTGCGGTCCAGCGAGAAGACGCCCTCGCCCATGCTGTCGGTGATGCTCTGCAGGAAGCGGCGGCTGTCCTCCAGCTCCGCCTCCATCCGCTTGCGCTCGGTGATGTCGGTGCGGATGGCGATGTACTGGTGCGGCTGGCCGTCGGCGGTCAGCAGCGGGACGATGGTCGCCGCCACCCAATATTCTTCGCCCGCCTTGGTGCGGTTGCAGATCTCTCCATGCCAGACCTGCCCATCCATGATGGTGTGCCACATCTCCGCGAAGAATCCGGAGGGGTGGCGGCCGGAATTGACGATGTGGTGCGACCGGCCCAGCAGTTCTTCGCGGAGATAGCCGCTGATCTGGCAGAACTTGTCGTTGGCGTAGGTGATGATGCCGCGGTGATCGGTGATGCTGACGATGGCATGCTGGTCGAGTGCGAATTTCTGCTGTTCCAGCGCCCGTTGTGCCGCCGAGCGTTCCTCCACCAGCCCCGCCATCAGCTGGCTCAGCCGTTCCAGACTGTCGGTCGGGCTGCTGTCTGCGGCATCCGGAAGCTCCGGGCGGCCGTCCGCCCGCAGCAGACTGTTGGCGATGCCGCGCAGACGTCGGATGGCGTGCGCCTGCGCCGCCGCTTCGCGCCGGAGCCGCTCGTTGGTGTCGGCCAGCTCCTCCGAACTCAACTGGAGGCTGCGTGCCCGGAGCGTCAGGTCGCGGTCGGCCTGCTCATAGCTCTGGCCGATGCGGGTGAACAGCGCCGGCAGGGACTCCAGCATCCGTGCCGCTTCGGCGGACAGGCCTGTGGTGCCGGCGAGCGCCTTCAGCTCCGCCAGGACGGAGGCCGCCGCCTCGGCGGTCGGCAGACCCAGAACCCGTTTGAACTGGCTTTGAAGCAGGCGGTGCATGCGGTCAGCGTTCCGTCAGCAGGGCGACCGTCATCGTCTGGTTGTGCAGTCGGCAATCGACCAGATCGCGCATCGGTCCGATCTCGCCATAGGAGTAGAAGCCGGCCAGCACGGCGCGGGCCCCCATGCGGTCGGCGACGGCCTGCACCTCCTCCTCCACCCGGTCGCCCAACACCAGCTTGCGTCCGACGCAGCTGACCAGCAGGGCGAGCCGGTCGCCGATCGTTTCCCCCGCCATAGTGTCGGCAGCCGCGGCGGCGGCAATGGAGCCGGCCTGCTCCGCCCCGTCGACCAGCCCGTCGGTGCTGGCGTGCATCAGCCGCAGGTAAAAGCCTTCCTCCACCGTGCCGGCCAGGATCAGGCCGCCGGCCGCCTCGTCGATGCCGAGAATGGTGCGGATCAGCCCGACTGAATCATGATTGCCGTTCAGCAGCTCGAACGGGAACAGCAGGCCCGAGGCCGGCAGGTCGCGGGCATAGTCGCCGAGATAGCGTTTGTAGACGTTCAGTGCCGGCTCGCCGTCCAGTTGGAGCAGCCGGTTGCCGACCGACTTGGTCACCTTGCGCGCCGGTCCGAACGGCTCCCACCCGCCGACGGAGCCGAGGCCGAGTTGCAGCCCTTCGCCGTACAGCCCGACCGCCACCGCGCGTCCATCCGAGACGCCGGACGGGCCCAGCACCAGCGTACGGACGAAGGAGCCGCCGTCGCCGGCCAGACCGCCCGACACCGGAATGCCCGCCGGCAGGCGGGACGACAGCCCGTCGATCAGCGCGCTGCCGTTGACCCCGACGCCGCGGGCGAACAACAGCACTCCCGACAGGCCGGGCCGGGCAATCAGCGCCTCCCCCAGGATCTCGCCCGCACGCTGGCTTTCGTCGGCACAGGCGATGTTGGCTTCCGCCGCGGCGACGGCGCCGCCCCGGTCGAAGCGGATGGCGGTGACGATGCAGGTCCCGTCGAGGACACAGTCGCCGGCGATCTCGCCCGCCGTACTGCATCCCACCGTCACGGCGCCCGGAAAGGCGGTCGCCAGCCGGGTGGCGAAGTCCGGGCTGTCTAAGATGTCAACGGATCCGAAAACCAGCAGGAGATCGGCGGACTGTGGAGACAGTTCCTCCGCCGGAGATGAGAATGCCGACTGCCAGACCCGCATGCCTCTCCCCAATCACCGGTGACGTCCGCCATGAGACTATCATGCGGCCGGGCCGGGGAAGAGGGCCTATAACATTCGGGGGCTGCGGATGGTCATAATGACGCACGCCCCGAAAGCCGGCCCATTGTGTCGGGCTGAAATGGTTATGTACCGCAAAAGCATAAAAAGTGAGTTCCCCTGTAAGGATCTGTCAACCACACTGCGGTATGGTTGGCTTGCCAAGCAGTGTGGGGCGGAACAATCCCTGGGAGCGGGGGAGCGGCCTACAGCGGGCAAGAACGAATAAGAGCGGGCGAAAAGCCCAACTTGGACGCATTTTCCGGGGAGCAGGACGCATATGACGATGGACGCGCGCGACGACACCTCGATGCCCGACCGCCCAACCGGTGCCGCAGGCGGCCGCAGGATGGGGGTGCGCGGCAAGCTTCTGCTCGCCTTCGCCGGCATGGCCGGCATGACGGTCGCCGCCAGCATGGTCGGTCTGACGTCCTTTTCGGCGGTGGAACGGCCGCTGACGCAGATCGTCGGCACCGGCCTGCCGGAGATGGAACTGGCCAAGCGTCTGTCCGGCGAGAGCAGCGGCATCGCCGCCGCCGCCCCTGTGCTGGCGGCGGCGGAAAGCCAGAGCGAGCGCGAGCGCGTCTATGGCGAGATCATGGGCAACGGCAAGACGCTGGGCGCCCTGGTGGAGGAACTGGCGTCACACCGGTCAGGGGATTCCCGGATCGGCGAGCTGCGCGCCAAGACCCAGGGTCTGATCGCGACCTTGGAGCGTGGCAACGCCGCCGCCAACCTGCGCCTGTCCGTCCGCGGCACGCGCGAGACGATGGTGGCCGATCTGGCCAAGGCCTACGACGTCTTCCTCGGCCTACTCGCTCCCCTGACCGACAAGGCCGGCGCCACCCTGCGTGGCAAGGGCGAAACGCTGGACAGCAGCACCGAGCGCGACATGAACGCCCTGGGCGATGCCGTCCGTTCTCTGATCACCATGTACGAGGTGCGCGGTGACCTGGGCGTCGCATCGGAGTCGCTGACCCGGGCCGGCAGCGCCGAAACCGCCTTCGCCGTCACGCAATACCAGCAGACCTATCTGGAAGCGGCCGCCCGCATGGTCAGCGCCACCGCCCAGGTCGGCAGCCGGCTGAGCAAGGAGACCTCCGACGGGCTGGACGCCTTCTTCCAGTTGGGAGACGGTGCCACCGGTGTCTTCGACCTCCGCCGCAAGGCGCTGGAACTGCCGACGGGCAGCGCCGAGCGTGACGCCATCCGTCAGAAGACGACCGAAATCCTGACCGATGCCGCCCGCCGGCAGGCCGCCCTGCTCGACCAGATGGAATCGCCGCTGATGCGGCTGAAAGCCGAGATCAAGCTTTCGAGTGTCAACGTCCGATCGCAGACCCGCGATTCCATGCAGGATTTGCTGGGCGATGGTTTGGTCCGCTTCCGCACATACCTGGAGTTGTCGACCTACGCGTCCACCACCGTCGGCGCGCTGAACGAGGCGACGCAGGCGCCCAGCGCCGATCGGCTCGCCATGCTGGAAACCCGCTTCACCGCCGCCGCCAAGGCGATGGAGGAGCGGCTGAAGGTGCTGAAGGCGGCGGGGGACATCGGTCTTCCGAAGCTGGTCGAGAGTGCAGAGGCGCTGGCCGGTTTCGGCAAGGGCGACAACAGTCTGTTCAAGCTCCGCCGCTCCGAACTCGACGCCGCCGCCGAGAACGAGAAGGTTCTGGCGGAAAACCGCCAGATCGCCCGGCAGTTCGCCGGCATGATCGACGACCAGATCGCCGCGATGAAGCAGGAGGCGGACGCCGCCGCGGCCGGGGCGACCGATGCCCTGTCGGCCGGCCGCAAGATGCTGATCCTGTTCGCGGCCGCCAGCCTGATCGGCGCCGCCGCGCTGGCTTGGTTCGTGGTGGGCCGCAACATCGTCGCCAGGCTGAGCGCGCTGTCCGACGCCATGCGGGCGATCGCCGCCGGCAACCTGAACGCGGCGATCCCCGCCGCCGGTTCGGACGAGATCGGCGACATGACCCGAGCCCTGATGGTGTTCCGCGACACCGCCAACGAGGCGAGCGCTGCCAACGCGCGGGCCGAAGCGGAACGCAGCCGTGCCGCCGGCGAACGCCGCCGCGCCATGGTCGAGATGGCGGAGAATTTCGAGAGCAGCGTCCGCGGCGTGCTTGACCGCGTCGCCCGCGCCGCCGGCGAGATGCAGGACATGGCCCAGCGGATGAGCCGCAACGCCGAGGCCACGACCGGCGAGGCCGCGACCGCCGCCAGCACCTCCCAACAGGCCGAAGGCAGCGTCAAGGCGGTTGCCGCTGCGACCGAGGAATTGTCGGCTTCGATCCAGGAGATCGGCAGTCAGGTCCATGCTTCCAGCCAGATCGCCCGCAAGGCGGCGACCGAGGCCGAACGCACCGACCGCACGGTCGAGGGGCTGTCGCAGTCGGCCAACAAGATCGGCGAGGTGGTTCAGCTGATCAACGACATCGCCAGCCAGACCAACCTGCTGGCGCTGAACGCGACCATCGAAGCGGCCCGTGCCGGCGAGGCGGGGAAAGGCTTCGCCGTGGTGGCGAGCGAGGTGAAAAGCCTTGCCAACCAGACCGGCAAGGCGACGGAGGAAATCTCCAGCCAGATCCAGGCGATGCAGGCGGTAACGCAGGACGCGGTGGACGCCATCCGCTCAATCGCCGGCACCATCCGCGAGATCAACGAGATCGCCGCCACCGTCGCCGCCGCGGTGGAACAGCAGAGTGCCGCCACCCGCGAGATCGCCCGCAATGTCGGCGAAGCCGCCGACGGCACCCAGCATGTCCGGCGCAACATCGATTCCGTCGCCCGCGCCGCCGCGGAATCCGGCGAGTCAGCCACCCGGGTGCTGACCGCCTCCTCCACCGTTGCGGACGAGGTGCGCTCGCTGGGCTCGCAGGTCGATAGTCTGGTCAACCGTATGCGGGCGGGCTGACCGATCAGCCATTCCACGGAAGCCTGAAAAAAAAGCCCCTCTCCCGTCAATGGAGAGGGGCTTTTTCCATGCGGAATCCGTCGCTGGTCAGCGCCGGGTCTCGACCGTGATCGGCCGCCAGATCACCGCGGCGCCGGCACCGGCACCGCAGGCTCCGCCGCAAAATTCCTCATGAGTGTCGGTTGCGCCGCCCTGGGTGTTGTTGCCCAGGGTGTTGGTGGTCGCCCGCTGTTGGTGCGGTTGCGCCATTTGCTGCTGCTGTGACTGAGTGGTCATACCATTTCTCCTCTCGGGGAGGCATGAGGTATCAAAATACTCATCAGTGTTCAACCAGGATTTTTCGTCGATATTTCGTGACTTATTTTGGCTTTTTCCCCGAAATCCGCAGTTTGTTTTGCAATGCCGAAGAGTTGGCCGTGCAGCGCACAAGAGTAGAGCAAGGCGGACCAACCCATTTGTCCACAAACATAAAACGCCCTTCCTCTTGGCTGAGGAAGGGCGTTTCCATGGGCAACCATGCGGCGGAACGTCGCCTGTCGCTGCGATGCGGTAACGGGATCAGCCGCTGTTGCGCAGGCCGGCGGCGATGCCGTTGATGGTCAGGTGGATGCCGCGGGCAATCTGTTCGCCGCTGTCGCTGGTGCGGTGACGCTTCAGCAGTTCGACCTGCACATGGTTCAGCGGGTCCAGATAGGGGAAGCGGTTGCGGATCGACCGCGCCAGCAGCGGGTTCTTCTCCAAGAGGGCCGTCTGTTCTGTGATCGCCAGCAGGGCATCGATGCTGTCCTGCCACTCCGCCCGGATACGGGTGAAGATGGCGTCGCGCAGTGCCGGATCCGACACCAGACCGGCATAGCGGGAGGCGATGGCGATGTTCGACTTGGACAGCACCATGTCCATGTTGGACAGCAGCGTGCTGAAGAAGCCCCAGTCGCGGTGCATGGCGCGCAGCCGCTCCATGCCGTCGGGATGCTGGGCCAGATAGGCCTTCACCGCCGACCCGAAACCGAACCAGCCCGGCAGCATCAGGCGGCATTGGGCCCAGCTGAACACCCAGGGAATGGCGCGCAGATCCTCGATGCTGGTCGACTTCTTGCGCGAGGCAGGGCGGCTGCCGATGTTGAGGTTGGCGATCTCACCGATCACCGTCGATTCCCAGAAATAGGTCTCGAAGCCCTCGGTCTCATAGACCAGCCCGCGATAGGCCTTGAAGGCATGCTCCGACAGTTCTTCCATGGTCTGGAGGAACAGGTCGGTGCAGGGGGCGGCCGATTCCGGGTGCAGCAACGTTGCTTCGAGCGTCGCCGCCGCCAGCGTTTCCAGGTTGCGGCGGCCGACTTCCGGGTTGGAATATTTGCCGGCGATGACCTCGCCCTGTTCGGTGATGCGGATGGCTCCCTGTACGGCACCGGCCGGCTGGGCCAGGATCGCCTGATAGCTGGGGCCGCCGCCGCGGCCGACCGAGCCGCCGCGGCCATGGAACAGCCGCAGCCGCACGCCATGCTTGGCGAACACCTCGACCAGCGCGATCTCGGCCTTGTACAGCTCCCAGCCGGAGGTGAGGAACCCGCCGTCCTTGTTGCTGTCCGAATAGCCGAGCATCACCTCCTGAAGATTGCCGCGGCTTTCCAGGAAGCGCCGGTAGGTCGGGATCGACAGCAGCCGGTCCATGGTGGCGGCACAGTTGCGCAGATCGCCGATGGTCTCGAACAGCGGCGCGATGTTCAGGTCCAGCGCCTTGTCCTTCGGCCGCAGCAGCCCGGCTTCCTTCAGCAGGACGGCGACCTCCAGGATGTCCGACACGCCGTCGGTCTTGGAGATGACGCAGTTCACCACCGCATCGGCGCCGAAGCGGGCGCGGGCATCGGCGGCAGTGCGCAGGATGTCGAGCTCGGAGTTGGTTTCCTCCGAATAATCGGCGTAGCGCGAGGCGAGCGGGCGGTTGGTCTCCAGTTCGCTGACCAGCAGCGCGATCCGCTCGTCCTCCGACAGCGCCTTGTAATCGATACCGGCGTCGGCGAAGGACAGCAGCTCCGCCACCGACCGCTCATGCACGTCGGAGTTCTGGCGCAGGTCGATGCTGGCCAGATGGAAGCCGAACAGATCGACCGCGCGGCGCAGGTGGCGCAGCCGGCCCTTGGCGAGTGCGGCCGAGCCGTTGACGGTCAGCGAACGGTCGATGATGTCGAGGTCGGCGCGGAATTCCGCCGGGGTGAGATAGGGCGGCGCGTCGCCCACGGCGTGGCGCGGCGCCTCCAGCCCGTCCAGCGTCCGCAGCGTCGAGGCCACCCGCGCATAGATGCCGGAGATGGCGCGGCGGTATGGTTCCAGCTTGCGGTGCGGCGAGGGGTCGGGCGAGCGTTCAGCCAGCTGGCGCAGCGGCTCCGATACGTCGATGACACGGGTGCTGAGCGACAGCTCCGACCCCAGCGTGTGCAGTTCGTCCAGATAGAATTGCAGGGCGCGGGTGCTCTGCATCCGCATCGCCTGACGCAGGACGGGGGCGGTGACGAAGGGGTTGCCGTCACGGTCGCCGCCGATCCAGCTGCCCATGCGCAGGAAGGACGGCAGTTCGGTCGTCGTCCAGGACGGGTCGGTCCTGCGCAGATGGTCTTCCAGCTGGGCGTAGAAGCGCGGCATCTCGCGCAGGAAGGTGTAGTCGTAGAAGGTCAGGCCGTTGGCCACCTCGTCCGTCACCGCCAGCTTGGTGGCGCGCAGGATCGCGGTCTGCCACAGGGTCAGCACGGCACGCTGGAGCGATTCGAGGTTGGTCTCCTCCTCCTCCGGCGTCATCGGACCGTGGTCGCGCTCGGCCAGCAGCTTGGCGACCTCCATCTGCACCGTCAGAATGCTCTTGCGCTGCACCTCGGTGGGGTGGGCGGTCAGCACCGGGCTGACCAGCGCGCCGTCGAAGAACTCCTTCAGCTGCTGGGTGGTGACGCCGGCTTTCGCCGCCTCGTCCAGCGCATGGGCCATGGTGCCTTCGCGCGGGGCCGACCCGGCGAGCGCATGGGCGCGGGTGCGGCGGATGTGGTGCTGGTCCTCGGCGATGTTGGCGAGGTGCGAGAAGAAGCTGTAGGCCCGCACAACCCGCGCCGTCTGCGGCGGCGACAGGCTGTTCAGGATACCTTCCAGCTCCTTGCGGGCGCCCTGGTCCTCTTCGCGGTGAAAGCGGATGGAGGTCTGGCGGATGCGCTCGACGATGTCGAACACCGCCTCCCCTTCCTGGCTGCGGACGGTGTCGCCCAGAATGCGCCCCAGCAGGCGGATGTCTTCGCGGAGCGGCTGGTCCTTCGTCTCGGAACTTTCCTGCAGCAGGATGGCGGACATGGGCGACGGTTTCCTGGTCGAGGATGGACGGATACGGGTCGATGCGCGAACGAGGATGATCATTTTTCGGGCAGGAGGCAGCCCCTGCACGCGAAGTGGTCAGACCATCGGCGACAGCATGCCGATTCTGTCAGAAGTTTCAACCGTCCGTGTGCTGGTGCGAAATGATTTCCAAAAGTCGCAGCGCTGAGAAATGCGACGTCGCATATGGCAATGCGCAACCACCCGGCCAACCACCTCTTCCCACACAAAATCGTATGCACTGGAGCGCTACCATACAAGTTTCAGCTTGCGGGCGCCCGGCTACCATACTAGCATTCGGATGGGTTACAAATTATCCGCATCTTCCGCGACATCCGTCACAGTTCGGCCGGGCCTTTCGGGCGCCGGCCGCTTCCAGCATGCCGGCCACACTCCAAAAAGCCTGAACGGGAGGGACCCCCATGATCGACCTCGGGATTTCAAGACGCGGCTTCCTTGCGGCATCCGCCGGCACAGCCGGTTTGCTTGCCACCGGCCGGCCGGTTTTTGCGGCCTTGCAGAAGCCGTCGAGCCCGGTCACGTTGAACGTGGTGGACGTCGCCGGCAATCTGGCGCTGACCCAGAAGGCGATCGAGAATTACCGCAAGGCCAAGCCCGACTGGGCCTCGCGCATCGTCTTCTCCAAGGCGCCGGCGCCTGAACTTCCCGGCAAGCTGAAGGCGCAGCAGGACGCCGCCCGTGTCGACATCGATCTGGTGCTGACCGGTACCGACGTACTGTCCGCCGGCATCGATCAGAAGCTGTGGGTCAATCTGCTGCCGGACCGCGCCGCCGACCTGCCGAAGCTGTCCGATATCTATCTGGAACCGGCCGCCCGCATGCAGGGCCTCGCCGAGGGCCAGGGTGTCGTCGTGACCTATTACCCCTCCGGGCCGTTGTTCGAATATGCGCCGGAACGGGTGAAGCAGGTGCCGAAGACCGCTGCGGAGTTGCTGGCCTGGGCGAAGGCCAATCCGAAGCGCTTCGCCTATGCCCGCCCGGCCAACTCGGGCCCCGGCCGCACCTTTCTGATGGGACTGCCCTATATCCTGGGCGACAAGGATCCGAAGGACCCGGTGAATGGCTGGGAGAAGACCTGGGCCTACCTGCGCGAGCTGGGCGAGACCATCGAGGCCTATCCGGCCGGCACCACGCCGACCATGAAGGCGCTGGGCGAAGGGTCGCTCGACATCATCGTGTCGACCACCGGCTGGGACATCAACCCGCGGGTGCTCGGTGTGGTGCCGAAGTCGGCGGAGGTGTTCGCCGTGGAGAATTTCCGCTGGGTCGCCGACGCCCATTACATGTGCATCCCCAAGGGCGTGTCGGCGGAAAAGCTGGCCGTCCTCCTGGACCTGATGAACCATCTGCTGACGCCGGCGCAGCAGGCCTACACCTATGACGAGGGCTATTTCTATCCCGGCCCCGCGGTGAAGGGCGTGACGCTCGCCATGGCGCCGAAGGAAAGCCAGGACGCCATCGCCGAATATGGCCGCCCGTCCTACGACAAGCTGATCGCTGACAACCCCATCGAACTGCCGCTCGCCGCCGACAAGCTGGTCCAGGCCTTCCGCCGCTGGGACGAGGAGATCGGCGCGCGCAAGGGCAAGTAACCGCTTTCAAGCCGACGACGTGAAGAGAAGGAGCCCTTTGTCCGGCAACGGATGGAGGGCTTCTGACGACATTGCCTCACCCAGCCACAGGACCCCGGAATGACCGTCGGACCCGCCACCTTCAAGCAACTGCACCTTCAGGGAGTGAGGCGGGAATTCGACGCCTTCACCGCGCTGAAAGGGCTGGACCTGACCATCGAGCGGGGCGAGTTCATCGCCCTGCTCGGCCCCTCGGGCTGCGGCAAGACAACGGCACTGAACTGCATCGCCGGCCTGTTGCCGGTCAGCGGCGGGCGCATCATGCTGGACGACCGGCGGGTCGACGTGCTGCGGCCGGAAGAGCGCGGCTTCGGCATGGTCTTCCAGAACTACGCCCTGTTCCCGCACATGACCGTGCGCAAGAACATCGGCTTCGGCCTGCGCATGCGCGGCGTGCCGAAGCCGGAGCTGGAAAAGCGCGTCGACGCCGCCCTTGCGGCGGTGCGCCTCGAATCGCAGGCGGAAAAGCTGCCAGGCCAGCTCTCAGGCGGCCAGCAGCAGCGCGTTGCCATCGCCCGCGCCATTGTGGTCGAGCCGCCACTGGTGCTGATGGACGAGCCTCTGTCCAACCTGGACGCCAAGCTGCGGTTGGAGATGCGCCAGGAAATCCGCCGCATCCACCAGTCGCTCGGCTCCACCACCATCTATGTCACCCACGACCAGGAAGAGGCGCTGTCGCTGGCCGACCGCATCGTCGTGCTGCGTGACGGTGCCATCCGGCAGGTCGGCACCCCGGCCGAACTCTATGCCCTGCCCGCCCATCTCGACGTCGCCGACTTCATGGGCTTCCGCAACCGGGTCAACGGTGAGTTGGTGGGGATGGAGGGCGAGGATGCCCTGCTGAACATCGAAGGCACGGTGATCCGCGGCCGGATGCGGGCTGCGTCCGCAAGCAAGGCGGCCGTCGCGGCGATCCGCCCCGACGACCTTGAGCCGACCGGCACCGACAGCGGCATCCCGGTGCGGGTGGAGGCGGTGGAGTATCGCGGGCGCGGCTTCCACGGCGTCGGCGTCACCGCATCGGGGACAGAGCTGCATTTCGCCTCCCCCTATCCGTTGCAACGGGGTGCCGCCGTGCGGCTCGGCGCCGATGCCGGCCGCGTGCTGGTGTTCGGGGACGCGCGATGAGCGCCGTCCTGGAAAGCCGAGCCGAGGGGCCGACCCTGCGCCAGAAGCTGGCGGCACGCGGCATCGACGGCGCAACCCTGCTGGTGCTGCCCTGCGTGGCGCTGATCCTGGGGCTTTTCATCTACCCGTTCCTGTATGGGCTGGTGCTGTCCTTCCAGCCAAAGGACGGGGCGCTGTTCGGCAACTATGCCCGGTTCTTCAGCGATCCCTTCCTCTACGGCACCATCTTCAAGACGCTGCGCCTCGCCTTTCCGGTGACGCTGCTGAACCTGCTGATCGCCATCCCCATCGCCTTCCGGGTGCGGCTGATGCGGCGCCAGCGGCTGCTGACCACCCTGCTGGTGCTGCCGATCACGCTGGGAACCGTGCTGGTCGCCGAAGGCATGCTGTTCTATTTCGGGCCGCAGGGCTGGTTCAACCGGGCGATGATGGCCGTCGGTCTGCTGTCCACGCCGATTTCGGTACTGAACGGCTACTGGGGCGTCTTCATCTCGCTGGTGCTGACCGGCTTCCCCTTCACCTTCCTGTTGACGCTGTCCTACGTCACCGGCATCGACCCGTCGCTGGAGAATGCGGCGGCGACGCTGGGCGCCGGACCGGCCGCGCGGTTCCGCGAGGTCTTCCTGCCGCTGCTGGTGCCGGGCCTTGCCATCACCTTCTGCCTGTCCTTCGTCCAGGCTTACTCGGTGTTGCCATCGGCAGTGCTGGTCGGCGATCCGGCTAACGCCACGCGGGTCATCTCCATCGCCGCCTATCAGGCCGCGTTCGAGGAGTACGATTACTCCATGGCCTCGGCCATCGCGATGATCATGGGGGCGGTCCAATTGCTGGTGGTGGTGGCGGTTCTCGGCTGCCGCTCGCTGTTCTACCGCGGCCCCGCCGCGGGCGCCAAAGGCTGAGGAGAAACGGCGATGCAGAAATCCATCATGTCCCGCCTGTGGGTCTTCGCCGTCTGGGCGGTGATCGGGCTGTTCCTCGTCAATCTGATGGGGCTGATCGCCTCGGTGCTGACCTCCTCGGTGGCGACCCGCTGGCTCGGCACCTGGCTGCCGGCGGGATTCACCACCCGCTGGTACTTCGCCGCCTGGGACGAGTTCCAGCTGGGCGACGTGCTGTGGGTCACCTTCCAGGCGGTCGGGGCGGTGGTCCTGTTGTCGGGCCTGCTGGGGGTTCCCGCCGCCTATGCGCTGGCGCGGCGCGAGTTCCCGGCCAAGCGGGCGGTGATGCTACTTTTGCTGCTGCCGCTGCTGGTTCCGCCGATCACCTATGGCATCCCGCTGGCGACGGTTCTCTACAAGGCGGGACTGGGCGGTACGCTGACCGGCGTCATCCTCGCCAATCTGGTGCCGACCGTGCCCTTCGTGGTGCTGGTGATGATCCCCTTCATCGAACAGATCGATCCCCGCACCGAGGCGGCTGCCCGTGTCTTCGGCGCCAACATCTTCCAGATGTTCGTGCATGTGCTGGTGCCGATGCTGATGCCGGGCGTACTGGCGGCGCTGCTGCTGGTGCTGGTGCGGACCATCGGCATGTTCGAGCTGACCTTCCTGGTCTCAGGACCCGGCAGCCAGACGCTGGTGGTGGCGCTTTACTATGCGGTGTTCGCCTCCGGCGTGCGGGCGGTGCAGTCGATCGACGCCATGGCAGTCATCTACATGGCGACCACGCTGGTCTGGCTGATCGTCGCCCTGCGTTTCGTGAACCCGACCCAGATCGTCGGGCGCGGCAAGCGTCCGGCTGCCTAAGTCCGGTGTTGGTGCCCGCTCCGTTCAAGTTCGTGATGCCAACGTCATGATCTTGAACGGAGTTTCCGTAATTTTCGTCCACACATGCCCTCATTTCGTTTGTGGAACTCTGACAAGGACTCTTTGGACCGAGAGGGCTTTCGTTGAAAAATCCGCATCGTACCAAGCATGGTTGGCGGGAAATACTCTTGCCGGTCGCTTGGTATGGTAGTATCCTGATGGACCTGACAGTTGCTCCGGCCCTTCGGGCAGGTTTCGAGGCGCCATAAACCATGACATGCCGATGCTGAACAAGATCGACGTGGAATCCGGCGAACCGATCGCGCGGCGCGTGTACCGGGTGCTGCGCCAAGCCATCGTGACGATGCAGTTCCGCCCCGGCCAAGCCCTATCGGAGCAGGAGATCGCTGACCAGCTCGGCGTCAGCCGCCAGCCGGTGCGCGAGGCCTTCATCAAGCTGAGCGAGGCCGGCCTGCTGACCATCCGGCCGCAGCGTGGCAGCTTCGTCGTCAAGATATCGGCCAAGCAGGTGCTCGACGCCCGCTTCGTGCGAGAGGCGGTGGAGACCGCTGTGGTGCGCAAGGCCTGCGAGACCATCACGGCGGCTGGCATCGCTGAACTGCGCGAGCTTTTGAAGGCCCAGTGGGACATCGCCGATGAACCGGTCCCGGTGCGTTTCCTGGAGCTGGACGAGGCATTCCACCGCACCATCGCCATTGGAGCGGAGTGCGAGTACGCTTGGCGCATCGTCGAGGAGACGAAGGCGCAGATGGACCGCGTCCGCTATCTCAGCGTTCCCTACGCCACCCCGATCCGCCGGCTGATCGCACAGCATCAAGCTGTGCTTGAGGGGATCGTCGCCCGCGATCCCGTCAAGGCGGAAGCGGCGATGGGGCTGCATCTGCGCGAGATCCTGACCTCGCTGCCCGAACTGGAAGGCAAGTTCCCCGACCTGTTCACCCTGGAAGATGCCGGTGCCACGCCGATGCCGAAAACGGCTTCGCGGAGCAGTGGCCGGTCGCGGGTTGCCGCTCTGCGTTGAGCGGTGCTGGATTTCGGGAGTGGCGGTATCAGCGGACTGCCGCTACCGGCACTATATGGTTCGCGATGGCGACAATCCGGGTTGCCCTTCTCCAGACTTCTTGACATACTACCATACAAGAATGCGAGCCAACCGCTCGCCAGGAAGGAAACGCTCCCATGCAATCGTCCGTGTCTCACACCCCTCCTTCTGGCGTCCCGTCACGGCGCCTTGGCTCTGCCGGCCTTTCGACCCTGCCGGCGGCGGTGGCACGGCCGGGCTACGAGCGTAAGGATCTTGAGATCGGGATCGTCCATCTTGGGGTCGGCGCCTTCCAGCGCGCCCATCAGGCAGCCTACACCGACGCCCTGCTGGAGAAGCGGTTCGGACCATGGGGTATTGCCGGGGTCAGCCTGCGCAGCCCCGACACCCGCGACGCGCTGGAGCCGCAGGACGGGCTCTATACCGTCGCGGTGCGCGATGCGGAGGGGGAGCGGCTGCGGGTGATCGGCTGCCTGCTGGACCTGCTGGTGGCGCATGAGGATCCGGACGCGGTGCTGGAGCGGATGTGCCGCCCGTCGGTGCGCATCGTCACCCTGACAGTGACGGAGAAGGGCTATTGCCACGATCCGGCGACCGGCGCCCTCAACGAAGCCCATCCCGACATCCGCCACGACCTCGACAATCCGGGCAAGCCACGCACCGCCATCGGCTTCCTGGCCGAGGCGCTGGCGCGCCGCCGTGCCGCCGGGCTGTCCCCCTTCACCGTGTTGAGCTGCGACAACCTGCCGAGCAACGGCGACACCGTCGCCCGCATCCTTCGCCGCTTCGCCGAACTGCGCGATGCCGGGTTCGGAGCCTGGGTGGCCGAGACGGTCGCCTGTCCCAACAGCATGGTCGACCGCATCGTCCCCGCCACCACCGAGGCAGACCGCGCCCGCGTGTCGCAGGCGCTCGGCGTGCAGGATGCCTGGCCGGTGGTGACGGAGCCCTTCACCCAGTGGGTGGTCGAGGACCGCTTCCCCGCCGGCCGTCCGGCCTGGGAGGCGGTAGGGGTCGAACTGGTCGCAGACGTCCATCCCTATGAGACGATGAAGCTGCGGCTGCTGAACGGCAGCCACTCCACCATCGCCTATCTGGGCTATCTGGCAGGTTACGAGACGGTGTCGGACACCATGGCCGACCCGGCCTTCGCCACGCTGGTCCGCAACCTGATGGACCGGGAGACTGGACCGACCCTGCACATGCCGCCCGGTGCGGATATGGAGCAGTACAAGGACGCGCTGGTCACCCGCTTCCGCAATCCGGCGCTGCGCCACCGCACCTGGCAGATTGCCATGGACGGCACGCAGAAGCTGCCGCAGCGGCTGCTGAACCCGATCCGCGACCGGCTGGCCGCTGGAGAATCCATCGATCGGCTGGCCTTGGCAGTCGCCGCCTGGATGCGCTACGTCGCCGGCACCGACGAGAAGGGCCAGCCCATCGACGTGCGTGATCCACTGGCCGCCAAGCTGGCGGAGATTGCAGCGGCCACCGTCGGGAAACCCGACCAGTTGGCCGAGGCGCTGTTCGGCCTGATCGCCGTGTTCGGCGAGGATCTGCCGCGCGACCCGCGCTTCACCGCCCCGGTCATCGCCGCGCTCAAGCGCCTGTTCGCCGATGGCGCCCGCGCTGTCGTCGCGGCGACCGCCTGACCCTTCCTCACAGCATCCTCTTCTCTTAGGGAGTGTTCCCGTGGTTGCCCTGACCGTCGAAAAGCCGCATGTGCTGGCGCTCCGCCCCGAAAACGCCCCTGCCGCCGGGCCGGTCAAGGCCGGCGAGGTGCTGGTCCGCGTCCAGCGCGCCGGCATCTGCGGATCGGACCTCCACATCTACCACGGTTCCAACCCCTTCGCGGTCTACCCCCGCGTGATCGGGCACGAGTTCGCCGGCACGGTCGAGGCAATCGGCGACGGCGTGACCAATGTTGCGGTCGGCGACCATGTCGTGGTCGATCCGGTGGTGTCCTGCGGCCGCTGCTATGCCTGCCGCGCCGGGCGCACCAATGTCTGCGCCAATCTGGAGGTGTTCGGCGTCCATCGCGACGGTGGCTTCCGCAACCATGTAATGGTGCCGGCCGCCAACGCGATCAAGGTGCGCTCCGACCTGCCGATCTCGATCGCCGCATTGGCGGAGCCGCTGTCCATCGCCGCCAACGTGCTGTCGCGCACCGGCATCGCTGCCGACGACACGCTGCTCGTTTATGGCGCCGGCACGGTCGGGCTGACGATCGTGCAGGTCGCCAAGCTGCATGGTGCCCGCTGCATCGTCGCCGATCTGGATGACAAGCGGCTTGAGCGGGCGAAGGAGTTCGGCGCCGATGTCGTCCTCAACTCGTCGCGCGTGTCGGTGCCAGACGCTGTACGCGACGAGAATGACGGGCTCGGCCCCACCGTGGTGATCGACGGCGCCGGCGTGCCGGCCCTGCTGGAGGAGGCCTGCCGCCTTGCCAGCCCGGCCGCGCGCATCGGCCTGCTCGGCTTCTCGCCGGCTCCCTGCAACATCAGCCAGCAGGAGATCGTGAAGAAGGAGCTGACGCTGGTCGGCTCGCGGCTGAACCGCCGCCTGCTGCCGCAGGTCATCGAGTGGCTGGAGAGCGGCAAGCTGCAACCGGCGGCGATGATCACCCAGGTCTTCCCGATCGCCGACGCGGCGAGCGCCTTCTCGCTGATCGAGACCGACCCGTCCAGCACGATCAAGGTCCAGCTCGACTTCGAAAGCTGACCACATCCCATCAGTCAAACGAAGGCGGACCCGATCCGCCCAAAATGGAGGGACACCAGGATGAACAGCAAGACCCCGATCTCGCGCCGCACGCTGGCCAAGAGCATCGGCCTCGGCGCCGGCATCGCCGCCGGCGCGACGCTGCTGGGCGGCATCGCCGCGCCGGCAATCGTCCGCGCCCAGGCGAAGACGACGCTGAAGCTCGGCCACCTCGCCAACGAGGACAATGTCTGGCACAAGGCCTCGCTGGTCTTCGCCGAGGAAGTGGCGAAGCGCACCAACGGCGCGGTCGAGGTCAAGGTGTTCCCCAACGAGCAGCTCGGCAAGGAAACCGACCTGATCAAGGGCATCCAGCTGGGCACCATCGACTTCACCATCACCGGTGAGTCGCTACAGAACTGGGCGCCGGCTGCAGCACTGCTGGCGGTGCCCTACGCCATCCGCGACCTGGATCACCTGGACAAGGTCGTGACCGGTGAACCGGGCAGGAAGATCGCCGAATCGATCGAGCAGAAGACCCAACTGGTCCCGCTGACCTATTTCGCCCGCGGCCCCCGCAATCTGACCAGCAAGCGCCCGATCAAGTCACCGGACGATCTGAACGGCCTGAAGATGCGCGTTCCCAACGTGCCGCTGTTCGTGTCCTTCTGGCAGGGTCTGGGCGCCAAGCCGACGCCGATGGCCTTCTCGGAGGTCTTCACCGGCCTCCAGAACGACACCATCGAGGCGCAGGAAAACCCGCTGGCGCTGATCAAGTCGGCGAGCTTCTACGAGGTCCAGAAGTATGTGAACCAGACGGAGCACGTCATCAGTTGGATCTATCTGGTCGGCGGGTCGAAGAAGCTGGGCAAGCTGCCGGCCGAACAGCGCGCCGCCATCATGGAGGCCGCCAAGGCGGCGCAGGCCGCCGAGCGCAAGCTGTTCATCGAGGATGAGACCAAGCTTGCCGCCGACCTTAAGGCCAAGGGCATGGAGTTCATCGCCGTCGACAAGGCCGCCTTCGCCGAGAAGGGCCGCCCGGCCGTGGTCGCGGCGCTGTCGCCGGAAATCAAGCCGATCTACGACGAAATCCTCGCGGTGAAGTGAGGGGAGAGACCCTAGCCCTCTCCCGTCCCGGGAGAGGGTGTAATCCTCCTCCAAACGCGAGAGCCATTTCCATGCGCAACGCCTTTGCCGCCCTGGTATCGGCCATATCCGCCCTTTGTCGCTGGGGTACCCTGGCGGCCATCGGCGTCCTCATCGTCGTGGTGACCATCCAGGTGCTGGGACGTATTCCCGGCTTTCCCTCGCCGCCCTGGACGGAGGAGGTGGCCCGCTTCGCGCTGGTCCATCTCGTCGCCTTTTCCTGCGGTCTGGCGCTGCTGCGCGGCGAGCTGGTGAACGTCGACATGTTCATCCTGCTGCTGCCCAAGCCAATGCAGACCGCCGTGGCCCGGCTGGTCGACGTGGCGATCCTGGTCTTCGCCATCGCGATCATCCCCGGCGCCTGGGATTATGTCGTCGGCAGCATCGGCGAACGGGCGCGGTCCATCAACGTCCCGATGATCTGGGTCTATATCGTGACGCTGATCATCCCGGTCTCGCTCGCTTTCTTCTCGATTGCCCGGCTGGCCGGGCTCGGGCGCGATTCAGCCCCGCCCAGCCATGGGGAAACCGTCTGATGGTCACCGCACTGTTCGTCACCTTCGCCGTCCTGCTGATCCTGGGCGCACCGGTGGGTATCGCCCTGGGCGGCGCCTCGGCGGTCTATCTGGTCGGCAGCGACATCGACCTCGCCGTGGTTCCCCAGTTCATGTATGCGGGCATGGACAGCTTCGTCCTGCTCTGCATCCCCGGCTTCGTGCTGGCTGGCAACCTGATGAACGGCGGCGGCATCACCGACCAGATCGTGCTGTTCAGCAACCGTCTGGTCGGCCATATCCGCGGCGGCCTCGGTCTCGCCAACGTCACCGGGTCGATGGTGTTCGCCGGCATCTCCGGCACCGCGGTGGCGGAAACGGCCTCCATCGGCGCGGTGATGATCCCGGCGATGCGCAAGTCCGGCTACGACGCGCCCTTCGCCGCAGCGGTGACCGCCGCCGCCTCCACCGTCGGGCCGATCATCCCGCCCAGCGTGCCGATGATCATCGTCGGCACCCTGACCGGCCTGTCGGTCGGCAAGATGTTCATGGCCGGCGCCGTTCCGGGCCTGCTGCTGGGTCTCGGCATGATGCTGACGGTCTGGATCCTGGCGCGGGTGCGCAACTACCCGCGCGAGCCCTGGCAGGGCTTCGGCGCGCTGGTCCGTGCCAGCCGCGGCGCCTTCTGGGCGCTGCTGATGACGGCGATCATCCTGTTCGGCATCGTCGGCGGTTATTTCACCCCGACCGAGGCGTCCATCGTCGCGGCGCTCTACGCCTTCGTCATCGGGCTGTTCGTCTACAAGGGCTTCAAGCTGCGTCAGCTGCCCGGCATCCTGCTGGAAAGCGCCATCGGGGCGGGCGGCCTGATCCTGCTGGTCGGCCTCGCCAACGTCTTCGGCTGGATCCTGACCAGCGAGCAGATTCCGCAGGCCATCGCCGCCTCGATGCTGGCGCTGACCACCAACAAGTATCTGATCATCCTGCTGATCAACATCCTGCTGCTGATCGTCGGCACCTTCATGGAGACGATCGCGGCACTGATCATTCTGTTTCCGCCGTTGCTGGCGGTGGCGACCCAGGTCGGCATCGACCCGATCCATTTCGCCACCTTCGCCGTGCTGAATCTGATGATCGGCCTGACCACCCCGCCGGTCGGCGTCTGCCTGTTCGTTGCCGCCAACATCGCGAAGATCTCGCTGGGGGCCATCACCAAGGCGATCTGGCCCTTCCTGCTCTGCAACATCCTGATCCTGTTCCTGGTCTCCTACATCCCGGCCCTGTCGCTGTGGCTGCCGAGCCTGCTTTTCCGCTGATTTCTCCTGACTTCCAAAGCCCCCTCTCTTTCCAAGGAGTTCGCAGCCATGGAACAATCCTGGCGCTGGTTCGGTCCCGAAGACGCGATCAAGCTGAACCACATCCGCCAAGCCGGCGCCACCGGCGTGGTCACCGCCCTGCATCATATCCCCTACGGCGTGGTCTGGTCGGTCGAAGAGATCCAGAAGCGCAAGGCGATGATCGAGTCCGACGAGGAACTCGGCCTCAGCTGGACCGTCACCGAAAGCCTGCCGGTGCACGAGGCGATCAAGATCGGCGAGGGCGACCTGACCGAGCTGTTCGACAATTACCGTCAGTCGATGCGCAACCTCGCCGCCTGCGGCGTGACGACCATCTGCTACAACTTCATGCCGGTGCTGGACTGGACGCGGACCGAGCTGGCGGCGGCGCTGCCGGGCGGCGGCACCTCGCTGCGCTTCAACGCCCATGAGCATGCCGCCTTCGACGTCTACATGCTGGAGCGTCCGGGCGCCGAGGCGGACCACTCGCCGGAGGTTCTCGCCAAGGCCAAGGAATGGTTCGACCGCTCGTCCGAAAGCGACCGGGCCAAGCTGCTGACCAACATCATGGCCGGCCTGCCGGGCGCCTATGACCGTTACGACATCCCCGGCCTGCGCAAGATGATCGCGCGCTTCAACGGCATGACCGCCGATGGCCTGCGCGAGACGCTGGCCCGCTTCCTGCGCGAGGTGATCCCGACGGCGGAAGAGGTCGGCATCCGCATGGCGATCCACCCCGACGACCCGCCCCGCCCGCTGTTCGGTCTGCCCCGCGTGGTCAGCACCGAGGACGACCTCGCCCACCTGATCAACGCGGTCAAGTCGCCCAACAACGGCCTGACCTTCTGCACCGGCTCGCTGGGCGCCGGCCAGACCAACGACGTGCCCGCGATGGCCAAGCGCTTCGTCGAGGACATCCACTTCGTCCATCTTCGCAACGTCGCCAAGGAGCCGGACGGGTCCTTCGAGGAGGCCGACCATCTCGGCGGCGATGTCGACATGGTGTCGGTCGTCACCACCCTGCTGGAGGAGCAGAAGCGCCGCCAGGACGCCGGCAACGACAACTGGCGCCTGCCCTTCCGCCCCGACCACGGCCATGAGCTGCTGGACGACATCGGCAAGCCGACCCACCCCGGCTATCCGATGATCGGCCGCCTGCGCGGTCTGGCCGAAATCCGCGGCGTGATGACCGCCGTCGCGCAGATGAAGCAGCTTCCGGTGTGATGCGGGCCGGTGTGAGCTGAATGCGCGCTGGCCTCACCCGCCGGCGCGCATCCCCAGACGGGCGAGCTTCTTATAGAAGGCGGCGCGGGAAATTCCGAGCGCCCGTGCCGCCTCCGCCGCTCGGCCGCCATGGGCGGCAAGGGCACGGCCGAGCAGCCCGCGCTCGAACTCGTCGAAGGCGTCGCCATAGCCCGGCAGGGGCGGAGATGGCCGCTCCGCACCGGCGATTGCCGGAACGAACGTGGGATTAGGCTTTACCGGTGCCGTTTCGCCCAGATCCGGCAGCGCTTCGGCAAGGTCGGCGGCGGTCAGGCGGCGGTTCTCGGTCAGCAGGCAGGCGCGCTCCAGCACGTTGCGCAGCTCGCGCACATTGCCGGGCCAACGGTGCCGGCCCAGCGCCTCGACCGCTTCCGGTGTCAGGCCACGCAGCGGAAGACCGCCGCGGGCGGCGATCTCCTGTAGGATCGATTCCGCAATGGCCTCCAGCCCGCCCCCCATCTCCGCCAGGGCCGGCAGGCGGATTGGCAGCACGTTCAGCCGGTAATAGAGATCCGAGCGGAAGCGGCCGTCGCGGATCCGCTGCTCCAGATCGACATTGGTAGCGGCAATCACCCGCACATCGACCTTCACCGGCCGGTCCGATCCCAGCGGCTCGATCTCCTGCTCCTGCAAGGCGCGCAGCAGCTTGGCCTGAAGCCCCAGCGGCATGTCGCCGATCTCGTCGAGGAAAAGGGTGCCGCCGTCCGCTGTCTTGAAGCGCCCTTCCCGCCCACGCCGGTCCATTCCGGTATAGGCGCCGGGCACCGCGCCGAAGAATTCCGCCTCCAGCAGCGTTTCCGGGATCGCCGCCACATTGACGCCGACGAAGGAGCGGCCGCTGCGCGCCGACAGGCCATGGATAGCCTGAGCGATCAGTTCCTTGCCGGTGCCGGTCTCGCCCAGCAGCAGGATCGGCGCGTCGCTGCGGGCGGCGAGCCGCGCCTTGCGCTTGACCTCCAGGCAGACCGGGCTGTCGCCGACGTAGCTTTGCAGCGTGTAGCGCGGCTGCCGTCCCTCGTCGAGCCGGCGCTTGGTCGCCGCCAGTTCGGCCTCCAACCGCGACAGTTCGGCAAGCAGGGGCTTCAGCCGGTGCAGGCTGTCATAGAGGACGAAGCCAACGGCGCCGATCACCGCACCGGCATCGTCGGTCAGCGGAAAGCGGGTCACAACCAGCCGCTGTGTTCCGAACAGCATCAGGTCGAGCAGGATCGGCTGGCCGGTCGCCAGTACATGGCGCATCTGCGAATGGGGGATGATCTCCTCCACCTCGCGGCCAATGGCCTCGGCGGGGTCGGAGATGCCGAGCATGCGGGCATATTTGGCGTTGATCCATACCACACGCGCGTCGCGGTCGACCGCCACCGTGCCCTCGGACTGGGTTTCCAGCGCCTCGAACAGCGACGGGATGGCGCGGCTGCGCAGCAACGCGGCATTGCCGGCGAAGGCATCAGCCTCCAAGGGGGCGGCCACCGTCTCCGCCTCGTTGCGTGGGTTGTTCCGCGCCGTTTCCGTCACCCTGGCCCCCTGTCACTCCCAGCCCCTGTTATCGGGACCGCAACCGGTTTCCGCAACGATGGAACGAGCCTATCATGGTGCCACAGGCTCTTGCCGATTCGCGGTTGGCGAGTCCATGCTGCGGCCCGCACCGCTTTCCGGAGCCATCTTGCCCGTCGCGTCCGTTTTTCCATGCTGAGCCTGCCAGCACTCCTTCTGCTTGCCGCGGTGGTGGCGAGTTTGTGGACGGCTTGGCGCAGCTGGGCCCTGCCGCCCTTCCCGGGACGATTCAACTTCGTGGCGATGCAGCTGTCGGCCTCCTGGTGGGCGACAGCCGCGGCGATGGAAGCCATCCTTCCGGCCCCGGCGGACAAGCTGTTCTGGGCCGAGATGGCGTGGTTCGGCATCGTCTGCACCCCCAGCTTCTGGGCGCTGTTCCTGTGGTCCTACACACGGGAGGAGTTGTCGGCGCGCTGGCGGCTGGTGCCGGTGGCGGTTGGGACGCTGACCTGGGTGGCGGCGCTGACCAACGATGCCCACCGGCTGATATACACCGCCGTCCGGCCGATCAGCGACGAGCCGGGGGCCGCCCTGCACTACAGCCACGGCCTGCTGTTCTTCGTCGTCACCATCTATCTCTACGCCTTCATGGTGATGAGCATCGTCGTCACCGCCAGCGGCATCCACAGGGCCACGTCGGCCTACCGCACCCATTACCTGGGTTTCCTGGTGGCGATGGCGGTGCCGTGGGTCGCGAATGTCGGCTATGTCACCGGCAACCTGACTTTCTTCGACCTCGAACCCACCCCCTTCAGCTTCCTGCTGATGGGTGCGGTTTTCTACTGGCTGATCACCCGGCGGCGCCTGTTCGTCCTGCTGCCGGTCGCCCGCGACGCCCTGCTCGACGCGGTGCCCGACCCGGTGCTGGTGCTGGATTCCGACGGCACCGTGGTGGAAGCGAATCCGGCCGCTTTGGCGCTGGTGCGCGACGGCACGCCGCTCGGCCGCCGGCTGGCCGAACTTCCCGGACTGTTGGCGCTCGACGGATTGGAGGACACCCTGCCGGTGCCGCTGACGCTGGAGAACGGGGGGTGCCCGGACGGTGGTCCACGAAGCTTCGAAGCGACCCGGGTGCCGCTCACCTCCGGCAATGTCGCCGCGCGGAGAGGCGCGCGCAAGGTCGGCTGCCTGCTGATGCTGCGCGATGTCACCCACCGCCGCCAGGCCGAGTTGCGGCTGGAGGACACCGTGCGCCGCCTCGACCTCGCCCGGCTGGAGGCCGAGGAGCGGCTGGCGGCGGAACAGGAGGCGAAACGGGCGCTGAACGGCTTCCTGTCGATGGCGGCGCACGAGTTCAAGACCCCGCTCGCCATCATCGACGGCGCGGCACAGCTTCTGCTGATGGATGCTGAGGTGAAGGCCCCCGGCATGTTGCCGCGCCTGGAGAAGATCCGCCGTGCCGTGCGCCGCCAGATCAACATCCTTGAAACCTGCCTGGCTGACGACCGGTTGAACAACCCCGACTTCGCCCTGCGCCATGACAGGCTGGCGTTGCCGGCCCTGCTGCGCGCCGCCGCCTCGGCCCAGAGCGACGCCGCACCCGGACGGCGCATCGAACTGGATCTGGACGCCTGTCCGCCCTGGCTGACGGGCGACGGCCCGATGCTGGAATTGTGCGTCCACAACCTGCTGAACAACGCGCTGAAATATTCCTCACCGGGCACACCGGTCCGGCTGCGGGGCCGGGAAGAGACTGGCGCGGATGGGCCGTGGCTGGCGCTGTCGATCACCGATCAGGGCATCGGCATTCCGGACGGCGAGCGCGAGCAGGTTTTCGACCGCTTCTTCCGTGCCTCGAACACCGGAACGGCGGCGGGAAGCGGCGTCGGACTGAACATGGTCCGGCGCATTGCCGCCTTGCATGGCGGCACCGTGACGGTGGACAGCCGGCTTGGCGAGGGCAGCGTCTTCACTCTGCGCATCCCGCTCTGCGAGGAGACGCTCTGCGAGGACGGGATGGCCGGCATGCCGGCGGAGTAATCCGGGAGAGAGATCGTTTCTTGCATTGATTGACCAGCGAAGGGAATAATCCCGCTCCCTCCATCTGGACCCTGGCAATATGAGCGATCACGACCCCACCGTCGTCCGGCCGGTGCCGAAACCCCGCGTCCCCCTGGGCATCGAAGAGGTGCTGGTCGCCATCACCATGGCGGTGGTGGCCCTGATCACCTTCGCCAACGTCGTGGTGCGCTACCTGACCGATGTCTCCTTCGCTTTCACCGAGGAATATTCGATCGCGCTGATGGTGATCATGACCTTCCTCGGCGCCTCGGCCGCGGTGGTGAAGGACCGCCACATGCGGATCACCTTCCTGACCAGCAAGCTGTCGCTTGCCAACCGTCGCCGGGCGGAGATCTTCGCCATGGCCTGCACCGCCGCCATGTTCGCCCTGCTGGTGGGCTATGGCGCCTGGGCGACCTGGGACGATTACCGATTCGAGGTCACCTCGCCGGCTCTCGGGCTTCCTCAGTGGATCTATACGATCTGGCTGCCGCTGCTGTCGGTCGTCGTCACCCTGCGCGCGATCGGCCGCATGATCCGGATCGCCAAGCGGACGGAAAAGCTGGAGGGCGAGGCGTGATCACCACCATGCTGTTCGGGTCCTTCCTGTTCATGCTGCTGCTGGGCGTACCGATCGCGGTCGCCCTCGGTCTTGCCGGTACCGCCGCCATCGGCTTCGCGCATCTGGGCGTCATTTCGGTGCCGACCAGCGTCTATACCGGCATCGCCAAGTACCCGCTGCTGACCATCCCGATGTTCGTGCTGGCCGGCACCATCTTCGACCGCTCGGGTGTGGCACAGAAGCTGGTGCGCTTTGCCACTGCCGTCATCGGTCAGGGCAAGGGGGCGCTGGCGGTGATCGCCGTGGTGGTCGCCATGATGATGGGCGGTATCGCCGGATCCGGCCCGGCCATCGCCGCGGCGGTCTGCGGTGTGATGGCGCCCAGCATGATCCGCGCCGGCTATCCGCGCCCCTATATCGCCGGCGTCATTGCCGCCGCGGCCGCCACCGACATCCTGATCCCGCCCTCGGTCGCGCTCATCATCTACAGCGTGCTGGTTCCGGCCGCCCCGGTCACCGCGATGTTCGCCGCCGGCATCATTCCAGGGACGCTGGCCGGTCTGGCGCTGATCATTCCGACCCTGTGGCTCGCCCGGCGCTACAATCTGGGCGGCAACATGGCGAACGAGCCGCGCCCGCCCTTCTGGAGCAGCCTGTGGGATGCGTCGCTCGGCATGTTCGCCAAGGTGCTGATCCTCGGCGGCCTGCGGCTCGGCATCTTCACCCCGACCGAGGCGGCGGTGATCGCCGTCGCCTACGGCCTGCTGCTGGGCATGGTGGTCTACCGCACGATCAAAGTCCGCGACCTCTATTCGATGATGGTCGAGGCGGCGGAGATTTCGGCGATCATCCTGACCGTCATCGCGCTGGCCAGCGTCTTCGGCTGGGCGATGAGCACGCTGTCGATCATCGACCCGATCGCCAACGCCATCGTCAATCTCGGCATCGGCGAATATGGGGTGATGTTCCTGCTGATGATCATGCTGATCGTCATCGGAACCTTTCTGGACGGCGTTTCGACCTTCATCATCCTGCTGCCGCTGCTGATTCCGATCGCCATGACCTATCACTGGGATCTGGTCTGGTTCGGCGTGCTGTTGACGCTGAAGATCGCCATCGGCCAGTTTACCCCGCCGATGGCCGTCAACCTGATGGTCACCTGCCGCATCGCCGGCTGCACCATCGAAAGCACCATTCCGTGGGTGCTGTGGCTGATCCTGACCATGTTCCTGACGCTCGCCGCCGTCGTGGTCTGGCCGGATCTGGCGCTGTGGATGCCGCGGCATATGGGGTTCTAAAGCAGACGGGCGACGTCGCGGCTGGTCAGATGCAGGCTGGCCGCGGCGGCGCAGCCTCGCCGGGCGATCTTGCCGGCCGCCGCAGCCTCAAAGGCGGCACGGTGAGCGGTGGCGTAGGCGAGGCAATCCGCCACCCCCGGCTCCCGCGTGCCGAGCAGGGCACGGAAGGCCAGCCGGTGGATGGCACACCAGCCGCCATGGCCCGCCGGCTGGAAAACCAGCGCGTCGATGTCCGCGCGCCAGGACAGCCCCTCCCCGCTCATTCCCGCAACCCCAGCCGCCGGGCAAGGCGGAACAGGTTGCTGCGGTCGAGACCGAGCGACCGCGCCGCCTGCGCCCAGTTGCCGTCATGACGGGCCAGATGCTCGCGGATCATCCGGCGTTCCAGATCCTCCACGGCGTCGCGCAGCGGCAATTCCGGCAGGTCGGGCACCTCCCGCAACGGCGTCGAACCGGGCTGCCGCACGGCCGTCGACGCGATCACGGCCCCCTCCTCGCCCTCCTCCAACCCCAGATCGGCTGGGGTCAGGGTCAGAACACCACCGTCGGGCGGGCGGGCGACGCGGGCACGGATGGCGCCGCGACCGATGGCGTGTTCCAGTTCGCGCACATTGCCGGGCCAGGGATAGGCCAGCATCCGCCGCTCCGCCGCCACCGAGAGACGCAGGTTGCGCAGGCCGAGCCGCGCCCGGTTGCGCTCCAGGAACAGGCCGGCCAGCCGCAGGATGTCGGTGCCGCGATCGCGCAGCGGCGGCACCCGCAGCGGATAGACGCTGAGCCGGTGATAGACGTCGGCACGGAAGCGGCCCTCCCGCACCTCCGCCCCCAGATCGCGATTGGTGGCGGCGACCACCCGCACATCGACGGTGATGTGGCGGTCGGAACCGACGCGCTGGATCTCGCCGTTCTGCAACGCCCGCAGCATCTTCGCCTGCGCCGCCAGTGGCAGCTCGCCGACCTCGTCCAGGAACAGGGTGCCGCCGTCGGCCAACTCGAACTTGCCGCGCCGGTCGGCCACCGCGCCGGAAAAGGCACCGCGCACATGGCCGAACAGCTCGCTTTCGACCAGCGCATCCGGCAAGGCGGCACAGTTGACATGGACCAGCGGCCCAGCGGTCCGGCGGGAGCGGGCGTGCAGCCGGCGCGCCACCAGTTCCTTGCCCACTCCGGTTTCGCCCAGCACCAGCACGACGAGGTCGCTGGCCGCGACTGTGTCGATCTCCGTCTGCAGGCTGGCCATCGCCGGGCTGGCGCCGATCGGATCGAAGTCGAGCCCCTGCGGCGGATCGTCGAGGACGCGCAAGCCGGTTCCGCCATCGCTGGACAGGGTGGCACGCCGCTCCACTGCCGTGGCGAGGGCGGCGGTCAGCCGGGCCCAAGCGGCGATCGCTTCCTGCCAACCGTCGAAACGCCCTTCGTTCAACGCATCCAGGGTCAGCATCCCCCAGGCCCGCCCGTCGACCGTCAGCGGCGCTCCAACGCAGTCATGCACATGCAGTCGCTGGCGCAGGTCGGGAATCAGCCCGTCATAGGGGTCGGGAAGCTCGCAATCCGCGGGGAAGCGCAGCGGTTCGTCGCCAGCTTCGGCAATGGCTTTCAGGCGAGGATGCTCGTCGAGTTCAAAGCGCCGGCCCAGTGTGTCGGGGCTCAGCCCGCGGGTAGCGAGCGGAACCAGCAGCCTCTCGCCCGCCTGTCCCCTTCCGGTGCGGTCGTCCCGCCGCAGCAGAGCGCAGGCATCGCAGGGCAGATGACGCGCCATCAGATCGAGCAGCAGCGGCCACAGCCGTGCCGGGTCGTCCAACGCCTGCAACAGGGCTCCAGCCTCTTCAAGCGGGAGTACTGGTGTCGAAATGACCGCTTCGTTGTCCATCCGACATCATACCCCGCGCGGTCGCTTTGACAACATGCCGTCCGAGCAGGGCGGGAATCCGGGCTGCGTCGCTTTGGCACAGGGCTTGCCACTCGGTTGCGACATCGTGACGCGCAAAAGGATTGCCCCCACCCATGCTCACGCCTGCCCAGATCGCCGTCATCAAGGCGACCGCTCCCGTCGTTGCCGCCAACGCCAACCGGATCACCGGCACCTTCTATCCCCTGATGTTCGACCGCTTCCCCGAGGTGCGCGCCGTCTTCAATCAGAGCCATCAGCGCAGCAGCGCCCAGCCGGAGGCGTTGGCAAACGCCATCATCGCCTATGCCTCCAACATCGACCGGCTGGAGGTTCTGGGCCCGGCGGTCGAAGGCATCGTGCAGAAGCACGTCTCGCTGAACATCACCCCCGATCAGTACAAGATCGTCGGCACATGCCTGATGGAGGCGATCGGCAAGGTGCTGGGCGACGCGGTGACGGCGGAGGTCGCCGACGCCTGGGGTGCGGCCTATTGGCAGCTGGCCGAGCTGCTGATCGCGGCGGAAGAGAAGGAATATGCCCGCAAGGCGGCGCTGACCGGCGGCTGGCGTGGCGCCCGCCGTTTCCGCATCGTCGAGAAGACGCCGGAAAGCGCGGTCATCACCTCTTTCCGGCTGGCGCCGGTCGATGGCGGCAAGGTGATGGATTTCCATCCCGGCCAGTATCTCGGCCTGCGCCTAACCATCGACCGCGAGACCGTCCACCGCAACTACAGCCTGTCAGCCTCGCCCAACGGCAAGGACTATCGCATTTCGGTGAAGCGCGAGAAGCAGGGGCTGGTCTCCGGCTTCCTGCATGACCGTGCGCAGGTCGGCGACGAGATCGAGGTCTATCCGCCGGCCGGCGAGTTCATCCTGCGCGAGGGCGCCGGTCCGCTGCTGCTGATCACCGGCGGTGTCGGCCAGACTCCCGCTTTGCCGCTGGCCGAACAGGCGCTCGCCGCCGGCCGCGAGGTGATTTACGTCCATGCAGCGCTCAACGGCTCGGTCCATGCCTTCCGCCGGCAGATCGACCAGTTGGCCGCCCTGCATGACACGCTGAAGCCGGTCTACTGCTATGCCGACCCGCAGCCCGGCGACAAGCCTCACATGATTGGTCTGCTGGACGAGGAGCGGCTGGGCAAGCTGTTGCCGAAGGAGCCGGGTGTCGCCGCCTATGTCGTCGGTCCGAAGCCCTTCATGGCAGCGGTCGTCAAGGCACTGACCGCACTGGGCCTCCCGGAGTCTGCCATCGTGCATGAGTTCTTCGGCCCGCGCGAAGCGCTTGCCTGACGTGGCGGCGAAGCCGCCTTGCCTCCAACTGGACGAGCCGGCCTTTCAGAAAGGCCGGCTTTTTTTTGCCGATCGGCCGGCACACCAAGCCACTGCGTCCGTCGGTTGTGAGTAAAACTGTTATATCACCAGATTTATATATGACGACAGTGGACCCACATCATCATTCCGACTTGAGGGTGCCTGAGCATGCGCGCCTTTCGTGAAATCGGTATAGGTCATGACCGGTCGTCCATTTCGGCGCCGCAGCTTTCCCATTGCGTCACGGAAGAATCGTGGATTCTCCTTATTTCTTTCTTAGCGATTTTGGCGCTTTCCTAGTCGTGGAACGGGCAAATTATTTTCAATTGTTCCTTTCCCGTGACACCGGCGATGCCGGTGCAGGATGAGACGTACTGAAACGATGGTGCGGCGAGAGCTGGAATGGCCCACCGCAATGACCTGTGGAGAGCCGGTGTCCGAGCACCGGGGGGGAGGACGGGATGTCGAAGGATAGCCAGACCATGATGCGTCAGGGTGCGCCTGCCAGAGGCAGAGCGTGGTATTCCGGCCTGCGTGCCAAGCTGATGATCGCAATCGGCGTTGTGCTGTCCGGCACGCTGGTGGCCGCTGCGGTGGCGTTGATCGGCTATGCGAACGTGCGCACCACCATTGACGCCATCGTCGGTGAAGCGGTTCCAGCGATGACCGAAGGCATGGCGGTGGCGCAGCAGGCCGAACGGCTGGTCGCGCTCGCCCCGGCACTGACCTCTGCCGACACCGCCGCCGCGCGCGAGTCGGTCTCGGCACGCATCGCCGCCGCGAAGGAAGAATTCAACGCCCGCCTGACCCGGCTGAGGGCCAGCGGCTCCGCCGGAGCGCAGCTCACCGCTATCGAAGAGGCGTCCAAGGGGTTGCTCGACAACCTCACGCAACTCGATCAGGCGGCGGCCGAACGGGTGGCACTGGCCGCCGAACGCACGTCGACCATGCCGAAGGTGATGGCGGCCGAAGCGGAAATCCAGAAGTTCGCCGCCCCCTGGAACTCCGTCCTGAACAATGACGAGGAGCAGGCCCGTTCGGCCCTTGCGGAGCCGGATGTGGATGCCGCCGCGATGCGCGAAGCGGCGGGCACCCTGACCCGGGTGATGACGCAGAAGAAGCCGCTGATCTCCGTCACGACCGAGGCCGCCAACATCCGCAACATGCTGATGGAAGCGGCGACCACCCGGGACGATCAGCGTCTGGCGATCATCGAGACCCGGGTCGGCGTGTCTCTCGCCGGCCTCAGCAACGGCGCTCAGGGGCTGCCCGAACGTCTGGCCGCCGTCGCGACCAAACAGGCGGAACTTCTGACCGGCTTTGCCACCGGCGAAAATTCCCTGGTCACACTGCGCCAGAAGGAACTGGCGATCGAGGGCTATTTCATCCAGCTGCTGGAGAGCAACCACGCCCTGACCACCACGCTGGCCAAGGGTATCGCCATCATGGTCGACGGCCAGAAGGGTAGCATCGCCGACGCCAGCGCTGCCACCAGCCGCATGCTGGACAACAGCCGCCTGACGCAGATCGCCGTCGCAGGGGTCAGCATCCTGGTCTCGATCCTGGTGGTCTGGCTCTATATCGGACGGATCGTCATCCGCCGGATGATGACGCTCAAGACCGGCATGGGCCGTATCGCCGCCGGCGACCTGGATGCCGAGATCGCGCTGAACGGTCAGGACGAGATCGCGGAGATGGGGGCCGCGCTGCTGATCTTCCGCGACACCGCTCGCGAGGTGGAGACCAGCCGCGCCGCCGCCGAGGCCGAGCGTCAGCGGGCCGCCGGCGAACGGCGTCAGACCATGCTGTCGCTGGCCGACCAATTCGAGAACGGCGTGAAGAGCGTGGTGGAGACGGTCTCCGCCGCCGCCACCCAGATGCACCAGACCGCCGCCGGGATGGTGGCGACCGCTGACGACACCTCCCGTCAGGCCGGCAATGCCGCCGAGGCTGCGGAAACCGCGTCGGTCAACGTCGACGGTGCTGCCTCCGCTGCGCATGAGCTGTCGCAGTCGATCAGCGAGATCGCCCGGCAGGTGACGGAATCGGCGACCATCGCCGCCAAGGCCGCCGGCGAGGCCGAGCGCACCGACGGCACGATGCGTGAACTGAACGAGGCGGCCAGCCGCATCGGCGCCGTGCTGGACCTCATCTCCGACATCGCCGGACAGACCAATCTGCTGGCGCTGAACGCGACGATCGAGGCGGCCCGCGCCGGAGAGGCCGGCAAGGGCTTCGCCGTGGTGGCGCAGGAGGTCAAGCAGTTGGCCAGCCAGACGGCAAAGGCAACCGACCAGATCGCCGGACAGATCGGCGCCATGCAGCAGGTGACCGGGGAAGCGGTGAACGCCATCCGCAGCATCGGCCAGACCATCGGCCGGTTGAACGACATCGCCGCAAGCATCGCCGCGGCGGTGGAAGAGCAGGGGGCCGCCACCTCGGAAATCGCCCGCAACGTCCAGCAGGCGGCAGGCGGCACCGCCCAGGCTTCCCAGAACATCGGTCAGGTCCGCACCGCCGCCGGCCAGACCGGCCAGTCGGCGCAGGAGGTGCTGTCGGTCGCCCAGGAGGTTTCGACCCAAACCGGTCGCCTCCAACAACAGATCGACCGCTTCCTCAGTCAGGTGCGGTCGGCCTGACCCACCCAAAAAGCCCCTCTCCTGATGGAGAGGGGCTTTTCATTTTCTTCCACCCCATGACCATCATCGCGGCCTGTCGCCCCTCGGCGGGGCATCCCGTTCACACGCGTCCAAAAAGTGAAGGGGTGCGCGAACGAATTGTAGCGTTGCTTCACAGGCAGGTCGACAGACCGGTATATCTGTAGTAAAACTACAACCGTCTCTCGGCAGCCATGCTGACCCCCATGCTGGACACCATTGCCTCCTCCCTCGACAGCCTGCGCCGCGCGGAAGCCGCGGTGGCGCGCAGCGTGCTGGCCGATCCGGGTGCCGCGGTGCGTGACAGCCTGGCGCAGCTTGCCGGCAAGGCAGGAGTCAGCGAACCCTCCGTTCTGCGCTTCTGCCGCTCCGCCGGCTTCGGCGGCTTTCAGGAATTCAAGATCGCACTGGCCCAGCATCTAGCGGCGTCCGCCGTCAGGGAGGAGGTCGGCGAACGTCCGACCCCGCTGGTACGCGACCTCTCTCCCGGGGACAGCGTCGCCAGCGCGGCGGAAAAGGTGCTGAACCGCTCGATCGATGCGCTGGTCCGCCTGCGCAGCCGGCTCGACAGCATGGCGCTTGAAAAGGCCGCCGGGGTGTTGGCGCGGGCGCGGCGGGTACAGATCGTCGGCGTCGGCGCGTCGGGAACCGTGGCGCTGGACGCCCATCACAAGCTGTTCCGCCTGCTGCCGCAGGTCACCGCCAGCACCGACGCCCATCTCCAGGCGATGGCGGCGGCGACTCTCGGTCCCGGCGACGCGCTGCTGGCGATCTCCAAGACCGGCACCAGTGACGAGATCTTCGACGTCGCCGCCATCGCCCGCGACGGCGGGGCGACGGTGATCGCCATCACCGCGTCGGCGACTCCCCTGGCCGAGCGCGCTGACATCCGTTTGACCGTCGATGTGGACGAGGACACCGCCGTCCACACACCGATGGCCTCGCGCCTGGCGCAGCTGGCGCTGATCGACGTGCTGACCGTCGCCGTCGGCCTGCAGTCCCCACCCGGCCTCGACCGCCGTCTCGCCCGCATCAAGGCCGTCCTGGCCGGGCACCACCGCGTGCCGGAACGGCCGGCTTCTTCTTCCAGATCAACCGTCACCCAGAAGACCTCCGAGGAATCCTGATGTCCACATCCCAGACCCCTGTCGAAATCCTGGACCAGCTTGTCGCTTATGGCGTCGTTCCGGTCATCCGCAACAGCTCCGCCGATCTGGCCCGCACCGCCGTGACCTGGCTGCGCGAAGCCGGTTACGGCACCTTCGAGATCACCATGACCACCCCCGGCGCTGTCGGCCTGATCGAGGAGCTGTCGGCGGAGGGTGGTGCCCTGATCGGCGCCGGCACCGTCCTGACCCCGGCGGCGGTCGCCGACGTGGTCAAGGCCGGCGCCAAATACGTGGTATCACCCTGCGTAGTGCCGAAGGTCGCCGCCGCCTGCCGCGACCATGGCGTTGCCTGCCTGATGGGCGCTCTGACCCCGACCGAGGTGCATGCCGCCATCTCCGCCGGTGCCGATGCCATCAAGATCTTCCCCGCCTCCACCGTCGGCCCGGCGCACATCAAGGCGCTGAAGTCGGTGTTCCCCGGCGTCCGCTTTGTCCCGACCGGCGGCATCGATGCCACCACCGTGGCGTCCTATGTCGCGGCCGGTGTCGCCTGCGTCGGCGCCGGTGGCAAGCTGGTCGATGAAACCCTGGTCAAGAAAGGCGACCGCGAGGGTATCCTGGCCGCCGGCCGCCAGTTGATGGAAGCCTATCGCGCCGCCAAGGGGGCGTGAACCAATCGGCATGAGGCGGGGACTTCCCCCGCCTCAAACCCCCTCCAGCACCCCGCGCACCGCGTCCATCGCCGCAAGGCCGCGGCTGAAGGCGGACTCGGCGGTGGCAGCCAGTTGCTGCGCCTCGCCCCGGCGGCCCTCGCGCATGCCGTCCTCGACCGCACGCATCAGGCCGACGAAGGCGGTCAGGCCGAAATGGCTGGCCGCACCGGCAAGCCGGTGGGCAATGTCCTCGATCTCGGCATCTGGGGTGTCGGCGGCGATCAGGCGGGGCAGACCCTCCTGGGCTGAATCCAGCAGCAGGCCACGGATGGTGGCGAAGCGTGCCGGACCCAGGGAGCGGATGTAGCGCTCCAATATCTCCTCATTCACATCATCCTCCACCACCGCCGGGCGGGCCGGCGGTCCAACCGCAATCGTGCCCGTGTCAACCTCCTCCTCATCATCGGACCGTGCCGCGACGGCATTTGACAACAGGTGCATCAGGCGTTCGGGGAAGATCGGCTTCTCGATCACCGCGTCGATGCCGGCGGCGATGTAGCGGGCGCGGTCGGCGGCGAAGACGTTGGCGGTCACCGCGACGATCGGCACCGCCGCGCGATCGGCATCCTCCAGGGCGCGGATGCGGCGCGCCACCTCCGGTCCGTCGATGTCGGGCAGGCGGATGTCCAGCAGGATGGCGTCGAAGCGCCGCCGGGTTGCCAATTCCAGCGCCTTTTCGCCGGTTTCCGCCACGGTGATGCGGTGGCCGGCGTCGGACAGCAGGCCCAGCGCCACCTCCCGGTTGATGGCATCGTCCTCCACCAGCAGAAGGGCCAATGACCTCACCCGACTGATCGGCAGCAGACGGCCGGGGCGGGCGGGAAGCGCCGGCTCGACAACCCGTTGCAACGGAATGGTGACGGTGAAGACGCTGCCCAGCCCTTCCGCGCTGTCGACGCGGATGCTGCCTTGCATGGCGTCCAGCAGATGGCGGACGATGGCCAGTCCCAGCCCGCTGCCGCCGAAGCGCCGGGCGATGCTCGGATCGGCCTGCTCCAGCTTTTCGAAGATGGCGGCGCGGCGGTCGGCCGGCACGCCGATGCCGGTGTCGCGGACAGCCATACGCAGCATTTCTCCGGCACCGGAACGTTCCGGCACCGGTTCGATATCGACACGCAGATCCACCCCGCCGCGTTCGGTGAACTTCACCGCGTTGCCGACGAGATTCACCAGAATCTGGCGCAGCCGCTGGCGGTCGACCACCACCTGATCCGGCACCTGCGGCGCGATATCGAGGTCGAGGTCGATCCCCTTCTCGTTCGCCAGTCCTTCCACCGTCGCAACGACCTCCTCCAGCACCGGCAGCAGGGCGCAGGGCGCAGGGTCGAGGTCCAGCTTGCCGTCCTCGATCTTGCGCAGATCGAGGATGTCGTTGACCTGATCGAGCAGCCCGTGGCCACAGCGCATGATCGACATGGCGTAACGCCGCTCCCCGGCATGCAGCTGCCCGGTCAGCAGCAGCCGGCACAGGCCGAGGATGCCGTTCAGCGGCGTGCGCATCTCATGGCTGACGGTGGCGAGAAACTCGGTCTTGGCGGCGTCGGCGCGTTCCGCCCGCTCCTTGGCCTGCCGCAGTTCCTCCCTCGCCCGGCGCGAAGCGGTGATGTCGTTGGCGACGCAGATGATGCGGCAACGTCCGTCGCCCGACCACTCGAAGGGATGGCGCTGCAAGGCGAATACCGTGTTCTCGCCATTGCGCGGAAGCACCAGCTCCTCCACTCCCAGCGAGCGCATCGAACCGGGATCGCCGCCGGCAAGTGCCCGCCCGGTCTCCGGTCCCAGCACCTCGGCCAGGGTACGGTCCCCGATCTCGGCGCGACGGGTGCCGAAGCAGTCCTCCGCCGCCCGGTTCCACAGCAGGACGCGGCCGCTGTCGCCGTCCAGCACGTAAAGCACACTCGGCACATTGTCGATCACCGCGTCCAGGAAGGCCTGGGTCCGGCGCAACAGCTCCTCCGCCTCGCGGCGGCGGGTAATGTCGACGACCGAGCTGAGCAGCACCTCCTCCCCCTGGAACTCGAAGGCGATGCCGGACAACAGACCCCACAACCGGCGGCCGGTGCGGGTCACCAGTTCCGTCTCGACATCGAGGGCAAGGCCGCTGGTGAAGACATCGCGGACGAATTCGTCGCGCACCTGCGGGACGGACCAGACGCTGGCGGCGGGACGGCCCAGCAGCTCGCCGGCCTCGTTGACCTCGAACAGGTCGGCGGCACGGCGGTTGACGAAGCGGATCTGGCCGTCGGCGCGGCCGGAAATCACCAGCGGAACCGGGGCGACCTCCAGCACCGTGCGCAGCCATTGTTCGTTGCGGCGCAGCGCCTCGCTCTTGTCCTCGGTTTCCTGGATGTAGAAGCGCAGCGCGCGGGCAAGCTGGCCGATTTCGTCGGCACCGGTCACCGGCACTTCGGCCCGGCCGCCGCCGGTGCGGTCGCGGATCGCCTCGCTGACCGCCCACAAACGGGCCAACACCTTGCGCCGGACATACAGCACCGACAGCACCATCCCCAGCACCACCACGCCGACCGAGGCGAAGAACAGCCGGGTATAGGTGGTCGAGACCTCGATGACCTGCTGGCGGCTTTCCTCCGCCGCCTTGGTCTGCTCGACGAAAATGCCGGTGTTGAACCCGGTGTTGATCAACGACACCTGATTGGCCCGGTCGACGAGCCCGTTCAGCATCTCCGACGCCTGCAACTCGGCCTGCCGCTGGCGGAAGACGGAGCGGTCGCCCTCGACCACCGACCGCATCCCTTCGGCCAGCCGGGCGAGCCGGTCCGACACCTCCACCGCCGGCAGGGACCCGTCCAACGCCGCCAGCTGCGCCGCGGCACTGTCGGCCAAGCGGGTAAGGGCGAAGCTGTTCTCCGCCTGATGGACCGAGGCGATCAGGAACAGCAACCGCTCCGCCATCGCCAGCCAGCGCTGCACGCCGGCATCCTCCACCCCGCGCAGGGCGGGTTCCGCCAGGGCATCGGCCATCCGCCGCACATCGCGTTCACGCTCGGCGAGGGCCCGGCGTGCCGTGATACGAGCGGTCACGCCGCGGTCGATGGCGTCGCGCAGCCGCAGGATCTCATCGCGCTGCAACTTCAGGCCGGCGATCCGCTGCGCCTGCCGGCCGTCGGACGAGACCATCTCCGCCAGCAGCCGGTCATAGCCGTCCAGCTGGTCGGCCAAGCCCTGCTTAATCGTTTCGCGTCCGAAATTTTCCTGCGATAGGGCCAATTGTTCCAGGGTCCGCATGATCCGCTGGTGCTGGCGCTCCAGCTTGGCGGAGGCGACGACGGCGGGGAACTGTTCCGATGTGACCTTGGTGATGCCGGCATGCAGCCCGTCGAAGGCGATGTAGGCGCCAAGGCCGATCAGGAAGGCGACCAGCCCGTTGAAAGCGAGCGCACCGAACAGCCGCGCACCGACGCCGATCCTGACCACACCGTTTTTGCCCGCGGCCTTGCCCGGCGTCTTATCCGGTTCCGATCCGTCAGCCCCCGACCTGCTGTCGCCCGCCATTCCCGTTCCCGCTTCCCGATTTCCTCTTCCGCGCATCGTTTGCGTGACGGCGCCGGCAGCGTATCATAGCGCAGCCGTCGGATAAGGGGAGAAGGATGGGGCTGAAGCCTGTTGCCGTCGCGGTCGGCCTGCTGCTGGCGCTTCATACGTTGCCGTCGGCCGGAAACGCCGCGGCACTGCCGGAGACATCCACCGCCCGCAACGGCAATCCAGGCAGCAGCCCAGGTGGTGACCGGGGCGAGCGCCCGGTGCTGGCGGAGATCGAGCGGCGCGGCGTCGTGCGCTGCGGCGTGTCCTTCAACCCCGGTTTCGCCGCCAACGATGACGGCGGACGGCCGGTCGGCTTCATGGTCGATCTGTGCCGGGCTCTCGCCGCCGCCGTGCTGGGCAAGGCCGACGCCATCGAAATCCGCCGGCTGTCCAAGCCGCAGGAATTCGCCGCCGTCGCTGCTGGCGAGGTCGACGTCTCCTTTGCCCAGACGTCCTGGACGCTGACGCGCGACGCCACCTATGCCGTCGATTTCGGGCCGCCAATCTTCTACGACGTGCAGGGAATTGCCGCATGGCGGCAACCCGATGGCCGATCGGCGCTGGACGGAGAGCTGACGGTCTGCGTGCCGGCCGGCACCACCACCCAGGCCGAACTGGAAACCCTGATCGCCGGCGGCAAGCGGCCTTGGAAGCTGCGCAGTTTCCCCGGTTGGCCCGACACGCTGGAGGCCTTTCTCAGCCGCGACTGTGCCGCGGTCAGTGCGGACCGCGCGCTGCTGACCACGGCCCTGCATATGCTGGACACGCCGCAGGACGCGTTGGAGATCACCGACATGCCGTCACCGCTGACCTCGCGCGAACCGCTGGCCCCACTGACGCCGAACGGCGACCGCAATTGGATGGCGGCAGTCCGCTGGACCATGTTCGCCCTGTTCCTGACCGACGACGCCGGGGTGTCCGGCGCCAATGCGAATTTCCAGCGCATCACCGGGAGCAGCGAGATGCGCCGCCTGCTGTCGGGCATGCCGGACGTTGCGGCAAAGGCCGGCCTGCGTCCGGACTGGGCCTATCAGGCAGTGGTGCAGGTCGGCAATTACGGCGAAATCTTTGAGCGTAACCTCGGCAACCGATCGCCCTTCAAGCTCGAGCGCGGCCTGAATCGGCCCTGGACCCAGGGCGGACTGCTGTATGCACCGGTTTTTCAGTGACTTTGTCAGTGATGCTTCTTCCGGCAACGACCAACCAATGCCGTGAAGCGCGCAAAAAAGTATTGTAACCCTATACCTCCAACCCGGTGACCCCCGACCATGGTCGGGGGTGACGCACAAGGTTCGTGCACACAACTATCCGTGACATAACCAAGACGTGGGCTCGGTCATCGAATCAGCTGACCGACATGCACCGCTCGTGAAAAACCAACCATAGTTATGGCTTATTCACTTGGGAGGGTGAAGACCATGGCCTATGCGGCTTCGACATCGGACGCCGTCCGACCGATGACCGGCGAGGAGAAGAAAGTCATCTTCGCATCCTCGCTCGGGACCGTCTTCGAATGGTATGACTTCTATCTCTACGGATCACTCAGCGCGGTCATCGCCGCACAGTTCTTCTCCGGCGTCAACCCGACCGCGGCCTTCATCTTCGCGCTGATGGCGTTTGCCGCCGGTTTCGCGGTCCGCCCGTTCGGCGCCCTGGTCTTCGGCCGTCTCGGCGACATGATCGGCCGCAAATACACTTTCCTGGTCACCATCCTGATCATGGGCCTGTCGACCTTCATCGTCGGCATCCTGCCCAACTATGCCTCCATCGGCATCGCCGCCCCGATCATCCTGATTGGCCTGCGCCTGTTGCAGGGGCTGGCGCTGGGCGGCGAGTATGGCGGTGCCGCCACCTATGTCGCCGAACATGCGCCGCACGGCCGCCGCGGCAACTACACCTCCTGGATCCAGACCACCGCGACGCTGGGCCTGTTCCTCTCGCTGCTGGTCATCCTGGGCTGCCGTGTCGCCATGTCGCCGGAGGATTTCAACGCCTGGGGCTGGCGCATCCCATTCCTGATCTCCATCGTTCTGCTCGGCATTTCGGTCTGGATCCGGCTGATGCTGAACGAATCGCCCGCCTTCAAGAAAATGAAGGAGGAAGGCAAGCATTCAAAGGCGCCGCTGACCGAATCCTTCGGTGAGTGGAAGAATCTGAAGATCGTCCTGCTTGCGCTGTTCGGTCTGGTTGCCGGTCAGGCGGTGGTCTGGTACACTGGCCAGTTCTATGCCCTGTTCTTCCTGACCCAGACGCTGAAGGTCGATGCCCAGGCGGCCAACCTGATGATCGCCGCGGCCCTGCTGATCGGTACGCCCTTCTTCGTGATCTTCGGCACGCTTGCCGACCGGATCGGCCGCAAGCCGATCATCATGGCCGGGCTGCTGCTTGCCTGCCTGACCTACTTCCCGCTGTTCAAGGGCATCACCCACTACGCCAACCCGGCGCTCGAGGAAGCCATCGCCACCTCGCCGGTGGTGGTGGTCGCCGATCCGAACGAATGCTCGTTCCAGTTCAACCCGGTCGGCACCAGCCAGTTCACCAGTTCCTGCGACATCGCCAAGAGCGCCCTGGTGAAGCGCGGCATCCCCTACACCAACGAAGCGGCGCCGGCAGGCACCGTGGCGTCGATCAAGGTCGGCAGCACGGTCATCCCCAGCTATTCCGCCCTGCCGCAGACCAACACCACCGTGTCGCTGAGCCACGGCCCGGCCACCGCCGCCACCCCGACCGACGCAAAGGCCGCCGGTGCGGCCTTCGACAAGGGGTTGGGTGATGCGCTGAAGGCCGCCAACTATCCAGCCAAGGCCGATCCGGCCCGCATCGACACGGTGATGGTCATCGCCCTGCTGACGGTGCTGGTCATCTATGTGACCATGGTCTACGGCCCGATCGCCGCGATGCTGGTGGAGATGTTCCCGACCCGCATCCGCTATACCTCGATGTCGCTGCCCTACCACATCGGCAACGGCTGGTTTGGCGGCTTCCTGCCGACCACCTCCTTCGCCATCGTGGCCGCCACCGGCGACATTTATTCCGGCCTCTGGTACCCGATCGTCATCGCCGCGGCGACCCTGGTGATCGGCCTGCTGTTCGTTCGTGAAACCAAGGACGTCGACATCTACCAGCACGACTGACCGCCATCGCGAGGCTGATATGAAAAGCGGGCGGAGGGGATGATCCTCCGCCCGCTTGTGTTTCAGCCAGCCTTCCGTCAGGCGATGGTCAGCGTCGCATTCCGCTGCACCGCATCGTCCACGGCGAATGCGGCACCAGTGCTGTGAGCCAGCGGTGCAGCGCTTCGGCCCTCCTCATAGCCCTCCGCGACATAATGGGCGGTCGCCGCCTGGAGATCGCTGCCGAAGGCGGCCTGCAGGTCCGGGTAGCGCGCCAGATAGGCCTGCGCATCGAAGCCCAGGCTCCGCCCCTCGTTCCGGCCGATGGTGGCGTAGTGGAGCGCGGCCGCGGTCGGATCATTGCCGAAGACCTGGATCAGGTCAGGGTTGGCAGCCAGATAGGCCTCCGCATCGAAATCGAACCGCCGATTCTCGTTCCGGCCGGTCTCGATGTAATGGCGGGTGGCGTCGGCCGTGTTGGTGCCGAAGGCGGCGGCGAGGTCCGGATTGTCGGCCAGATAGCCGGCGGCGTTGAAGGTCAGCGTCCGCCCCTCGCTCCATCCGAAGGACCGGTAATGGTCGAAGGCGGCCTCGCTGTCCGTGCCGTAGACGGCGGCGAGGTCCGGATTGGCCGCAAGGTAGGACAGCCCGTCGAACACGGGGGCGGAGGCTCCGGCCACCGTCTGGTCGCTGTACTGGATGAACTCGACGTTGGTCAGCCGGTCATAGCCGCCGGCGTCGATCACATAGATCTCGCCGTCGTATTTGACCGCACCGCTGTCGGCCCGCGTGGCGCCGCGGACGACCGTGTCAATTCCGTCGCCCCCGTCGATCAGGTTGACGCCGCTGCCGCCGTCCAGCAGGTCGTCACCGGCACCACCCTTGATGGTGTCGTCACCGGCATAACCGCGCAACGTGTCATTGCTGTCCGACCCCAGCAGAATGTCGTTGCCCCCCATCAGCGCGAGGCGGATCGCCTCCGGATCGGTGCCGCTGCTGGCCCAGCCCAGCACCGTCGCGATCGGCAGGCTCAAATCCCCCACCGTGACGTCGCCAACGCCGTTGGCTCCGTTGGTGACGCTGCTGATTGTACCGCCGGTCAGAGTTGTGCCGGTGGGGTCGTAGGTGAAATTGCCACGGAAATCGGTGAACCGGTTGTCGGAAAAGCTGACGACGATCTGGTTGGGCGTGGCGACGGTGACCGTGCCCCCCTGGATGTCCGTCACGCCGAGCGCGTCGGTGTTGATGCTGGACTGGGAACCGGGGGTAACCGATACCATTCGGACTCTCCTTCACCTTGCATGGTCGAGCAACGGCTTTTGCAGCCGTGCACGAAGAACACCGAAGCGTCGGAAGTGTCCCGGCAGGGGTGGGCATGCTGTCGGACGGTCCCCCTTTGCCCCCTGCGTCACCAATCCCAGCCTTTTGCGCCCTGTCGAAGGTGGAAGGCCACGGTGGGCACGGCGGTGGTGCCGGTTTTGTGTTAGGCTCACACCCCATAGGGAGTGAAAATCAAGAACGGGATGCGCAAAGCCCCATGGAAAGCTGGTTCATCCTGGCCGCATCGCTGGCCTATCTGCTGTCGCTGTTCGCCATAGCGTGGTACGGCGACCGGACCGGTCCCCATGGCAGCGACCGGCGCACGCCCTGGCTTTATGCGCTGAGCTTCGGCGTCTATTGCACCTCCTGGACCTTCTATGGCGCGGTCGGTCGGGCGGCGACCGGCGGCTTCTACTTCCTGCCGATCTATATCGGGCCGATCCTGATGATCGGGCTGGGCTGGCCAGTGCTGGCCCGCATCGTCAGGGTGGCCAAATCGGAGAATGTCGTCTCCATTTCCGACTTCCTGTCCGCACGCTACGGCAAGAGCCGCGGCCTGGCGGCTCTCGTCACCGTTGCCGCCGTGATCGGCCTGCTGCCCTACATCGCCCTGCAATTGAAGGCGATCAGCGTGAGTTTCGAGATCCTGGCCGGAGCCTCGTTGGGCACCGATCTCAGCCAGATGCCGGGCGGGACCGCGCTGATGGCGGCGCTGCTGATGGCGGCCTTCGCCATCCTCTTCGGCGTGCGCAGCGTATCGGCCAACGAACACCACCGCGGCCTGATGATGGCGATCGCCGCGGAATCGGTGGTGAAGCTGGCGGCGGCGCTCGGCGTGGGCGGGGCCATCGCCATCTCCGTCTTCGGCGACCCGGCGACCTTCGTCGACGCCGCGGTGCGCCATCCGGGCTTTCTGGAGCTGATCCGGCTGGACAACATCGGCACCGACTGGTGGGTGGCGTGCCTGCTGTCCGGGCTGGCGATTCTCTGCCTGCCGCGCCAGTTCCACGTCGCGGTGGTGGAGAACACCCATGGCGGCGACGTGCGGTCGTCGGCGAAGCTGTTCCCCGCCTATCTGGTCGCCATCAACCTGTTCGTCCTGCCGGTGGCGCTGGCCGGGCTGATGCTGTTCCCGGACGGCACGACCAACGCCGATACCTTCATGGTGTCGATCCCCTTGAGCCAGGGCTGGCCGTGGCTGGCGCTCGCCGCCTTCATCGGCGGGCTTTCGGCCGCCACCAGCATGATCCTGGTCGAGATGGTGGCGCTCAGCACCATGATCTGCAACGACGTCGCCGTCCCGCTGCTGATGGCGCTACGCCCCGACGACCGGCGGCTGCGCGACGATCCGGCGGGCATCCTGCTGCTGGTGCGGCGGTCGGCGGTGATCGTGCTGGTTCTGCTGTCCTATGGCTGCTATCGGCTGATCGGCCCGGCCTTTCCGCTGGCGACCATCGGCATGATGAGCTTCACCGCGGTGGCCCAGTTCGCCCCCGCACTGCTCGGCGGCCTGGTCTGGAGCCGGGCCAGCCGCAGCGGCGCCTTCGCCGGCATCTGCGCCGGCTTCCTCGGCTGGGCCTACACGATGCTGCTGCCGTCCTTCGCCGACGCCGGATGGCTGGCCTCCAGCGCGTTGCGCGAGGGCCCGTTCGGCCTGACCGGCCTCAGCCCGGTGGCGCTGGCCGGCATCGCCGGCATCGACCCGCTGACCAACGCCGCGCTGTGGAGCCTGGGGCCGAACATCCTCCTTTTCGTGCTGGTCTCCCTGCTGACCCGGCCATCGACGCTGGAGCGCCAGCAGGCAGCCCGTTTCATGAGCCTCCGCCGTTCCGCCGACGGCGAGGCGCACGGGCCGCGTGGCGCCACCCTGGCCGATCTGCATGATCTGGCGGTGCGGTATGTCGGGCAGTCGCGCGCCGATACCGCCTTCCGCCGCTTCACCGGGGTGGCCGACGGCGATCTGCGGACCGCCCTGCTGATGCGCACCGATGGCGAGGCGATCCAATTGACCGAACGGCTGCTGGCCGGAGCGGTCGGTTCGGCTTCCGCCCGCGTGGTGGTGGCGGGATTGCTGTCCGACCGCCGGCTGTCGCGCACCGATGCGCGCTCGATCATCGACGAGGCCTCGCGCGCCATCCTGAAGCAGCATGAGCTTCTGCGCGCCACCGTGGAGAATGTGCCCCAGGGCATTGCCGTGTTCGACGAGGACTGGCGCGTCGCCACCTGGAACAACCAGTTCCTCGTCCTGCTGGATCTGCCCGACGGCTTCGTCCAGGTCGGCACCTCGCTGCAGGACATCGTCGGGCTGATCGCGCGGCGCGGCGAATATGGCCGCAACGGCGAGATCGAGACGCTGCTGGAGCGCCGGTCCGACCCGCGCCGCCGCAACAAGCCCGACGTCTATGAGCGGGTGCGGCCCGATGGCACGGTGCTGGAGATCGCAACCAATCCCATGCCCGGTTCAAAGCCGGGCGGCGGCGGTTTTGTTGCCGTCTACACCGACGTGACCGAGCGCCACCGCGCCGCCGCCGCCCTGCGCGAAGCAAACGAAACGCTGGAACGCCGCATCACCGAGCGCACCCACGCCCTGTCGGAAGCGAAGGCGGAGGCCGAGCGCGCCAACCGCGGCAAGACCCGCTTCCTGGCCGCCGCCAGCCACGACCTGCTGCAGCCACTGCATGCCGCCCGGCTGTTCCTGTCGGCTCTGGGCGAACGCAACGGCGACAGCGCCATCCGCCAGATCGACGCCTCGCTGCGGTCGGTGGAGACGATCCTGGGTGATCTGCTGGACGTGTCGAAGATCGACAGCGGCGTGGTGAAGCCGAACCCGGTACCGATGCGGATCGAGGAACTGCTGAAGCCGCTGGGCGAGGAGTTCACCGTGCTGGCCAGCCGCCACGGGTTGGGGCTGCGGGTGGTCGACTGTTCAGCCACCGTGCGCAGCGACCCGACGCTGCTGCGGAGGATTCTCCAGAACTATCTGGCGAACGCGGTCCGTTACACCCGTACCGGCCGCATCCTGCTGGGCTGCCGCCGGCGGGGGAATTTCCTGTCCATCGAGGTGTGGGACACCGGCCCCGGCATCCCCGAACACAAGGTGCCGGAAATCTTCATGGAGTTCCGCCAGCTCGACAATGACGCCGACCACGATGATCGGGGCGACCGCGGCAAGGGTCTAGGCCTCGGTCTCGCCATCGTCGAGCGTCTGGCCGGCATCCTCGGCCACACGGTGCAGGTGCGCTCCCGCGTCGGGCGGGGCAGCGCCTTCTCGGTGCTGGTACCGCTGACCGATGAGCCGGTCGCCGCCCGCGCGGTGGTGGCCCGCCCGCGCGGGCGGGACCTGCGCGGCGTCCTTGTGCTTTGCCTGGAGAACGAACCGGCCATTGCCCGCGCCACCGAGGATCTGTTGTCCAGCTGGTCCTGCCGCGTCGTCACCGCCGCCGCCCCCGACCTTGCGCTGGCCAAGCTGGAAGGGCGGACACCAGACGTGATCCTGACCGACTACCACCTCGACCGCAGCCTGACCGGCGTGGAGGCCTTGGCGACGTTGCGAGCGTCACTGGGCAGCGACATCCCCGCCGCCGTTGTCACCGCCGACCGCGACCCCGCCGTGCGCGAGGACATCGAAGCGGCCGGCTGCCGGCTGCTCTACAAGCCGGTACGGCCGGGCGCGCTGCGGGCGCTGCTGGGGCAGCTGCTCGCCGAAGGGCAGCGGATGGCCGGTTAGCCGCGCCAGACCATAACCCTGCCGTCGGTAGGCCTATTGACGGTTGAGCGTCCTGGTCATACCGTCTTGCAGCATCGACCGTCACGGCAAGCCTTGGAGTGCCCGATCAACGGACTCCACGATCCGAACAGGCGCCGTCAGGCAGGATGCGGATACCGGTGCGACGCTCTGCGGCTTCGTTCGGAACCGTCGGGAGGAAGCGGTTTCGCAGGGATGGGGCGGCGGCGGCGACTCCCATTGACGTGCAATGACGGAACGAAAGGATTGCCCTTCCATGGTAAATCCCACGGCGGCACATTCCACGGCGGACCTCGAGGCGCTGCTGATGCAGCGACCGCTGACCGACGCCGAGCTTCAGGCCACGGCCGAGGCGGCAGCGGATTTCCGCATCCTCCCCGATGCCACGGTGATCAAGATCGGCGGCCAGAGCGTGATCGACCGCGGCCGCTCGGCGGTCTACCCGCTGGTCGACGAAATCGCGGCGGTGCGCAAGACGCACAAGCTGCTGATCGGCACCGGCGCCGGTACGCGCGCCCGGCACCTCTACTCCATCGCTGCCGGCCTCGGCCTGCCGGCGGGCGTGCTGTCACAGCTCGGCGCCTCGGTCGCCGACCAGAACGCCGCCATGCTGGGCCAGCTTCTTGCCAAGCATGGCGTTTCCGCCGTGGACGGCGCCGGCCTGTCCGTGGTCCCGCTCTATCTGGCGGAGGTGAACGCGGTGGTCTTCAGCGGCATGCCGCCCTACACGCTGTGGATGCGCCCGCCGGCCAACGGGGTCATCCCGCCCTACCGCACCGACGCCGGCTGCTTCCTGGTCGCCGAGCAGTTCGGCTGCAAGCAGATGATCTATGTGAAGGACGAGAACGGGCTCTACACCGCCAATCCCAAGACCTCCAAGAATGCGACCTTCATTCCGAAGATTTCGGTGGACGAGATGAAAGCGAAGGGATTGCAGGACTCGATCCTGGAATTCCCGGTGCTCGACCTGCTGAAGGCCGCGCGCCATGTCCACGAGGTGCAGATCGTCAATGGTCTGATCCCCGGCAATCTGACCCGCGCGCTCGCCGGCGAGCATGTCGGCACCATCATCACCGCGAGCTGAGGAGCCAGAACATGTCCGATAGCGTCAACACCATCAAGCATATCGCCTCACCGCTCGCGCGACAGACCCTTCTCAACGACGACCTGACCCGTCCCGTCGCCGGTGGACGCCCGATCCCGCTGCTGCCCTGGCTGCATGTGGTGAAGATCGGCGGGCGGTCGATCATGGACCGGGGACGCGACGCGATCCTGCCGATGGTCGAGGAAATCCGCCGCATCCTGCCGGAACACCGCCTGCTGATCCTGACCGGCGCCGGCATCCGCGCCCGTCATCTCTACAGCGTCGGGCTGGATCTGGGACTGCCGGTCGGTTCGCTGGCGCCGCTGGCGGCGAGTGAGGCCGGACAGAACGGTCACATCCTGGCCTCGCTGCTGGCGCCTGATGGTGTCTCCTATGTGGAGCATCCGACCATTGCCGGCCAGCTGGCCGTCCATCTGTCGGCGGCCCGTGCGGTGGTGGGCAGCGCCTTTCCGCCCTATCACCATCACGAATTCCCGACCTCGCGCATCCCCTCGCACCGGGCCGACACCGGGGCCTTCCTGCTGGCCGACGCGCTGGGAGCAGCCAGCCTGACCATCGTCGAGGATGTGGACGGCATCTACAGCACCGACCCCAACGGGGCGGACGGTGCCACCGCCCGTCTGCTGCCGGAGATCACGGTTGCCGATCTGGCTGCCCACGATGGTCCCTTGCCGGTGGACCGGGCATTTGTCGAGGTGCTGGCGAACGCCCGCCACATCACCGGCGTCCAGTTGGTGAACGGCTTGGTTCCGGGACGGCTGACCGCCGCACTGCGTGGCGAGCATGTTGGCACCGTCATCCACACCGGCGCCCGCCGCTGATGGCAGGTCAGCGGGCGGGCCGTTGGTTCCGGTCCGCCCGCCTCTACTCCACCGGCGGCGGGGGTGCGGCGGACAGCGCCAACTGGCTCGCCAGCACCGCCGCCTGCGTCCTGGTCAGCACGCCCAGCTTGCGCAGGATCGTGGTGACATGGGCCTTCACCGTCGTTTCGGCGACGTTCATCTCGTAGGCGATCTGCTTGTTCAGCTTGCCTTCGGCGATGCCGGCCAGAACCCGCAGTTGCTGGGGGGTCAGAGTGGCGGCGCGCTGGGCCGGGTCGGGGGCATCGGTCTCCGGACCGCCGTTGATCTCCGGCAGCCACAGCTCTCCGTCCAGCACGGCATGGATCGCTTCGATGATCTGGGTGTTGGGAGCAGATTTCGGAACGAAACCGGAGGCGCCATAGTCGATGGCGCGCTGTATCGTCACCGGATCCTCCGATGCCGATACCACGATCACCGGAATCGCCGGATGTTCGGAGCGGAGCATCATCAGCCCGATCAAGCCGCTCATGCCGGGCATGTGCAGGTCGAGCAGGATGACGTCCGGCGGCTCCCCGGTGTCCAGCAGCGGCTTGATCTGCTCGAACCGCGACGCCTCCAGGATCACGGCGCCGGCAATCGCCTGCCCGATGGTCTGGGTCAAGGCGGTGCGCATCAGCGGGTGGTCGTCGGCAATCAGGATGCGGTGCGACATCGACTTTCCGCGTACTTTCCGGCTATGGACATTCCGGGTTTAAAACCGTTCCAACAGTATCCCCTTGCAGCCGCCCGTTGACAACTGCGCCCAATGCCGCGCGTCGAAGTTTCCGGTGGATTTTACCCTTATCCGTCCGCGGACGGGATGGCGCCGGCGCTGGTGCGTTCGTGGATGGCCTGACGACGGAAGCGGTACAGCTCGGCAGGACGTCCGCCGGTCTGGCTTTCATACTGGCCGGTGGGTTCGACGAAGCCGCCGGAGATCATCAGGCGGCGGAAATTCTGCTTGTGCACCCGCTCGCCCGACAGCGCCTCCACCACCAGTTGGAGCTGATGCAGGGTGAAGGTCGGCGGCAGCAGTTCGAAGACGATCGGGCGGTAGCGCAGCTTGCCGCGCAGCCGCTCCAGCGCGGTCGCCAGAATGCGACGGCCGTCTCGCGCCATCGGCCGGCCGAGCGCTCGCGGCATCGGCCCGCCGCCCGATATGGATGAGTCGACCCGCGCGGCGAGGTCGCGGTCACGAAAGGATTCCACCACCAGCCCGGCCTCATAGAGCAGCTCGAACCGCTCCAGCACGCGCTCCATGTCCCAGTCGGCGCCATCCAGGCCGAAGGCCATCTGGGCACGTTCGGCACGGCGCAGGCGGGTCTCCTCGTCGGGCGCCGCGGCGATCCAGCCGGCGAGCGCCGGCGCGATCACCCCATCCAGCAGCGGCGGGCGCTGGTCGCGCCAGTCCTCCCACGGGAAATGGTCGTAGAGATCGCGCCATTCGGCCGAAGCCTCTCCTCCCAGCGGGCCGTCGCGGACCAGCGCCAGATAGCCGACCACGACCGACCGCGGGCCGCCGAACAACTCGTGCGGATCGCGGTAGCGATCGCCGAAGGTGTAGAGTTGCTCGACATAGCGCAACGCCAAGCCGGACAGCCCCTCCGCCACCGCGCGGACACCGTCCTGAAGGGTGCGGAAGCGCTCCGGCTCGAAGGGTGCGCCGGGCAGCGCGTCGCGATGCGGCAGCGGTTCGTCACCGCGCCGATGGTTGTCCGGCACGGTGAAGCCACTGCGCACTGTCACCACGCGCGGAGTCCCGCCGGTCACCGCGACGATGGCGACCGACAGGCCGAGTTGAAGGGGCTGGGTCACGGGAAGCCCCTCTCCTTTCGGAGAGGGGCTGCCGTCATTCGTCCGCTCAACGCTTGTCCAGCGGGACGAAGGGGCGGGCGGCGCTGCCGGTAAAGAGCTGACGCGGACGGCCGATCTTCTGGGCCGGATCCTCGATCATCTCCTTCCACTGGCTGATCCAGCCGACGGTGCGGGCCAGCGCGAACAGCACGGTGAACATGCTGGTCGGGAAGCCCATCGCCTTCAGGATGATGCCCGAGTAGAAATCGACGTTCGGATAGAGCTTCTTCTCGATGAAGTACTCGTCCGACAGGGCGATCTTCTCCAGTTCCATCGCGATGGCCAGATGCGGTTCGTTCTGGATGCCAAGGCGGTCGAGGACCTGATAGCAGGTCTCGCGCATGATCTTGGCCCGCGGGTCGTAGTTCTTGTAGACCCGGTGGCCGAAGCCCATCAGGCGGAAGCTGTCGTTCTTGTCCTTGGCCCGGCGCACGAACTCGGGGATGCGCTCCACCGAGCCGATCTGGTCGAGCATCTTCAGCACGGCCTCGTTCGCGCCGCCATGGGCCGGCCCCCACAATGCTGCGATGCCCGACGCGATGCAGGCGAACGGGTTGGCGTGCGACGAACCGGCCAGACGGACGGTGGAGGTCGAGGCGTTCTGCTCGTGGTCGGCATGCAGGATGAAGATCTTGTCCATCGCCGCCGACAGGACCGGATCGACCTTCCATTCCTCGCACGGCGTGCCGAACGTCATGTAGAGGAAGTTCTCCGCATAGGACAGGTCGTTGCGCGGATACATGAAGGGTTCGCCGACCGTGTATTTGTAGGCCATCGCGGCCATGGTCGGCATCTTGGCGATCAGGCGGTGCGCGGCGATCTTGCGCTGAACCGGATCGAAGATGTCGGTGGAATCGTGATAGAAGGCCGACAGGGCGCCGACGACACCGCACATGATCGCCATCGGATGTGCGTCACGGCGGAAACCGCTGTAGAACTTGGCCAGCTGCTCGTGCACCATCGTGTGATAGGTGATGGTGCGCTCGAAATCGGCCTTCTGCTGCGGGTTGGGCAGTTCACCGTTCAGCAGCAGGTGGCAGACCTCCAGGAAGTCGCAATTCTCGGCCAGATCAGCGATGGCATAGCCGCGGTGCAGCAGAATGCCCTCGTCGCCGTCGATGTAGGTGATGGCCGAATCGCAGGCGGCGGTGGAGGTGAAGCCGGGATCGTAGGTGAAATAGCCGGTTTCGGCATAGAGCTTGCGAATGTCGATCACGTTGGGGCCGGTGGACCCGCCGAGCAGCGGCAGCTTCAAAGTCTTGCCGGTGGCGTCGTCGGTCAGCGTGACGGTGCCGACCTGGGTCACATCGCCGTGCGGCGTGTGCTTGCTCGATTCCATGACCTTTTCACACTCCTTGCTGGCCGGCTGGGCGGCGGCTCACGGCCTCCGCTGCCGGACCTTGGTGGTTGGCCCGTCGTCAGGCGCGCTTTCGATGCGCGCTCTTCGGCGCTCTGGAGCGCCGCGCCGTCTTCTCCCGGTCTCCGAAGGATAGGGTGGACGTGGAACACGCATCCATCCTGGTCGTTGACACCTCCAGAAGATAGCAGAGGACATCATGACCGACACGCCTCAAACACGCACCCCCTCCGAAGGAATGCCCCAGCCGAAGAAATCGGGAGCCGACACCCATAACCAGACCCCGGCCGGCGAGCGCTCCGCGCGCGAGGATATGACGAAGACGCCGGGCGACGGTACCCTTCAGGACGCCACCCCGGCCGGGATGTCGTCGAAGGAGTTGCGGCAACGGGCAGAGGATACCGACGGCTCGACCCAGCCCGGCACCGGCTGACGGCTATTTCGCCGCATGCAGCCTTGCCGCGTCAGCCATCGGCAACGTCGGGGCGGGTCGCATCGGCTTGGGCTGCTCAGGTTTCGATGGCGGCGGGCTGTAATAGTCCCAGAGCATGGTGTTGGCATAGAACCAGCCGGCCTTGGCCAGCGACAGGCCCGACGCCAGCCCCAGTGCGCCACTGGCCGTGCCGGTGGCGTAATAGCTGACGGCCATGAGGGCCGGCAGGTTCACCACCTTGTAGGTCATGAACTTCCAGGTGGTGCGCTCGGCACTTTCCTTCAGCACCTCCGCCGGAGCATCGCCAGCGTGCATCTGCGGATAGGCGCTATCCCAGAAATAATCGGTCAGAACATAGCTGACGGAAGAGTAGGCGGTCAGCACGGACGACAGCGCCAGTCCCTGCATCATGTCGCCGGTCGTCACGGAATAGGCCACCGTGTTGGTGAGGAACGTGCCCACCTTGTAGGTCAGCGCCCGCATGGCCGAGCGCTCCAGCGACGCCTCGGTCCCTTGCTTGGCGGGATCGGTGGGCTCGGCGGCAGGGGCGATCCCTGGAAAAGCCAGGACCGATGCGATCGACAGGCTCACGGCGGCGTTGCGCAGCTGAGACTGAAGAGCGAAGGAAGCTGCGTGCACCGAAAACCCCATGACCGACATACTGCCTTTGCCAGTGTTGCAGAGCAGCAGACGCATGGCAATCGTCTTTCTCTCGCTATGCGTGTGCCCATGACAGAGTATGCGGTGGTCCGCGCCGCTCTCGAATGTTAGGGTCGGATCACTGACAATCCCGCCAGGGAAGACAGCATGCCACACCGGTTCTTCGCCCCGCTTCTGGCACTGTTTCTGCTTCTGTCGGCGCGCGCCGACGCTGCCGAACCGCTGAGCGGCCATGCCATTCTGGCCGGCAAGCAGATTCCCCTGCCGGCCGGCGAATGGGTTCTGGCGGGACGCGACGGATCGGGACAGTTCCAGACTGCGGTCCTCATCCAGCTGGACGGACAGCAGGTCCGCGCCTTCCTCATCGCGACCACGAACGCGCAGCCTGGAACCGCCGGTTGGGGCCTGACGCACGACTGTTCAGGCCGGGACGGCGCTTTCGCAACCATCGATTACGCCTCGTCCATCGACGGGGCGTGCCGATTCGTCGGGCGCGTCACCACCAGCATCGGCACCGGGACCGCAACGGCCTGGATCGCCGCGACGGAAATGGCGCGGCAGCAAGGCTGGACGATGCCGGACCGCTGGCTGATGGCGGGGGTCCGTCTGACCGACCGGAGGGACGTGGTCGATGTCCGCTATCATTTCGCGGACGGCAACCTGCGATCCACCATCGCCCCGCAGAGCGCCGTCGCCTGGAGCGCCCAAGCCCTGTCTGCGGTCCAGCATGGGCTGCGCGGCCAGCTGGCCGCGGCCGACGCCCTGCCCATGCCCCAATCCGGGACGGCCACGCCTGTTTCACCATCCCCGGCGCAACCGGTTTCCACAGCTGCTGCCGGCGAGGTGAGTTGGGGCACCAGCTTGATGAAAACGCTCAGTTGGCGGGCGGTCGGCACCGTCGGCGATCTTGCCGTCGCCTACCTGTTCACCGGTGACCCGGTCTTGTCGGGCGGGCTCGCGGCGACCGGCGCGGTGGTCAACAGTGTCCTGTACTTCGGCCATGAGCTGGCATGGGGCTATTCGAGCGAAGGTCCACCAATGCTTGAATTCCCCGGCGCATCGTCGAGCAACGGTGCGAGCAGCGCGGCGCCGGGCTGACGAGGTCAGCCCCCCGCCCCCCGCATGCCGGTGCGCTCGCGCAAGCTCCTCTCCAACCGGGCGGCCCCGCGCAGCAGAACCGGCAGAAGCTGGGTCGCCTGATCCCTGTCGCCGTTGCGGCAGAGAACCTCCATCCTCCAGGCAAGGTGCATGACCGCCATGCCGCCGAAACTGCCGGCAAGGCTCGACAGGTCGTGCGCCTCCTGCGCCAGCGCGCGCAGATCGACGGTGCCGGCCTGCATGGCGTCTGCCATTGCCGACAGCCGGTCCAGCCGACTCGAGACATCTTCCAGAAAACTGTCGACGATCAAAGCCAGATTCTCAGAGCCCACCGTCCCGACCAGATCGGTCAGCACGGCCTCGTCCAGGACCTCGTCGCCCAAATCATCGCCATCCTCCTTTCGACTGTCGCCGGTCTCTACCGCGGCGGCCGGGAGGGCGACCGTGCCGATCCAGCGGTCCAGCGCCGACAACAGGCCGGCACGGCTGATCGGCTTTGTCAGATAGTCGCTCATGCCAGCCCGCAGGCACAACTCGCGCGTGCCCGGCATGGCATCCGCGGTCAGGGCGATGATCGGCAGGCTGGCCAGCGCACCACCACCGGCACGGATCGCATGGGCGGCCTCCAGCCCGTCCATCCCCGGCATCTGGACATCCATCAGCACCAGATCGACACCGCCGTGGCAGGCAGCCGCCACCGCCTGCTCCCCATTCTCCGCCACTTCCACTGTATAGCCCAGCCGGCGCAGCAGAGTGGTGGCAAACAGCTGGTTCGTGCGGTTGTCCTCCGCAAGAAGGATGTGGCCACGGCGCGGCGCCTCCGCTGCTGTGGAATCCGGAGACGGCAAAACAGACGTGCTGGGAGCCCCCGTGGCGAACAGCCCTGTCAGGCAAGCGGACAACGAAGTCTGGCGCAGCGGGCGGTTCAGAGTGGCATGGGCCAGGCCAGAGGCCGGTCCGCTTTCGCTGCGCGAGGCCGGTCCCAGTGTGACGATCAGCACCCGCCGTGTTTCCGCCAGCGCCGGCTCGCCGGCGATCGCCGCCAGCAGCGCGTCGCCCCCCATATCCGGCATGGTCTGGTCGGCCAGCACCACGTCGAAAGGCCGGCCACCGGCCACCCCGCGCCGCAACGCCTCCAGCGCATCGGAACCGTTGTCCACCGTGGTCGGCCGGGCCCCCAGGCTGTCGAGCATCGACGCAAGCACGCGACGGTTCACCGCCAGATCGTCGACCACCAGGGCCCGGCGTCCGGCCAGCGGCCGTTCAGCCGGCGTCGGTGCCTCCTCCGCCAGGGCCAGCGGCAGATCGACCAGAAATCGGCTACCGATGTCCAGGCTGCTTTCCACCGCGATGCTGCCGCCCATCAGCTCCGACAGCTGGCGGCAGATCGCCAGCCCCAGGCCGGTGCCACCGAACTTGCGGGTGATCGAGCCGTCCACCTGTTGGAATTTGTTGAACAGGCTCGGCAGCGCCTCGTCGGGGATGCCGATGCCGGTATCGGTCACGGTGATGCGCATCACCAGATGGGCGTCCGTGGTTTCCAGCGCCTCCAGCTCCACGGCGACGGAGCCCTGGTCGGTGAACTTCACCGCGTTGCCGACCAGATTGACCAGGATCTGCCGGATGCGCGTCGGATCGCCCAGCAGCGTCCGGCGCAGCAGCGGGTCGATGTAGAAGCCGATCTCGATCCCCTTCTCGTACGCACGCGGGGTCAGCAGCTCCACCACTCCCTCCACCAGATCGGCAGCATCGAAGGGCAGCGTTTCGATGGTGACCCGTCCGGCTTCCAGCTTGGAGATGTCGAGGATGTCGTTGATGATGGTCAGCAGCGCGTTTGACGAACTGCGGATGGCCTGGGCGAACTGGTGCTGCTCGGGAGTCAGCGGGGTGTCGAACAGCAGCTCCGTCATGCCCATGATGCCGTTCATCGGCGTGCGGATCTCGTGGCTCATCGCCGCCAGGAATTCCGACTTCGCCTGGGTCGCCGCCTCGGCGCGGGCACGCAGGGCGTCGGCCTCCTCGCGGGCGGCGTCCAGCCCTTCGGCCAGCGCGCACATGTCGGCGGCCTGACGCTGCAACTCCGCCTCGAAGCGCTTGCGCTCGGTGATGTCGGTGCGGGTGCAGACCAACGACCCGTTGCTGGTCCGGTTCTCGGCAACGACGATCCAGCGGCCATCGGGCAGTTCGCGCTCGAATGGCATGCCTGGATTGCGGTGCTGGGCCAATTCGGCCTGGATCCACACCTCGTCGCTTGGTCCGTCCGGGTTGCCGGCGAATTCCCCATTGGCGACAGCGGCGCGCAGGATGTCCTCGAACGGGCGACCGGGAGTCATCAGCGGCGCCGTCAGCGGATGGGCTTCACGGTAACGCTCGTTGCACAGGATCAGCCGGTCCTCGGCATCGAAATAGGCCAGCCCCTCCGGCACCGCCTCGATCGCGTCGTCCAGCGTCTGCTTGGCGAGCCGCAGCTCCTCTTCCGCCCGCTTCTCGCGCGTGATGTCGGTATGGGCACCGACCATGCGCACGACCCGACCCTGGGCATCACGGATGTGGATGGCGCGGCTGAGGATGTAGACGGTGTGGCCCTGCTTGTGGCGGAAGCGCTGCACCGCCTCGAATTTCGGGATCAGCCCGGCATTGTAGGCGCGGACCGTCTCCAGTGCTGCGATCCGATCCTCCTCGAAGATCAGGCCGGCCCACATGTCCAGGCTGTTCTCCAGCTCGCCGTCGCGGTAGCCGAGCTGTTCCTTCCAGGTGGGCGAGAACCAGATGCCACCGCCTTCCAGGTTCCAGTCCCAGATGCCGTCCCGTGTCGCCTGGACGGTCAGGTCGAGAAGCTCGCGGTTCGACCGCAGTTCCGCCTCTTCCCGTTTGGAGTCGGTGATGTCCTGGACGACGCCGAGCAGCCCGACCGGCCGGCCGTCGGCCCCGCATTCGGCCATCCCGCGGATGAAGACGTGCCGCAATTCCCTGTTGGGCCGGATGACCCGCATCTCGACCGAAAACCCTTCGCCGGTCTCCCTCGCCCGCTCGGCCAGAGCGGAAAGACGCGGAAGGTCATCGGGATGGTAACAGGTGCGCGACAGCTCCACCGTCGGCGGCTCCTGCCCGGGCGCCAGCCCCATGATGCGGTAGACCTCATCGGACCAGCGGCGGGCGCCGGTGACGAAATCGATGTACCAGTGGCCGAATTGGCCGATCTCCTCGGCAAGATTCAGCAGACGAGAGCGGTCGCTCAGCTCCGCTTCCGCCTGCTCGCGCCGCGCCACCTCGCGGCGCAGCGTCATCTCGTCCACCACCAGCTGGGCGAGCTGGGTCAGCGTTTCCGCCTCGCGCGCGTCGAAGCCATCCCGGGGCGTGTCGTCGATCACGCACAGCGTCCCCAGCCTCTGCCCGTCCGCGACCAGCGGCGCGCCGGCATAGAAGCGGATGTGGGGCGCCCCGGTGACCAGGGGGTTCCCGGCGAAACGCGGATCCTTCGTCGCGTCGGGCACCACCAGAACGCCGTCTTCCCAAATGGCATGGGCGCAGAAGGCGAAATCGCGGTGGGTCTCCGTCGCCTCCAGCCCGACCCGGCTCTTGAACCATTGACGTTCGCGGTCGATCAGCGAAACCAGCGCGATGCGGGTGCGGAAGAAATGCTGGGCAAGCCGCGTGATGTTGTCGAAGCCCGGTTCGGCCGGGGTATCGAGAATGCAGTAGGAGTTGAGAACCGCCAGCCGGCGGCCCTCGTCCGGCGGCAGGGCGGCCGGAATATGCGCCATCACCGCGCCGTCGGCCACTTCCGCACTCACGCAGCCGTCTCCCCGGCGGAGCGGCTTTCGGCGCTGCGCCATTGCTGAAGCTTGCGGTAGATGGTGGAGGGGCTGATCTCCAGCATCAGGGCGGCACGCGGCACATCGTCGCCGGTCAGGCGCAACGCCTTTAGGATCACCTCCTTCTCGACCTGCCACAGCGGCCGCACGGCGTCATCGTCCTCCTCGGGCGTGCCGGCCATCGGGGCCCCGCAGGCGGCGCAGGGAACCGCTCCGGCCTCCGGGCCGCAGAGCGCAGGGCCGCCCATCGGCGGCAGCATGTCCAGCGTCACCTGCGGCCCATCGTTCAGCACAACCACATTGCGGACGACATTCTGCAATTGCCGGACGTTGCCCGGCCAGTCATGGGCGCGCAGCCGCGCCTCCACCTCCGGCGCGAAGGCCGACAGCGCCTTTCCCTCCTCCCGCGCATAGTCGATCAGGAAGCAGCGCGCGATCTCGATCACGTCGTCGCCACGGTCGCGCAGCGGCGGCAGGGCCAGCGGGATGACATGCAGGCGGTAATAGAGATCCTCGCGGAACCGGCCGGCCTGCACCTCCGCCAGCGGGTCGCGGTTGGTGGCGGCGACGAAGCGCACGTCAACCCGCTCCTCCCGGCCGCTGCCGACCGGGCTGACCGTGCCGGTCTGGACGAAACGCAGAAGCTTGCTCTGGAGATCGATCGGCATCTCGCAGATCTCGTCCAGGAACAGGGTGCCGCCGTCGGCCAGCAGCGCCGCACCGGGCCGGTCCCCCGCCGCGCCGGTGAAGGCGCCCTTCACATGGCCGAAGATCTCCGATTCCAGCAAATCCTTGGGAATCGCGGCGCAGTTCAGCGCGACAAAAGCGGCGTCGCGCCGCGGGCTGGCGCGGTGGATGGCCTGGGCCGCCACCTCCTTGCCGGTCCCGCTCTCGCCGGTGATGAAGACGTTGGCGCGGCTGGCGGCCACGCTCTCGATCGTGCGGTAGACCGCCTGCATCTCGGGCGAGCTGCCGATGAAGCCGTGAAAGCGCCCGCGGTCCAAATCCTTGCGGTAGCCCTCGACCATGCGGGCCAGCGCGCGCCGTTCCAGCGCGTTGCGCAGGGTCAGATTCAGGCGGTCGGCGTTGAACGGCTTCACGATGAAGTCGAAGGCGCCGAGCTTCATCGCCTCCACCGCCAGATCGATCGACCCATGGGCGGTGATGATGACCACCGAGACGCTGGAGTCGCGGGCCTGGAGCGCCCGCAGCACCTCCAGCCCATCCATATCCGGCAGCTTCAGGTCGAGGATCACCGCATCGGGCGCCGCCGCCGCCGCGGCATCCAGCGCCTCGCTGCCGCGGGTGCAATGCACGACCTCATGGGACTCCGCGCGCAGGAACTCGATGTAGAGCTTGGCGAGCGGAACCGTATCCTCGATCAGCAGGATCCGGCGCTTCTTGGACGACGGCGCGGGTACGGGCGAAGGGGACGAGGAAGACAAGGGCGGCACTCGGGCAAGCTGGGCGGGCAATCTGGTCGGACAGACGGTGATTATAGATATAAGCCTCAGCTTAACCCGACCAAGGACCTACCGCCAGTCAGGGCAAGCCCACAGGCATAGTACCTTCGTCACAGCAACCTGACGGGAAGCCGCCGCCCTCACACCCCGCTGTCGATCAGGTCCGTCCGCCCGATCCGTCGCAGCGAGACCTGGACACGGGCATTGTGCTCGCGGATTTCACGCAGGGTCTGCAAGGTGAACTCCACATGGGCCTCGGCCGCGGCACTGGCGGCAGCCGCATCGCCGGCCAGCACCGCGTCTGCGATGGCAAGATGCTGTTGCAGCAGCAGGTCGCGCACCCCCGGCCGGGAGTAAAGGTCGGTTCGATTGTAGAACACGTCGTTGCGCAGCAGGTCGGACAGCGTCCGCATGATGTGCAGCATGACGACATTGTGGGCTGCCTCATAGATCGCCAGATGCAGATCGGCGTCGGAGTCCGCCTCTTCCGAACTATCGTCCTTGCCGTGGGCAGCCTGCATGCGGGCGACGATGGCGCGGATGCCGTCGCGATCCAGGTCGGTTGCCCGCTGGGCCGCCAGCCCGGCCGCCGCCGCCTCGATGGAGCGGCGGAACTCCAGATAGTCGAAGGACGCGTCCGGCTTGTTGCGCATCAGCGTCATCAGCGGATCGGCGATCTGCGACAGGAAACTGGCGACATGGGTGCCGCCGCGCCCGGTGACCAGCAGGCCGCGCTCCTCCAGCTTGGCGATGGCGTCGCGCAGCGACGGGCGCGACACGTCCAGCTTCACCGCCAATTCGCGTTCGGCCAACAGCTTCTCTCCGGGACGCAGCGCGCCCTCCAGGATCAGCCGTTCCAGATGCTCGGCAATGGCGTCGGCCAGCTTGGCCGGTTTGATCGTCCCCTGCATTGGGTGGGCGGCCTCTCCCTGCACGTCTTGGTCCTCTTCAATACCGGTGGACGGAACAGGCGTCCAGAGTGGCGGCGGCCGGCGAGGTCGCACCCTTGCCGTCCCCCCTACCAAAGTTGGTCGGCTGGCAAACGATTCAGCCATTGCACAGTCTGGTAAAATATTTTATCCAAAGCTCACCGTATGGATAAGAGATGTCCAGCGCTGCCGGATTGGCAAGGGGTTCTTCCCCAAACCGGCCGGAGCGGAAAGTGCATCCACACGTACCGGGACAGGACGGACCAGCACCCGCAAGGGCGCATCCGCACCGCAAGCATCGGGGCCGCAAGACCCCGGCGGCGGTGAACGCCTCCGCTTCGCCGACCATCCGGCCTTCCCCCGCGCCGCCTTCCAGGCGCGGGCAAGGCGGGGTGCGACCGACTGCGGCTCGCCTTCTCCCGGGACACCGTTCGGACCGACATCACTCCCCGAGAAGGAGACCCCTGACGATGAGCTGGTCGCAAGTCTACGACCCGATGAACAACATCTGGCTGTCGACGCTGTTCGCGTCGCTGCCGGTCCTGGTGATGCTGGGTGGTCTCGGCATCTTCCACATGAAGGCGCATCGCGCCGCCCTGCTGGGTCTGGCGACCGCGCTGGCGGTGGCCGTCGCCGTGTTCGGCATGCCGATGGCGATGGCGGGAAAGACCGCGCTGCTGGGTGCGGCTTACGGCCTGCTGCCGATCGGCTGGATCGTCATCAACATCATCTTCCTCTATCACCTGACCGAGCAGCGCGGGCAGTTCAAGATCCTGCAGGAAAGCATCACCGGCATCACCAACGACCGAAGGCTCCAGCTCCTGCTGATCGCCTTCTGCTTCGGCGCCTTCTTCGAGGGGGCCGCCGGCTTCGGTACGCCGGTCGCCGTGACCGGCGCCATGCTGATCGGTCTGGGATTCACCCCGCTGGCCGCCTCGGGCCTGTCGCTGATCGCCAACACCGCCCCGGTCGCCTATGGCGCGCTGGGCACCCCGGTGCTGGCGCTGGCGGCGGTCACCGGCCTGCCGCTGCTGGACCTGTCGGCGATGATCGGCCGTCAGCTGCCCTTCTTCTCGGTGCTGGTGCCCTTCTGGCTGATCGTCGCCTTCGCCGGCTGGCGCGGCATGATCCAGATCTGGCCGGCCATCCTGGTCGCCGGCGTGTCCTTCGCCGTGCCGCAGTATTTCGTGTCGAACTACCACGGCCCCTGGCTGGTCGACGTCGCCGCCGCCATCGTCTCGCTGGTCTCGGTCACCCTGTTCCTGAAGGTCTGGCACCCGAAGGCGATCTGGCACACCTCTGGCGGGGCCTCTGCCCTGACCCAGGGTGTCGGCGCCGCCGTGGTCCAGGGCGAGGCGCGCCGCAACCACGGCTACAGCGCCGCGGAGGTCCGCCGCGCCTGGATGCCCTGGGCGATCCTCAGCGTCCTCGTCTTCCTGTGGGGCATCCCAGAGGTCAAGACCTTCCTCGACGGCGTATCGATCTTCAAGTTCCCGATCGACGGCCTGCACAACATGGTGATGCGCGTTCCGCCGGTGGTGCCTAAGGCCCACCCGGAGGCCGCCGTCTACACGCTGAACTGGCTGTCGGCCACCGGCACCGGCATCTTCATCGCCGCCGTCATCTCCGGCTTCCTGATGGGCTATTCGCCGGTGGCGATGGTGAAGACCTATGGCCGCACCCTCTACGCCATCCGCAACTCGCTGCTGACCATCTCGGCGATGCTGGCGCTGGGCTACACCACCCGCTACTCGGGCCTGGACACCACCCTGGGCCTCGCCTTCGCCAACTCCGGCTTCCTCTACCCGTTCTTCGGCACCTTCCTGGGCTGGCTGGGCGTGGCGCTGACCGGGTCGGACACGGCATCCAACGTGCTGTTCGGCAGCCTGCAGAAGGTGTCGTCGGAACAGCTCGGCCTACCGCCGACGCTGATGGCCGCCGCCAACAGCTCGGGCGGCGTGATGGGCAAGATGATCGACGCCCAGAGCATCGTCGTCGCCGCCGTCGCCACCAAGTGGCATGGGCATGAGGGCAAGATCCTGCGCTTCGTCATCTGGCACTCGCTGGCGCTGACCGCGCTGGTCGGCCTGCTGGTGATGGCCCAGGCCTATCTCTGGCCCTTCACCATGATGGTGATCGGCCGTTAACCGGCCGATCACTTCAACCTCACTACCTCCTCCCCCCAGCAGGAGACGCCGCCAATGCTGCCCGCCCCTTACGACCGCGTGCTGGCCGAGCTTCAGTCCGTCATCCCGCAGGCAAGGCTGGTCACCGACCCGCTGCGCACGCTGGCCTATGGTACGGATGCCAGCTTCTACCGGCTGATCCCGAAGATCGTGGCGCTGGTGGAGACGGAGGAGGAGGTGGTGCGGCTGCTGCGCATCACACGCGGCCACAAGGTTCCGGTAACCTTCCGCGCCGCCGGCACCAGCCTGTCGGGGCAAGCGGTCAGCGACAGCGTGCTGGTGGTGCTGGGCGACGGCTGGCGGAGCTGCACAATCGGTCCGGCGGCTGCCACCGTCACCCTGCAACCCGGCGTGATCGGGGCGGAGGCGAACCGCCGCCTCGCCCCGCTGGGGCGCAAGATCGGTCCCGATCCGGCCTCCATCGCCACCGCGAAGATCGGCGGCATCGCCGCCAACAACGCCAGCGGCATGTGCTGCGGCACCGCGCAGAACAGCTACCGCACGCTGGAATCGATGCGGCTGGTTCTGACCGACGGCACGGCGCTGGACACCGCCGACCCGGACAGCCGCAGCCGCTTCCGCGACAGCCATGGCCCCCTGCTCGACCGGCTGGCGGCGCTTGGCGCCCGTACCCGCGCCGACGGGGCGCTGGCCGGCCGCATCCGCGACAAGTTCCGCATCAAGAACACCACCGGCTACAGCCTGAACGCCCTGGTGGATTACGAGGACCCGGTCGACATCCTTCAACACCTGATGATCGGGTCGGAAGGCACGCTGGGCTTCATCTCCGCCATCACGCTGCGCACCGTGCCGGAGCATCCGCACAAGGCCAGCGCGCTGCTGTTCTTCCCCGACATCGCCGAGGCCTGCCGCGCGGTGGCCCTGCTGAAGGCCGCCCCGGTCGACGCCGCCGAACTGATGGACCGCGCCTCGCTCCGCTCCATCCAGGACAAGCCGGGCATGCCGCCACAGATCCGCGGCTTCGGTCCCGAGGTGGCGGCGGTGCTGGTGGAGACCCGTGCCGAGAGTGCCGCCGCGCTCGACGCCAACGTGGTGCAGATCGCCGCGGTGCTGGCCGGCTGCGCCACCATCGGCGATACCCGCTTCACCACCGACGCCAAGGCCTGCGAAGGCTTCTGGAAGATCCGCAAGGGCCTGTTCCCGGCGGTCGGGGCCATCCGCCAGACCGGCACCACCGTCATCATCGAAGATGTCGCCTTCCCTCTGCCCCGGCTGGCCGAAGCGACGCGCGAGTTGCAGGCGCTGTTCGTCCGCCACGGCTATCACGAGGCGATCATCTTCGGCCACGCGCTGGAAGGGAACCTGCACTTCGTCTTCACCCAGGCCTTCGACAGCCAGGAGGAGATCGACCGCTACCGCCGCTTCATGGACGATGTCGCGGAGCTGGTGGTCACCCGCTACGACGGCTCCCTTAAGGCGGAGCACGGCACCGGCCGCAACATGGCCCCCTTCGTCGAGATGGAATGGGGTCCGCAGGCCTATGGCCTGATGAAGGAGATCAAGGATCTCTTCGATCCCGACGGCCTGCTGAACCCCGGCGTCATCCTGAACGGCGACCCGCAGGCCCATCTGAAGAACCTGAAGCCGTTGCCGCCCGCCGACCCGCTGGTCGACACCTGCATCGAGTGCGGATTCTGCGAGCCGACCTGCCCGTCCCACCGCTTCACCCTGTCGCCGCGCCAGCGCATCGTCGGCCGACGCGAAATGGCACGGCTGAATGCTGCCGGTGACGATGCCCCTCGTCTGGCCGAGATCGCCGCCGCCTATGAATACCAGGGTATCGACACCTGCGCTGCCTGCGGCCTGTGCGCCACCGCCTGCCCGGTGGGGATCGAGACCGGACTGCTGATCAAGTCCATGCGCGGCGAGCGGCGCGGCGCGATGGCTCGCAAAGCCGGGGCGCTGGTCGCCGACCATATGGAGGGAACGCTGGGCCTCGCCCGCACCGGCCTGCGGCTAGCCGACCTCGCCCGCCGCACGGTGGGGCATGGCACCACCCAGGCGGCAGCGCGCCTGCTGACCGGCGGCAACCTGCCCTCGCTTCCGCGCAATCTGCCGACTGCGGCGACCTTCTCGCCGCACCCGGACACCACTGCCGCCGACGATGTGCCGACTGTGGTTTACGCCCCCAGCTGCGTCAGCCGGACCATGGGGCCCGCCGCCAGCGATCCTCAGCAGCGCCCGCTGCCCGAGGTCGTCGAATCGGTGATGCACAAGGCCGGCTTCCGCATCCTCTATCCGGAGGCGGCGGACGGCCAGTGCTGCGGCATGCCGCTGGAGAGCAAGGGGTTGATCGAGGCGGCGGATGCCAAGGCCGACGCCATGCTGGCCGCACTGTCCAAGGCAAGCCGCGGCGGCCGCTATCCGGTGGTGATGGACACCAGCCCCTGTGCCCTGCGCCTGAAGAAGCGCCTGACGGACGCCGGCCTGCGCATCCTCGACGTGGCGGAGTTCCTCAGCGAGTTCGCCCTGCCCCGCCTCGACATCGCGAAGGCGGCGGAGCCGGTGATGCTGCACCTGACATGCTCCACCCGCCGGATGGGGCTGGACGGCGCCCTGACCGCGGTGGCGAAGGCCTGCGCCGAGACGGTGGTGGTCCCGCCGGACGTCGGCTGCTGCGGATTTGCCGGCGACAAGGGCTTCACCACGCCCGAACTCAACGCCCACGCCCTGCGCCACCTGCCGGCCGCGGTGCCGGAGGGCTGCGCGTCGGGCTACTCCACCAGCCGCACCTGCGAGATCGGGCTGTCCGACAAGGCGGGCGTGCCCTACCGCTCCATCGTCTATCTGGTCGACGCCTGCGCGACTGCGAAGGTGGAGGAGAGGGTACGGGTGGCGGAACCCGCCTTCTGAACGACGCCCGCCCATAAGAATGCCCGTGAGGAAGCGCCCAATGTCCGCCATTCCCAAACCGACCCGCGTCTATTACTTCGGCACCTGCCTGGTCGACCTGTTCTTCCCCGACGCCGGCATGGCGGGGATCGAGCTGTTGCAGTCGCAGGGCCTGACCGTCGTCTTCCCCCAGGGCCAGAGCTGCTGCGGCCAGCCCGCCTACAATTCCGGTTACCGGACTGAGGCGCTGAAGGTCGCCCGCTCGCAGCTTGACCTGTTCCCCGGTGACGATCCCATCGTCGTGCCGTCGGGCTCCTGCGCCGGCATGATGAAGAAGCACTGGCCCGACCTGTTCCATGGCGAGCCGGACGAGGCCAAGGCGGTACAGGTGTCGTCGCGCGTCTGGGAGCTGACCCAGTTCCTCGTTCATGTGCTGGACGTCCAGCTCACCGACAAGGGCGAACCTGTGCGCGTCACCTGGCATGCCTCCTGCCATGCCCAGCGCGAGATGGGTGTTGTCGAGGAACCGAAGGCACTGCTGCGCCAGCTCGCCAATGTCGAATTGGTGGAGCTGAAGCGGGAGAAGGAATGCTGTGGATTCGGCGGCACCTTCGCCGTGCGCCATCCGGAGATCTCCGCCGCGATGGTCGGCGACAAGGTGGCGGACATCGAGGGCACCGGTGCCGCCCGCGTGGTGTCGGGCGACTGCGGCTGCCTGCTGAACATCACCGGCGCTCTGGAAGCCGGTGCCAAGGCCGCACGCGGCCAGCACATCGCCCAGTTCCTGAAGGAGCGCATCCATGGACGGTAACGCACCGGATTTCGCCGCCGCCTCGCTCGCGGCGTTGGCCGACCCGCAGTTGCGCGGCAATTTCCGCCGCGCCATGGATGGCTTGATGAGCAAGCGCGCCGTCCAGTTCGCCGATGCCGGCGAATGGCATGGCGTGCGGGCACTCGCCGCCTCGGTCCGGCTGCGCGCCCTGTCGAAGCTGCCGGAACTGCTGGAAAAGCTGGAGGAGACCTGCACCCGCAACGGCATCACCGTCCATTGGGCCGCCACCACGGACGAGGCCAACGCCATCGCGCTCGACATCCTGCACCGGGTTGAGGCCAAGCTGGTGGTCAAGGGCAAGTCGATGGTGACGGAGGAGATGCACCTGAACGCCGTTCTGGAAAAGGACGGCATCGAGGTGCTGGAAAGCGATCTCGGCGAATACATCGTGCAGCTGGACGGCACCATGCCGTCACACATCATCATGCCGGCGATCCACCTGAACACCAAGCAGATCGCCCATCTGTTCAAGCGCAAGATCAAGGATGCCGAAAGCCGGGAGGATGCGGCCTATCTGACCGACCTCGCCCGCCGGGTGCTGCGCGCGAAGTTCCAGGCCGCCGATGTCGGCATGTCCGGCGTCAACGCCGCGGTGGCGGAGACCGGCACTCTCTGCCTGATCGAGAATGAGGGCAACGGCCGCATGTGCACCACGGTGCCGCCGGTCCACATCGCCTTCATGGGGCTGGAGAAGGTGGTGGAAAAGCTGGAGGATGTTCCGCCGGTGATCAGCCTGCTGCCACGCTCCGCCACCGGCCAGCCGATCACCACCTACGTCAACATGATCTCCGGCCCCCGCAAACCCGGCGAGCAGGACGGACCGCGCGAGGTGCATCTGGTCATCCTCGACAATGGCCGCTCCGGCATCTACGCCGACCCGGAGCTGCGCGACACGCTGCGCTGCATCCGCTGCGGCGCCTGCATGAACCATTGCCCGGTCTACACCAAGGTCGGCGGTCATGCCTATGAGGCGCCCTATCCCGGTCCCATCGGCAAGATCCTGGTGCCGCAGATCGAGGGATTGGCCAAGCGCGGCGCCATGCCCCACGCCTGCACCATGTGCAACGCCTGCGTCGAGATCTGCCCGGTGAAGATCCCGATCGTCGAGATCATGGGACGGCTGCGGGTGGAGGCGGTGATGCCCGGCGGTGCGGTGAAGGACGGCGGTGCCCAGGCCAGCCGGACGGAAGCGATGGTATGGAGCGGCTGGGCGGCAATGAACGCCTCCCCCACCGCCTACCGCTTTGCGACCGCGGCGATGAGCAAGCTCGGCAACGCGGCACCCTCGTCTCTGCCCATGCTGAAGGAATGGACGAACGTCCGCACCAAGCCGCGCTTCGCCAGCCGCACCCTGCACGACCTTGCCCGCGCCAAGGGGATTCCCGATGTCTGACGCCCGTACCTCGATTCTGAGCAAGCTGCGCACGACGCGCGACGCCCACCCGCTGACCCCGCCGGTGTCGGACTACGCGCCGATTGAGGCCAAGCAGTGGCCGAATGAGGAACGCTTGCCCCGCATCCGCCGCCTGATGGAGGCGGTGCATACGGAGTTCCTCGACGCGACCGAGGCCGACTGGCCGGCGGTGCTGCGGGACTTCCTGGCGCGCGAGGGCGTGGGGTCGCTGCTCTACGCGCCGGAGACGGATGCGGGGAAGCGGCTGGTGGAGGGGTGGAACGCAGGCTCCACCACCCTCATCCCCTACGACCGGCCCCTCGAAAGCCTCAAGCCCCAGCTTTTCGACTCCATCGACGCTGGCCTGACCACCACTCGCGGCGCCATCGCCGAGACCGGCAGCCTGATCCTGTGGCCAACTGCCGAGGAGCCGCGCACCCTCTCGCTGGTCCCACACATCCACATCGCGCTGCTGCGTGCGGATGCCCTCTACGACACTTTCCTACAAGTCATGCGTGAGCAGGAATGGGCGCAGGCGATGCCGACCAACGTGCTGCTGGTGTCCGGTCCCAGCAAGACCGCCGACATCGAGCAGACGCTGGCCTACGGAGTCCACGGCCCGAAGCGGCTGATCGTGCTGGTGGTCCAGCCATGACGGCCCGCCCGCCCAGCGCCCGTCCGACGGCCGAGCCACCGACCCGGCTCTACGAGGCGATCCTGCATCTCAGGCGCCTCGGCCACCGGGTGGAGAAATGCGAAGGGCGGCGTGGGCGACACCGGCTGGATGGGGCCGAGATCACCGACGCCGCCCTTCTTGAGCTGGCGATGACCCGCATCCGCCGTGCGGCTCGGGTCATGTATTCAGATCAGGCGGGACGCACCGCCGCCGGGCGCGACACCGCCACCGCCGGCTTGCGGCCGTAACGCTCGACGCTGAGGCCTTCCATCTCGATGTCGGTCTGACGGCCGCTGACCACGTCGGCGAGAACGCGGGCGGAGCCGGCTGACATTGTCCAGCCCAGTGTGCCGTGGCCGGTGTTGAGATACAGGTTGCGGACATGGGTCGGCCCCAGGATCGGCGTACCGTCCGGCGTGTTGGGGCGCAGGCCGGTCCAGAACTCCGCCTTCGACAGGTCGCCGCCCTTCGGGAACAGGTCGCTGACCACATGGTCCAGCGGGCCACGGCGGCTCTGGCGCAGGGTCAGGTCGAAGCCGGTCAGTTCCGCCGTGCCGCCGACGCGGATGCGGTCGCCCAGCCGGGTGACAGCGATCTTGTGCGTCTCGTCCATCACCGTCGATTCCGGCGCATGGGCGGCGTCGGTGATCGGCAGGGTCAGCGAATAGCCCTTCACCGGATAAACCGGCAGGTCGATACCCAGCGGCTTCACCAGCTTGGGCGAATAGCTGCCCATGGCGACGATGTAACTGTCGGCGGTCAGCGTGCCCTGGTCGGTCAGCACGCCGGTGATCTTGCGCCCGTCGCTCTCCAGCCCGCGGATGGAGACGCCGTAGCGGAACTCCACCCCGCGCTTGGCGGCATAGGCGGCCAGCTTGTTGGTGAACTGGAAGCAGTCACCGGTCTCGTCGCCCGGCAGATGCAGCGCGCCGACCAGCTTGTCCTTCACATGGGCCAGCGCCGGCTCGACCGAGGTCAGGCCGTCGCGGTCGAACAGGCTGTAGGGAACGCCGTAGCGCTCCAGCACCGCCATGTCGTAGCCGGCGGCGTCCATCTGCTTCTGCGTGCGGAAGACCTGGAGCGTGCCCTGGGTGCGCTCGTCATAGGTGATGCCGGTCTCGGCGCGCAGGGCCTTCAGGCAGTCGCGGCTGTATTCGGCGACGCGGACCATGCGGCTCTTGTTCAGCTGGTAGCTCGCCTCGTTGGCGTTGGCCAGCAGCTTCAGGCACCAGGACCACATCGCCGGATCCAGCTTCGGCCGGATCACCAGCGGCGAATGCTTCATCATCATCCACTTGGCGGCCTTCAGCATCAGCCCCGGCGCCGCCCAGGGAGCGGAATAGCCCGGCGACACCTCGCCCGCGTTGGCGTAGCTGGTCTCCAGCGCCGGGCCGGCCTGACGGTCGATCACGGTCACCTCATGCCCGGCGCGCGCCAGATAATAGGCGGTGGTGACACCGATGACGCCGCTGCCCAGAACGATCACGCGCATGAGACTGGCTCCCCGAGGGATGAATGACTTTGCTTGGGGTAGGGTTTCGCAAGGTGCGTGCCAGAAGAAAAAATGGCGGAATTGCTAGGATAAGGGAGGCTTGGCAGGATTCGGAGTGTACACAAATCTTTACAGGCAGAAGGGATTTCGACAGTAGTGTGTTTAAGATCAATGCATTCACGCAGTGTAAAGATTTTGATACGGTGTACCGTTATGTGTACAGTTAGCGTCTAACTCCGACCTCCATCGTCATGCGCATCGAAGTCACCTTCGCCGACCGCGTCGGCATCGCCCATGAGATCCTCGCCGTGCTGGCGCTGCGCCGGCTCAACGTCGTCGGCGTCGAAGTCGACCCGCCGCTGATCCACATCGACGCCCCCGGCTTGGATCCGGCGGCGCTCCCGGCCCTGTCCGACGCGCTGCGCACCATCGTCGGCGTGCAGTCGGTGGCAGCAATCGACATGCTGCCGGGCACGCGGCGGCGGCTTCATCTGGATGCGCTGCTCGCCGCCCTGCCCGACCCGGTGCTGGCCATCGACCGCAAGGGCCGGGTGGTGGTGGCGAGCAGCGCCGCCGCCCAGGTCGCCGGACTGCCGGACTCGCGGCTCACCGGCCTCGATCTCGGCGAGTTGTTCGGCGAGTCAGGCCTGACCCGCGAGCTGACCGACGGCGGCTTCCGCATGTCGGGCCGGGAGGTGACGCTGAACGGCCAGCCCTTCCTGCTGGAGGTCACTCCCATCGTCGATGTGGAGGCGGCAGGCGCCGTCATCACCCTGTTCACCCCGTCGCGGCTCGGCGAGCGGCTCGACGCAATCCAGAATTTCGATGAGGGCGGCTTCGACCGCATCCTGGGCGAATCACCGCCGGTCCGGGCGCTGAAGGCGCGCGCCGCCCGGGTCGCCGCGATGGAGGCGCCGCTGCTGATCCTGGGCGAGACCGGCACCGGCAAGGAGCTGATCGCCCATGCCTGCCACCGTGCCAGCGCGCGCCGCGACAAGCCATTCCTGGCGCTGAACTGCGCCGCCGTGCCGGAGAATCTGGCGGAGAGCGAGCTGTTCGGCTACGCCCCCGGCTCCTTCACCGGGGCGCAGCGCGGCGGCAAGCCCGGCCTGCTGGAACTGGCCCATGGCGGCACCGTCTTCCTTGACGAGATCGGCGAGATGTCAGCCTATCTCCAGGCCAAGCTGCTGCGTTTCCTCAACGACGGCAGCTTCCGCCGGGTGGGCGGCGAGCGCGAGCAGAAGGTTGATGTCCGCGTCATCAGCGCCACCCATCGCTCGCTGGAGGCGATGGTCGCCGACCACAGCTTCCGCGAGGATCTGTTCTACCGCCTGAACGTGCTGACGTTGGATGTGCCGCCGCTGCGGGAGCGCGGGCAGGACATCCTGCTGCTGGCCCGCCACTTCATCGCCCGCGCCGCGGCGCAGGCCCGCCGGCCACCCGGCCGCCTGACCCCGGCGGCGGCGGCGGCGCTGCTCGCCAACCGCTGGCCGGGCAATGTACGACAACTGGAAAACGTGATCTTCCGCGCCGTGACGATGAGCGACGGCGGTTCGCTGGACGCCGCCGATCTGGAACTGGCCGGCGCCGGCATGCAGACGGCGGAGTTGCCGGCGGAGGACGCCGGCAGCTGGGAGGATGCGGTGGAGGGGTTCGAGCGGACGCTGCTGCGCCGGCTCTATCCGCGCTTCCCGTCCAGCCGCAAGCTGGCGGCACGGCTGGACACCTCGCACACCATGATCGCCAACAAGCTGCGGAAATACGGCATCCCAGAGCGATAACGGAGTCGGTCAGTGGCCCGACGGTTTGGCCGGGGCAGCGTGCTTGTCGGAGGCCGGCTTGGCGGCAGCCGGCTTTTCCGAAGCCTTCTCGGCCGGTTTCTCGGCAGGCTTCTCGGGGGCTGGCGGCTCCAGGCCGGGAGGAGGACCGCCAAAGGTGATCGTCACCTCGGTCACCGGGCCGGGATCGGGCTGGCTGTGGCGGAACCCCGCCGCGGCACCGGGACCGAGCGTTTCGGCGGACTGCTCGATGGTCCAGCTTTGCAGCAGCTTGTGTTCCGGGCCGAAGGTGTTGATGCGCAGCGGCGGCAGCATGCGTTCGGCATCGGTCGTATTGGCGACCTCTCCCTCCAGCAGCAGAACCGTCTTCCCGCCTTCCAGCTTCTGTTCGGAGTGGATGTTGCGCAGTTCCAGGCCGAAGCCCGGCGGTTCGGCCGGCATGCCGATCATGTCATAGAGCAGGGCCGCGGGAGGCCAGCTGCGGACGATGGGATCGCGGGCGAAATAGGCACCGGCAGCGGTGCCAGCGACCAGCACCCCCAGCACAGCGAAGCCGATCACCGTGCTGCGGGCCGGCTTGGCACGCGGGGTCTTCGGCGGTTTGACCTTGCTCTTCCCGGCAGGCTTCGCCGGTTTGGAAGGGCGCAGTTCGGTCAGTGCGTCGGGAATGACCGGTTCCAGCTCCGCCCGGTCGGGCATCTGCCACCAAGTGTGGCCACAGCGGGCGCAGCGAACCTTCCTGCCATCCTGTCCGAGCGTTTCGTCGGACAGGGTATAGCGCGTTGAACAGGTCGGACAGGAAACGATCATCGCGCCGTCGCAGAGAAGTTGCCACTTGCCTTATAGATAGGAGTGGTCCGCGGCGCAACCGGCACCCGACGGCCCCAACCCTCCCTCCCGCTCCTGCGAGCGACGGAAGGGTTGGGACAGGGCGAACAGCCCCTTACATCCCGCCCGGATAGTTCGGACCCCCGCCGCCTTCCGGCACGACCCAATTGATGTTCTGGGTGGGGTCCTTGATGTCGCAGGTCTTGCAGTGGACGCAGTTCTGCGCGTTGATCTGCAGGCGCGGATCGCTGCCATCGTCGTTGCGGACGATCTCGTACACGCCGGCCGGGCAATAGCGCTGCTCCGGCGCGTCGTAGAGCGCCAGATTGACGCTGATCGGGACCGACTTGTCCTTCAGCGTCAGGTGCGGCGGCTGGTCTTCCTCATGGTTGGTATTGGAGAGATAGACCGAGGACAGGCGGTCGAAGCTGACCTTGCCGTCCGGCTTGGGGTAGGCGATCTTCGGCGCTTCGCTGGCCTTCACCAGGGTGGTATGGTCGGCGTGGTGCTTCAGCGTCCAGGGCGACTTGCCCTTCAGCGCCGTCTCGTAGGCGGCGTTCGCCAGACCGGCCCACAAGCCCTTCTGGAATCCGGGGCGGATATTGCGGACGGCGTGGAGTTCCGGCCAGATCCAGGACTGCTTCAGGCGCTCCGGATAGGCGATGACCTCGGGACCGTTGTCGCTGCCGCCGGTCAGGTGGTCGAACACCGCCTCGGCCGCGACCATGCCAGACTTCATGGCGGTGTGGTTGCCCTTGATCTTCGGAACGTTCAGGAAGCCGGCACCGTCGCCGATGAGCAGGCCGCCGGGGAAGGTCAGCTTCGGAATCGACTGGAACCCGCCTTCGGACAGGGCGCGGGCGCCGTAGGACAGACGGCGGCCGCCTTCGAAGGTCGGGCGGATCGCCGGGTGGGTCTTGTAGCGCTGGAACTCCTCGAACGGGCTCATGTGCGGGTTCCAGTAGTCGAGGCCGACGACGAAGCCGACCGACACCAGATTGCCTTCCATGTGATACAGCCACGACCCGCCATAGGTCTTGGGGTCCATCGGCCAGCCGATGGTGTGAACGATCAGCCCCGGCTTCGACTGCGACGGGTCGACCTCCCACAGCTCCTTGATACCGATGCCATAGGTCTGCGGCTGGCAGTCGCGGCGCAGGTCGAACCGCTCGAATAAGATCTTGGTCAACGAACCGCGGCAGCCCTCGGCGAAGATGGTCTGCTTGGCGTGCAGTTCCATACCGGGCGTGTAGTTGCCGGTCTTCTCACCGTCCTTGCCGATGCCCATGTCGCCGGTGGCGACACCCTTCACCGCGCCATTGTCGTCATACAGCACCTCGGCGGCAGCGAAGCCGGGGTAGATCTCCACCCCCAGCTCCTCGGCCTGGGTCGCCAGCCAGCGGGCCAGATTGCCCAGGCTGATGATGTAGTTGCCGTGGTTGTTCATCTGCGGCGGGGCGAAGGGCGATTTGTAGGCCTTGGTTTCCGTCAGGAAGAGGAAATGGTCCTCGCGCGCCTTGGTGGTGAGGGGCGCGCCCTTTTCCTTCCAGTCCGGGATCAGCTCGTCCAGCGCATGCGGTTCGAAGACGGCGCCGGACAGCAGGTGGGCGCCCACCTCCGACCCCTTCTCGATCACGCAGACGCTGAGCTCCTGGCCGGTCTCGACCGCGCGCTGCCGCAGACGGATCGCCGCACTCAGGCCCGACGGGCCGGCGCCGACGATCAGAACATCATACTCCATGACCTCGCGCGGTTCGCGTTCCATCACCACACTCCCCCACCGTCTTGTTTTGGTACTGTTTCCCTCGGGACGCCCTATGGTGTTTTGCGGGCGCGTGCTTGTAGCACGGTTTGCGCCGCACCCAAATTGGGTATCTGGACATGTAAGACCACACGATCTGTGGTAAGGTCAAACGATGATTGACGTATGCGACATCCTCGACGCGCTGCGCTGGCATGCCGACATCGGCTGTGACGAGGCCATCGGCGACGAACCGACCGACTGGTCCGCCCTGACCGCCCGGCCGGCTGCGCGTCCGCCGTCCGCCGGCGCGCCGATGCCAGGTGGCGCGCCCGGTGGCGCTCATGGGGCTTCGGGTCCGAATGCGGCGCGTGGTCCCGCTCCGACTCGGGTACCACCCCCCTCGGCGCCCACAGCCGCGCGTCCGGCCACCGCCCTCTTCGCTCCCGATCAGCCACTGGGCGCCAGCGAGGCCGGAATCCAGGCCCGTGCACGCGCCGGAGAGGCACAGACGCTGGAGGCGCTGGAATCGGCCTTGCGCAGTTTCGACGGCTGCCGGCTGAAGGCCACTGCAATGAACACCGTCTTCGCCGACGGCAATCCGCAAGCGCAGGTGATGCTGATCGGCGAGGCGCCGGGCGAGGACGAGGACCGACAAGGCAAGCCGTTCGTCGGGGTCAGCGGCAAGCTGCTGGACCGCATGCTGGCCCAGATCGGGCTGGACCGGAGCAAGGTCTATATCTCCAATATTCTGCCATGGCGGCCACCCGGCAACCGCAGCCCGACCCAGGCGGAAATCGCCGCATGCCTGCCCTTCCTGGAACGGCATGTGGAGTTGGTGCGACCGAAGCTGCTTGTTGCGCTGGGCGGGGTGTCCGCCAAGACCCTGCTGAACCGGGCAGAGGGAATCACCCGCCTGCGCGGACAATGGCGGAGTTACGACGTTGCAGGCACCCCCGTCCCGCTGATGCCGATGCTCCATCCGGCGTACCTCTTGCGCAACCCTATCGCAAAGCGGGAAGCGTGGCGGGACATGCTTTCGTTGCAGCAAAGGATCGCCGAAGAAGGGGGCAAATAATCGCAAGAATAAATGGAATGCCACAGGACCGCCCAAATCGCTCGTATGACTGCGATCGCCGGACAGCAAAAATGTCGTTGACCCATGCCGAAAGGCACCTTCCCAACGGGCTAGGGCCTTTTTTCCAGCTCCGTTAAAGCGTTGTAACATCTCGCGAATACCGGCACTGACACATTCCGTGCAAATCCGTTGCTTGCGGTTCCCGCCGACGTGGAGTATCTCGGAGCAATGCTCCGGATATTTTGCAGTGCAGCATACCGGGTCGCGAGCGCGGCCCCGCTGCGGCGGAACCTTCTGGGGGTGCTGGGTCTCACGGTGGCTTACACCCTGGGACCCGACGGTGCGGTGGGGCTCCGGCCCGCTTGCGCCGCCCTCATTATCCACGCGCCGGACGGTCACGCCGTCGTCCAGCCCGGCGGGGATTCCGTGCCTGACCCCACCAGCCCCGTTTTCGGTGATGCGCCAAGCGATCCGGCGCCAAGCCATGCAACGCCGGGGCTTCCCGAAACCGCCACCCCCGATTCCACCTTTTCCGGCAACCCGATCGCCGAGACCACACCCGACCCGGCCCTGGTGGCTGATGAGGCCCCCGGCCCGACCGGCGCTCCCCTACTGCTGGCATCCGACGAGGAGGCCCGCGCCGTCCAGTTGGACGAGGAGGATGCCGCCCGCTACCGCCGCATCTTCGCGGCACAGGAACGGGCGGAATGGGACGCCGCTGATGCCGAGATTGCGAAGCTGAAAGACCGCCGGCTTATCGGCTATGTCCTGCGCCAGCGTTATCTGCACCCAGACCGCCGCGCCAGCTACGAAGAACTCGCCCGCTGGATGCAGGATTACGGCGACCTCGCCGGAGCGGAACGGATTCACAACCTCGCCCAGAAACGCCAGCCGGCTGGCCAGAAGGCGCCGAAGCCGCCACGGGGGGAAGAGCGCGTCCGCCTCGTCGGGTCGCTGGAACGCCTTGGCGGCCTGCGCACCATCGCCAGCAACGATGATGACGACGATGACGGCCTCACCGTCGCTCCGCGCAGCCGCACCGTGTCCCGTGACCGCGCCGCGGTAGCGCGGGTGGAGGAGTTGCTGCGCTCCGGCCGCACCAACGGCGCCCTGAGCCTGCTGGGCCAGGATGAGTTCGGCGGCAAGCTGGACACCGTTCAATATGACGCCGCCCGCGCCCGCATCGCCGCGGCTCTCTATTATTCCGGTGAGACGTCCCAGGCACTGACCCTGGCCTCGGCCAGTGCCGCACGGTCCGGCGACATGCTGCCGGAGGCGCACTGGATTGCCGGTCTGGCCGCCTGGCGGTTGAAGCAGACCGACCGCGCCGCCCGCCATTTCGAGGGCATGGCCGCTGCCGGCCCGCGTTCCCCCTGGAAGGCCGCCGCGGCCGATTACTGGGCGGCCCGCGCGCTTGCCCGCAAGCCCGGCAAGGAGAAGGAGGCGGCGGAGCATCTGGCCGCCGCCGCCCGCTATCCCCATACCTTTTACGGCCTGATCGCCTTACAGACGCTGGGCAGCCTTGATCAGGTGCGCTGGCAGGCGCCGGCCCTGACCGGGCGGCAACTGGCGGCGGTCGCGGCCAAGCCGGCTGGCTCCCGCGCCATAGCCCTGCTTCAGGCCGGCCAGCGCGAGTTGGCTGGGCTGGAGTTGCAGCGCATAAACCCGCAGGGCGACCAACTGGTCGAACAGGCGATGGTAACGCTGACCGACCGTGCCGGGGTGGCTTCACTGGCACTGAAGCTCGGCAATGCGGTGGCCGGGCCGGACGGAGCACCCTATGCAGCGGCCCTCTATCCGTTGCCCCACTGGACGCCGCGTGACGGCTTCGCAGTTGACCGTGCGCTGGTGTTCGCGGTGATGCGACAGGAATCACGCTTTGACCCACGGCTGGTCAGCTCAGCCGGGGCGACCGGGCTGATGCAGATCCTGCCCAGCACGGCCCAGCATGTGCGCGAGCGCAACGCCGACATCGGCAGCGACGACGCCAACCGCGACGCCCTGTTCGATCCGTCGCGCAACATGGAGCTTGGCCAGCGCTACCTGTCTGAACTGCTTGGGATGCCGGAGATCGACGGCAACCTGTTCCTGGCGACGGCCGCCTACAATGCCGGGCCGGGCACGCTGGCGCGCTGGCGGCGTGATCTGAGCGACATCACCGACCCGCTGCTGTTCATCGAAAGCCTTTCCTTCGGCGAGACGCGCGACTATGTGGAGAAGGTGATGGCGAACTTCTGGATCTATCAGCTTCGGCTGGGCCAGGAGACCGCCTCGCTCACCGCCGTCGCCAAAGGGAAATGGCCGGGCTACAGTCCGATGGACAGCCGTCCGGCCCAGGTCGCGGCCCGCCCCGATCCGCAGCCTGCGGCGAAGACGGCACCCACGGCTGTGAACGTGCCTGTCGCGACAGCACCGGATGTGGTTGAAACGGAGCCGGTTGAAACGGTGGCAGAGCGGGGAGAGGCCAGCCCGATACCCTGACCGCCGGCGCCCCTTGTCGGGCTCCGGCCCGACATGAGGACACACCTGCCGCCATGCCGAAGATCGACGAGAACCGCCCCTTCCTTCCCGTGAACATCGCCGTGGTGACGGTGTCCGACACCCGCAGCGCTGCCGACGACCGGTCCGGCGATGCGCTGGCAGAACGGATTGACGGGGCAGGCCATATACTCGCCGCCCGGACCATCGTGCGCGATGACATCGCGGCGATCCGCGCCCAGGTCCAGGCCTACATCGCCGATCCGCAGATCGACGTGGTGCTGACCACCGGCGGCACCGGTGTCACGGGCCGTGATGTGACGCCGGAAGCGGTCGAGGCGCTCTATGAAAAGGCTATCCCCGGCTTTGGCGAGCTGTTCCGCTATCTCAGCTATGCCAAGGTCGGCACTTCGACCATCCAGAGCCGGGCGAGCGGCGGGGTCGCCAACGGTACCTACATCTTCGCCCTGCCAGGCTCGCCCAGCGCCTGTCGCGATGCCTGGGACGATATCCTGGTCTGGCAACTCGACAACCGCCACCGCCCCTGCAATCTGGTCGAGTTGATGCCCCGCCTGCGCGAGCATATGGCGTGAGCGAACCCGCGGGCTTTTCGACGGAGGCTCTGCACGCCGTCCTGATCCGGCTGCCGCGCCTTGCCGACCTCTCCCCCGACGCATTGGAGCCAATGCCGCTGAAGGGCGTCGCCCACGACCATGTCCGCCTGCGCGGCAGGCGGCTGGTCGCCCGTATCCCACGCTGGAGCCAGCTTGGCCTTGATGCCTGGACGGCGCTGGACCGACAGGCTGCCGCCTTCCGGCGCGCGGAGATATCCGGCCACACCCCGCGTTTTGCAGGCCTGCTGCCGCCAAACGAGGGGCTGCCGCTGGGCGCCCTGGTGGTGGGCGAAGTAGAGGGGCGCACACCGGTGCTGCCCGACGACATGCCCGCAATTGCCCGCGCGCTGGCGGCACTGCACCGCATGGCGCCGCCCGATTTCTACGAACCGCTGCCCGCCCCGCCCGATCCGGTCGCGGCCCTGCTGGCCCAGGTCGAACGGCAGGCAGCATGGTTCGACCGGGCCGCCCTGTCGACCGAAACCCGCGTCCTGATCGCGGAGGAGCTTGCCGCCGCACGTGTCGGCGACCTCGCCCCGCCGCCCGAGACACCAATGCCGCTGACCGCAGTGGGCGTGGACGTGCATCCCGGCAATTTCCTGATCGATGCCCACGGCAAGGCATGGTTCACCGACTTGGAAAAGCTGCAATACGGCCACCCGGCCAGCGACCTCGCCCATGCCAGCCTCTACACCTCAACCAAGTGGGACCCGGAGGTGAATGCGGAATTGTCCCCGGCCGATATCGACGCCTTCATTGCGGCCTGGGCGATAGCGGTGCCGGGCGATTTGGCCGACGAAGTGCGGCCCTGGCTGAAGCAACTGCGTCGGCTGACCTGGCTGCGCACCTTGTCATGGATGGCCCGCTGGTCGGTGGAGGGCGCCTCCCTGTCGCCCGGGATGCCGGAGGGCCTGCGCACCCACATGGCCGCCCACGCCACCGATATCCTGCGTCCGGAGCGGATTGAGCAGGTACGGCGGGAGTGGCGTTAGCGGATGCGGGAATGGGACACTTACGAAAGTCTCTTGCCGACGCCCTGCCGAAAATGATGGGATACCGACTCGGAAAACGAGGTGACGAGAGCATGACGAGTTTCCGACGCCGGTTGCTGCCGATCTCCCTGGCCGTCCTGATCGCCGGCACCGCCCTGGCGCCCGCCGATGCCGCCGGCCCTGCGGATGGCGCCGGCTCGGCCACAGGCAGCTATCTGGCCGGCCGCTATGCCCAGCATCAGGACGATTGGACGGCAGCGGCCCGCTTCACCGCACAGGCGCTGGCGGCCGATCCGGACGATCCCGCCCTGCTGCGCCGCACCTTCCTGTTGCGGCTGGGCGAGGGACGGATGGAGCCGGCGATCGACCATGCAAGGCGCCTGCTCGACGACCAGGGCGAACCGCAAATGGCGCTGACCCTGCTGGCCGCTGACGCGCTGGCCACGGGCAAACTTGACGAGGCCGACGGCTTCGCCTCCCGCTTGCCAGCCGACGGACTCGGCCGCTTCCTGGCACCACTAACCCGCGCTTGGCTGGCGACTGCCCGCGGCAAGACGGACGAGGCGCTGGCCGCCTTGCAGCCGCTGTCCGGCGTCCAGGGTTTCGAGGCGCTCTACAACCTCCATGCGGCCTTGATCCTCGACCTTGCCGGGCGATACGACGAGGCGGCGGCACGCTATGCCAAGGTGACGGAAACCGACGCGCCGCTGCGGGTGGTGCAGATCGTTGGCAACTTCATGACGCGCACCGGCCGCAAGGACGAGGCGCGCAAACTCTACCAGACTTTCCAGGGCAACAACCCCGACGGCCTGCTGGTGGAGCCGGCACTGGCCGCCATGGCGAACGCGCCGTCCGAAACCCGTCCGGTTCCAGACGCGCGCTCCGGTCTTGCCGAGGCGCTGTTCGACCTGGGCAGCGCCCTGCACCACGAGAATGCCGACGAGCCGGCGCTGCTGTTCGGCCGAATCGCCCTTCATTTGCGCGGCGATCTGGCGCTGGCCCATCTGCTGATCGGCGACATCACCGCCTCGCGCGACCATCACGAGGAGGCGCTGGCTGCATACAAGCGGCTGGAGATGGACCCGCTGCTGGGCTGGACCGCCCGCATGCGCGAGGCCGACAGCTTGGCCCGAATGGACCGCAATGATGAGGCCATCGCGATCCTGAAGGCTCTCGCCGCCGAGCGGCCGGAGCGAACCGACGCCATCACGAGGCTGGGCGACCTCTACCGCTATTCCAAGCGCTATGCCGAGGCTATCCCCGCATATAGTACGGCGCTGGAGCGGATCGGCACACCGCAGGAGAGGCATTGGCCGCTGCTCTACGCCCGCGCCATGAGCTACGAGAAGACCAAGCAATGGCCGCAAGCCGAGGCCGATCTGCAAACCGCACTGAAGCTGCGGCCGGACGAGCCGTCGCTGCTGAATTTCCTCGGCTACAGCTGGATCGACCGCGGGGAGCATCTGGCAAAGGCCAGGGCGATGGTGGAGCGCGCGGTGGAACTGCGCCCACGCGACGGCTACATCGTCGACAGCCTTGGCTGGGCGCTCTACATGCTGGGCGACTACGAGGCGGCGGTCGCCAAGCTGGAACGCGCGGTGGAATTGAAGCCGGGCGACCCGACCATCAACGATCACCTCGGCGACGCCTACTGGCGGGCAGGCCGTCGCAACGAGGCCCGCTTTCAATGGATGCGCGCGCTGCGCAATGCCGACGAGGATACCGATAAGGGTGCGATCCAGGCCAAGCTGGAGAAGGGCTTGCCAGACCAGAAAGCCGCCGCGAAGCAGTGAAAGAAGTGGCTCTCTGACTTCGATAACCCTCTTCAGCCGGGAGAGGGGACTTCTTCCGTAGTCGGGAGGGGGACAGTTACTGCGCCCCTACATAGGGCTTGTATAGGCTGTCGGTCTGCTGGATGTGCTCCACGAACCAGTCCTTCAGCAGCAGGATCAGGTCGACGCGGAGCATGGTGGGGTTGTCGCCATCGAAGTCGCGGGCGAGCTTTTCCACCTCGTCGGCGAAATAGCGGTGGGCGGCGAGGTGGCCATCCAGGTCGGGATAGCCGCAGCGCTCCATAATCGCCTCTTCGCGCGCGAAATGGACGGCGACGTAGTCGCGGAGGCTGGCAAGAAGGCTGGACAGTTCGTCCCGGTTCGCGGAGGTGATGCCGCTTTCCAGCAGGCCGTTGAACAGGTCGAGCAGTCGCCGATGCTCGTCGTCGAGCACGGGCACGCCGACGCTCATGGATTCGTCCCAGACGACGTAGCTCATCGCAGCGATCTCCCCCTCGCGTCCCGCGATGGCAGGAGCATCCCGCGGAATCAAGCGGTTGCAACCGGCCATGGCTGGGTTGTGGACATCTTGACATGGATCCTAAAACCGGCAACCGTGCCAGTCCAAGCGGCAAATCCCCGCAGGGGGCGGCAAGAAGCGCAGTGCTCCAAGCCCTTCCCTGCCACAAAGCGACAGAGTGACCGATGGCCCTGCTCGACGAGATCGCGGAGAAGAAACGGGCGCTTGACGCCGCACGTCCCCTACCGCAGGAGGTCGTCCATGGCATCGCCGACCGGTTTGAACTGGATCTGACCATCGCGGCGGCGGCGCTGGAGGATTATCCACCAAAGCCCGCCGATGTGAAGACGATCCTGGAGCGCGGCAGCATACTGCGCCATCGCGCGGTGGAGGAGCAGCGATTTGTCCTTAACCACCGTGCCACTCTGGAACTGATGGCGCGGCTGTCCTTCGATCCGTCAGGCGCGGTCACGGAACGCACCGTCACGGCGTTCCACAGCGTGCTCTATCGCGGCATCGTCGACGATGCCGGTAAATACCGCAACGCACCTCCAAAGGACGATCCGGCGGAAACCGCACCAGATCCGGCCAAGCTGCGCGTGTCGATGTCGGCGCTGTCAACTTGGATGCGCAAGTCGGATGCCAGCCCCGACACCGCCTTCGAGGCGCATCACCGGCTGAGCGCCATCCGCCCCTTCGACATCGGCAACCGGGCGACAGCGCTGCTGCTGTGCAACCTGATCCTCAATCGCGCCGGCTATCCGCCGGTGGTGATCACCGCCGAAGACCGTGGCCTGTATCTGGATCTTGTCGAACGGGCATGGTCGGTCGGCGACAAGACGCCGTTCCGCGACCTGATGCTGCGCTTCCTGTCGCAGAGCCTCGATTTCTGCCTGGAGGCCGCCGGACAGGGCGGAGACGGCGCGGAACTGGATGGAATGCCTTAAGTGGGCAGGCCGGCGGGCAGGCGCAGGCGCGACGGCCGGTCGGGGCCGCTGTGGATCAACAGCGTGATCGGAAGCGCATCGACCCGGCGGGTCTCACCCGGTTCCGCCCCGGTGCCGGGATTGACCGGATAGGCGGGAAAGCAGGACCCGGCGAGGCTGAGGCGCAGCGCCGATCCCGGCGCCAGTGTGGCACAGGTGGCTCGCATCGCGATGGTCAATGGCCGGGTCGGGTCGCCGGGCTCCAGACGCGCGTGGCCCTGGGTCAGCGGCAGCACCTGACCGTCGGGGCGCACCACCGACAGCACGGCGCTGACGTCGAAAGACGGAGCATCGGCCTCGACCCACAGTTCCAGCGCCACCCGCCCGGCCAGCATCAGCGGCTCGTCCAGCGGCAGGCTGGTATAGGTGGCGACATCCGCCCGACGGTCGACCGCGGCACGGTCGGGGCGCCCGGCGGCATCCGGCACCGCATGGCCGCCTACCGTCGGCACCGGCGTGCGCGGATCATGGACGACCACGTCGAGCGCCTCCATTTCAGGCATCTCCAGCTCCAAACGGCCGCCCTGCCGGTTGGCAAGTCCGTCGCTGGAGAGATACAGCACCGCATCGGCCGCGGGAAGATCGGGCAGATCGTGCCAGCGCCCGGTCTCCACATCATGCAGGCGGACCGGACCGCCGCGGTCGGCCCCCTCCCCCTTCAGCACTCGGTCGAACCACGCCAGCTGCAGCGAGTCGAGCGTCGGCGCCTGACCCGGCGCCGCTGACGGTCCGTCAGCCCCCCAAGGGCCGACCACCAGCCGGACCGGAGCACGCCCCCGTACCCTGGCGTGGTCATGGGCGTCCAGCATGCCGGCCAGCCGCGGGTCGTACCAGCCGCCGACCTGCATGACGGCCACGTCGGCCGGCATGGCATCGCACATCGCCTTTGGCGACAGGGCAGCCCAGGCCGGGCCAGGCACCGGATTGGTCAGCCAATCGTCGTAATGGGTATAGCGGGCATAGTCGCGCAGGGCCTGTGGTCGTGACGGAATCTCGTCATCGATCGGAAGGTTGCGCGCGGCATCCGACAGCACCCGGTGCCCGGTGCCGTCCTCAACCCGCCGCGCCGCATCGGCCGCCGTGCGCAGGGCCCAGCCCATAGCGTCGGCAAGCCGGAACGCCCCCCCTTCGTAAGCCCAGTCGGAAAACACATCCCAGCCAGCAAAGGCCGGCGCCACCGCGCGCAGGGCCGTCGGCGCCTCGGCCAGAGCCAGCCATTGCGCCATGCCGGCATAGCCGCAGCCATACATCGCCACCGCCCCCGACGACCCGGGCAGGGAAGCCGCCCAGGCCACAGCATCGGCGCCATCCTCCCGTTCCGCCTCAAAGGGGCGGAAGCGGCCATCGGAGGTGCCGCAGCCCCGCACATCCTGTACCACCACGACGTAACCGCGCGCAGCATACCAGCGCGGGTGGGCATAATGGCTGGTCAGGGCGGTGCGTCGGCCGCAGGGAACGCGCAGAAGCAGCACCGGCCAAGTGCCGGCCGCGTCGGGCCGATACAGGTCGGCATCCAGCCGCACGCCATCCCGTGTCCGCATCGATACGGTTTCCGGCGGCCGTACCGGCAGCAGGCTGTGTGACTGGCGAATCATCGGGGCCAGATGGGTCATGGCGGGGCAGGCTCGCTCGATGACAAACAACAGATAATGTGTCGTCGTGGCAAAGCCCGTGCCAGAGGGGTCGCGACAAATTACATAACTCTTTCAGCCGAGCCGTGCCTCCATCAAAGCTCTCTCCCTTGCGGGAAGGAGGTTGGGGTGAAGGGTACGGTAGCCGGAATGGTGAAGGAAACCCTGTATTTGCGATCCCTCACCCTATCCCTCTCCCGCAAGAAAGAGGGGAGTATTGAGAGAGTACGGCTCCAATCCCCCAGAACGCTCACCCGCACAATCTCCAGCCTCCTGCCGTTTTTACAGGCAGTCCGCCCGATCAGGCGGCAATCAGCTCGAAGCGGTCGACATCGACCATGCCGCGATCGGTGATCTTCAGGTGCGGGATAACCGGCAGGGGCAGAAAAGCCAATTGAAGAAAGGGCTCGGACAGCGGACAGCCCATGGCACGGACGGCGGCACGCAGGGAGCGCAGCTTCACCTCCACCGTCTCGAAGGGCTCAAGGCTCATCAGTCCGGCCAGCGGCAGGGCCAGTTCGCCGACCACCTGCCCATTGCGCACGGCGACGAAACCGCCCTGAATCTCGATCAGCCGGTTGACCGCGACGCGCATGTCGGCATCGCCGGCTCCCACCACACAGATGTTGTGGCTATCATGACCGACCGACGAGGCCAGCGCCCCCTCCGTCAGACCAAAGCCCTGGACGAAGCCGCGGCCAATGTTGCGGTTGCTGCCGTGACGGGCGAAAACGCAGATCTTCAGCAGGTCGCGCGACGGATCGGCAACCATGCGGCCGCCCACCACCGGCACCTCGATCCGCCGGTGTTCGGTCAGGATCTTGCCAGGCTCCAGCCCAATCACCGACTGGACCGACCCGCCGGCCGGCACGGCGAAATCCTCCCCCGCCACCGGCTCCAGCTTCACCGAATCGAGCCCCACCGGCATAACCGGCGTCCGGCCGTCGAAGCTGTGCGGGCCGACGATCTTGCCATTGCGGATGACCCGGTTGACCGCGCAATCCTCCAGATCGTCCAGCAGGACGAGGTCAGCACGATGCCCCGGCGCCACCAGCCCTCGGTCATACAGACGGAAGCCGCGGGCAGCTGACCAAGTCGCGGCGCGGTAGACATGGGCGACCGGCGCACCCAAGCGGATGGCGCTGCGGATCAGGTGATCCATGTGCCCCTCCTCCGCGATGTCCAGCGGGTTGCGGTCGTCGGTGCAGAATCCGAGGAAAGGCGATGTTTCCGGCCGGATCACCTCCGCAAGGGCATGGACGTCCTTCGACACCGACCCGTCGCGGATCAGCACCTTCATGCCCTTGCGCAGCTTCTCCATCGCCTCCGCTGCACTGGTCGTCTCATGGCAGTTGCGGATGCCGCAGGAGAGATAGGCGTTCAGTTCCTTCCCCGTCACAAGCGGGGCGTGGCCGTCGATGTGACGCCCGTCGAAGGCGGCCAGCTTGTCCAGCACCCCGTCCACCTTGTGGAAGACGCCGGGAAAGTTCATGAACTCCGCCAGCCCCAGCACGCGCGGATGGTCCATGTAACGGATCAGGTCCGGCGCCTCCAGCCGGGCGCCGGAGGTTTCCAGCTCGGTTGCCGGCACGCAGGAGGACAACTGCACGAACAGGTCGAGCGCCGTCCCCCCGGCGCTGTCGAGGAAATAGCGCAGCCCTTGTTCGCCCAGCACGTTGCAGATTTCGTGCGGGTCGCAGATGGCGGTGGTGGTGCCGCGCGGCAGGACGCAACGGTCGAACTCCTGCGGGGTGACACAGGTGGATTCGCAATGGACATGGGTGTCGATGAAGCCGGGAACCACGGTCAGGTCGCGCCCGTCGATCTCCTCCACCCCGTCATAGGACTCGTAGGTGCCGACGATGACTTCGCCGCAGACGGCGATATCGCCCTGCGCGATCTCACCGGTGACGACATTGAGAAAGCGCGTGTTCTTGATGACCAGATCGGCCTTCGCCTCACCCAACGCCTGGCCGATGCGCCTCTTAAGATCGTCGCGGCTTGCCATCATATTCCACCTTGCCCGTCATCCATGCAAAGAGGCAAAGTGGCGTGCCGCGTCCTGACACGCAAGCGACTATCGGCTGGCCTGCCGACGGAACGGAGATCGTGCCTGTTCCCGCGCAAGGGCGGCGAGAGCCTTTGCATTGTACAACTCCAGTCCTTCCGCTACCGCCCCACGCATGTTGGTGTGCAGGAACCAGTGGCAGGCATGGCAGAGCTTCGGCAGAAAGCCGCGGGCCAGTTTATGCGGTCCGCCTCGCCCGCCATCCACCCGGCCCAGCCCCCGGGCAATCGCCCGTTCGACCGTACGGTGATAGCAGACCTCGAAATGAACCAGCCGCGCGTCCTGCTTCGCCCCCCAATTGCGGACATACAGGCAGCCGTCCCCCTCCATCGTCAGCAGGGTGGCGATGGCGACACCGCCCACCTCGGCAAAGGTCAGCGTGAGGCTGTCACCGAAGGCGGCACAGAGCCGCAGGACGAAATCCGCGGTCAGCGGCTGGCGCTTCCCCTTTCGGGCATAGAGATCGGCCAGCAACTCCAGGAAGGTTACGACCTCGGCCTCCCCCACCCGGCTGCCCGGCACGTCGTGGATCCGCACCCCGCTTTCCCTGACCTTGCGCCGCTCCCAAAGCAGCGTGCCGCGCCGATGGCCCGTCAGGGTGGCGGTGAAATCGGCAAAGTCGCGATAACCCAGATTCCGCCATTCGTAGCAGAGACTGTGACGGGTCAACCAACCTGCCGCTTCGAAACAGGCACGGTCTTCTTCGTCGGGAAAGCCGACATGGATCGATGACAAACCGTGCTGGTGGGCCAGGGACCGCAAAGCACCCGTCAGCACATCGGCCGCACCTGACGGTGCCCACTCGCGCAGCAGGATGCGCGGCCCGGTCACTGGCGCATAGGGAACCTCCACCACCAGCTTCGGGAAATAGCGACCGCCCGCGGCCTGGAAGCCGTCAACCCAGGGCTGATCAGGCCAGAACTCGTCCGTCGACCGGTCGCGCAGGTAGAGGGGAACCGCCCCGGCCAGCTGGCCCGAAGCCTCCCGCAGGATCAGATGGGCGGGTCGCCAGCCGGTAGCCGGTCCGGCAAGCCCGCTCTCCTCCACCGCCATCAGATAGGCATGGCTCAGGAACGGCCCCTTGCCGGCGGCACAGGCATCCCACTCCAACGGATCAATGCCGGAAATCCCGAACACCATCGCAACCGACCAGCGCGATTCCGGCCGGCCGCCGCTTCGAAATGCCGGTTCCTGCATCAAAGGCATGAGATATCCAGAGTGCTCCCCGCCTTATTCCCTGTCATAGGGCAGCGCCATCGGCAGGCGCACGCTGACCGTCGTCCCCTCCCCCTCGCGGCTGCGGATGTCCAGAGTGCCATCCAGCAGATCAACGAAGGAACGCACCAGCGGCAGGCCCAGCCCAGTGCCGCCGGAGCGGCGGGACAGCTGGCTGTCGACCTGGCCGAAGGGTTGCAGGGCGATGGCGATGCCTTCGGCGCTCATGCCGATCCCGGTGTCGGCGACCTCGATCAGGATACGACCGCATTCCGGGCGAACATGCAGGGCGACGGTGCCGCCAGCCGGGGTGAACTTCACCGCATTGGCCAGCAGGTTCAGCAGGATCTGCTTCACCCGCACCGGATCACCCAACAGGTGGGGCGTTTCGGGGGCGATGTCCTGGGTCAGTGTCAACCCGCCCTCCTCCGCCCGCTCGGCGATCAGCAGAAGCGAGCTTTCCACCGCATCGCGCACGTCCATTGGCTGCGGATGCAGCTCCAGCTTGCCTGCCTCGATCTTGGCAACATCCAGGATATCGCTGATGACTGCCAGCAGATGCTGGCCCGACTTGCCGATCACCTTGGCATAGTCGAGGTATTTGGGATGGCCAAGCGGCCCGACGATCTCGCTTTCCATCATCGATGAGAAGCCGATGATGGCGTTCAAGGGGGTGCGCAGCTCATGGCTCATGTTTGCCAGGAACTCGCTCTTGGCGCGGTTGGCGAGTTCGGCCTGCTCCTTCGCCTGGATCAGAGCCTGTTCGGCGCGGCGGCGTTCCTGGATTTCCTGCATCAGCGCGCGGGTGCGCTCGGCCACCCGCATTTCAAGCTCGTCACGGGCCTGACGCAGAGCCAGCTCCGCGCGCTTGCGCCGGGTGATGTCCTGGCCGACGCACAGAATGCCCGCTGGCGCGCCATCGGCCTGCGGCAGACGATTCAGGTTCCACAGCAGGACCCGCTCGCTCATGTCGTCCTGCTCGCGCAGCGCCTGCTCGAAGTTGCGGACCTCCGTACCCGCCGCAGCATTCGCCAGTTGGGCGGCGAAGGGGCCGCTCGGCCGCTCCTTCATCACTTCGGTCCAGGGGCGGCCAGCGGCACTGCCGGGTTCCAGCCCGAAGGCGCGCTCGGCGTCGCGGTTGGCCTCCAGGATGCAGCCATCATCGCCCAGCACCAGGATGATGCTGGCCGCCGTCCGGAGCAGTGAACGGAAACGCGCCTCGCCAGCCCGCGCCTCGCTCTGGCGCAGCGCGGCCTCCAGCTCGACGATGCGGCGCTCCAGCCGGCGGATGGTATCGGCCGGACCGATACCCGACGTGGGCGCCAGGGACGACACCGTCCCGGAGAAGACGGTCGGGTCGGTCACGCCGCGGCGTTTTCCGGCTGCATCATGTCACCCAGCTTGGCCAGCAGGAACTCCAAATCCTCCGGCGCCAGATCCTCGTACTGGGTCAGGATGCGCTCGATGACGCGCCGGCGGTGGCGTTCGCGGTCGCCCGGCTCGCCATCATAGGGGGTCTCCTTCAGCACGTCGATGGCGATGCGGCAGGCCGGCAGCAGAGCCGGCGGCAGCTTCGCTTTGTCGTACAGCGACTTCAGCCCCAGCCGCCCGGCATCATGGATCAGCAGCCGGGCGTTGGTCATCGGCACATTCGCCATCCGCGACATCGCCGTCTCGAAGAAGGCGATGTCGCCAGTGCACAGTGATCGAACCAGCAGCGACGGCGTCAGGCGGCCGGTGCGGGCAAGCTGTGTCACCAGACGGTCCAGCGCCCCTTCGTCGCTTTCTCCGGTGAGCAGGGCGACAGTCGCCCGTTCGCGGCTTTGCAGGATCAGCTCCGACGCGACCTTCGACGGCAGTTCATGGTGCGAGACCAGATGCTGGCGAAGCCGTTCCGACACCACGGCGACCAGCCGTTCGGCGATGGTGATCGGCAGCTTGGAACGGTGAACCAGCGGATCCTGCACCGCTTCGCTGGCGCCGAAGCGGTCAATGACACGGCCAAGGCTCTGCTCGCCGAGTTCTGCTCCCTCATTGGCGACGAGCGCCGCGACGGCGCGCTCGGATCCGCTCTCGATCAACGCTTCGGCGACTGCGGCCGGAACCGTCGGGCGCTGGGCGATGGCGGTGCTCTTGGCCTCGGCACCCGACCGTACGATCTCGACCAGATCGGCCGGCGTCAACACCGTGGAGACGCTCAGCACCGGAATCGCGACGGCCTCCACATCGCGGGCCAGGGTCAGGGCAACGTCGCGCGGCAAGGAGGGGCTGGATTTCAGATTTTCCGCCAAGGTCTGGCGGACACGCAGGACCGTGTCCTTGACCATGACGCGGATGATGTCTTCCGCCAGTTGACGCTCCGACTGCGACAGCTCGGGGCTGTCAAACTGCTGGGCCAGCTTGGCGGCCAGATCGTTCCGGCTGTTCGGCGACGGGTCGGCCAGAAGCCGCGCCACGTCCTGCTGGGTCAAATGACCCGACTTGAAACCGTCACTCATGGGTCCCGGACCCTTCCTGCCCTGGTCCGTCTCCATAGGGATCGCGGAACGCAAAACCCGCGCGGCTGTGGGCGGAGACTTGTCCACAACGTCAAGGATCTTCCGAAACGATTGAACCTTCCTTAACGCCCCGCGGCCATGGGTCCATGACCTTAGGCGGCATACCCATGCCTTCGGTCATAAATCCATGGGACAGGACATCACTCACGGCATTTCGAAAAAGCTCGGCGGTTCCGGCAGGATGGGGCGGCGGCGGCGCGTGCCGCGCAGTTGCAGCCCCACCTCGCCGATCTGCTGCTCCACCGAGATGTGACGCTGCGAGGCGACCTCCAGCCCGCGATCCTCGTAGACATAGGCATCGGGATGGCTGTCGGCCCAGCGCCGGATTGCAGTGTCACGCTCGCGCAGCAAGGCGATGATGGTCGGGCGAAACAGCCGCATCATCGCTGTTATCCAACGGTTGGCTGGCCAGGACGGCCGGGCATGGTCGACCTCGAAGGCGTCGAGCATGGCGATCACGTCGTCGGCCTTGTACCAGGTCTCCCCCGTCACCCAGCGGTTGGTGGTGAACAGCCGGACCGGCTGGCCTGCCACGTCCATGGCGATGCCGATCAGGTGGGACAGTGCGTCATTGTCGTTGTCCGGTGGCATGAAATCGGCAAGCGGTGCCGGCCGCAGGCCCGGCGGCATGCCGTGCGGCCGTAGGAAGGTATGGAAATGCCCATGCTCCCCTTGCGGCCGTTCGCCTTCGGGGTGGCAGTGGTAATAATACTGGGCGTGGAATTCGGCATCATAGACGTCGCCCGGCGGATAGTGCTTCCACTCGTAAAGCGTGCCGTGACCGCGCAGAAGCTCGCCCACTACCGTGTCGCCGGTCTTGGCCAGGACACGCTGGCACAGGCGCACCTCGCGTCCCGCCTCGGCCATCGCCTCCAACTCTTCCCGGGACACGTCCGACAAATCCGTCATCGCCCGATCCTGCGCTGCGCGAACATCCCTATTACGTACGCGGCTATGCGGGCGTGGCAAGGTCTTTTCGGTTCCCACACCTGCGGTTGCAGCCCCGCCTGCGCCTCCCCGATCAAGCTGCCGGCCATCAGCTTCCAGACGCGCGGAAGCGCTGCGACAGCGACCAGTTGACCAATTCGCCGGTGACCCGGCCCAGCGCGTCGTCGAAAGCGGCGATCACATCAGTGAAAGATCGACCGTGCACCGGTACCGATGCCTCGAAGGTCTCACCGGCTTCAATGGTCCGGCGCGGCATGGCCACCAGCTTGGCCGACAAGCGCACATGCACCCGGTCGGGGATGGCGGCACCGGGCGTCCCGTATTCAGCCTGGAAGTCACGCAGTTCCGATTTCAACACATAGTCGGAGCGCAGCCCCACCGTGTCGCGCCCGACCGACACGATGCGGCCGCTGTCCTCGAAGCTCTGGACGATCAACCCCTGCACCATGTTCGGTGCCCGATCGGCCCAGGACACGTCGGCAAAATAGTCGAGCGAGGTCGGCGTGCGGGCAAGCGCGATGCGCGGCGTGTCGATCCCCGCTGCTGCCGCCGGCGTCTCCACCAGCAATTGCCAGTCGACCCTGGGACCGGAGGCGACGCTGGCCCGCGGGGTCAGGGTGTACAGATGCGGCGCCGTTGGATTCAGGGTCGAGCAGGCGGCCACCCCCAGCATCAGGGCCGCCCCGAGAATCCCGCGCACGGCATACCCTGCAAATCGCCTCATTTCCCACGCACCTCCACGCCCTGCCGGGTCCCGCCGAAGAGGAAGTTCGACGGGTCGTTCTCAATCCGCGTGACCACCCGCGACAGCTGCCCGGACAGATCGCGCAACTGTGTGATCAGCAGCGTCAATTCATACAGCCCCGTGGCGGTAAAGTCCCGCACCGGCTCGCGATTTTCAGCGACCAGGCTGTTCAGCGTATCAGACGTGCGCTTTAACGAACGCATCAGTTCGCGCGTTTCACCGCCCAACTGCTTGGCCGTGCCATCCACCGTCGCCAGAGTGTCGTGCGCCTGGGCCAGGGTGCGGTCCAGCTGCGGGCCCATCGTCTCGAAGCCATGCAGGGTCCGGCGCGCCTGGGCCATGGTGTCCTCAAGGCCGGCGCTGGCGCGGGCAAGCTCGGCACTGATGGCGCGGGCGTTGGCCAGGATGTCGGCGATGGCCTTCTGGTTGTCGCCGTTCAGCATCTCGCCCAGCTTGGTGATGACCTCCAGCGCACGGTTGACCAGTTGCGGCGCGCTGTCCACCACCGCGGTCAGCGAACTGGGCCGCGATGGGATGGTCAGCACCCCATCGGCATCGGTGACGGTCAGACGCTTGCCCCCTACGTTGCCGCCGGAGATCTGGACATAGGCGCCGCCGGTGATGCCCTGCAATTCCAGTGAGGCGATGGAATCGGACATGATCGGCGTGCCATTCTGTACCATGATCGTCACCCGCACCCGCGTCACGTTGTCGGGGTCGAGCCGGATGTCCGACACGGTTCCGACCGGCACGCCGCGGTAGCGCACCGGGCTGCCCTGCTGCAAGCCGGTGACCGAGCCGGTGAAATAGATGCGGTAGGTCTCGCGCGTTTCGTCCAGCTGGACCTTGGCGATCCAGGCGGTGAAGACCAGCAGGCCGGCGACCAGAGCCAGCACGAAGCTGCCGACCAGGACATAGCTGGCGCGGGTTTCCATGGCGTCCCTCTACCCTTTCGCAAACTGCCGAGCGTCGTTGCGCTCTTTGGCGTCGAGGGCCGCGCGGCCGCGCGGTCCGTGGAAATACTCGTGAATCCAGGGGTGCGGGTCTGCCAGATGCTGGGCCAGGGTGCCCACCCGGATCTTCCTGTCGACCAGTACGGCGATGCGGTCGCAGATGGAGGTCAGGCTGTCCAGGTCGTGAGTGACCATGAAGACGGTCAGCCCCAGGCTGCGCTGCAGGCCCTGGATCAGCGTGTCGAAGGCGGCGGCACCGATGGGGTCGAGACCGGCGGTCGGTTCGTCCAGGAACAGGATGTCGGGGTCGAGCGCCAGGGCGCGGGCCAAACCGGCGCGCTTGATCATGCCGCCCGACAGCTGGGCCGGATGCTTGGTGCCGGCATCGGGCGGCAGCCCAGCCATGGCGATCTTCACCCGCGCCACCTCGGCGATCAACGGCAGGGGCAGGTCGGTGTGCTCCTTCAGCGGCAGCATTACATTTTCAGCCACCGTCATCGAGCTGAACAGCGCGCCGTTCTGGAACAGCACGCCGGTGCGGGCCTGGAGTGCCGTACGCTCTGCCGGGTCCAGCTTGGCGGTGTCGTGGCCCAACAGCTCGATCCGGCCGGCGGCGGGATCGATCAGGCCGAGAATTTCCTTCAGCAACACCGATTTGCCGGTACCGGAACCGCCGACGACGCCCAGAACCTCGCCCCGCCCGACGTCGAGATCGAGGCCGTCATGGACCGTCTGCGGGCCGAAGCGGGTGACCAGTCCGCGCACGCGGATGACGGGAGCGCCAGCCATCACACCCCCAGCATGGAGAAGAGGACGGAGAACACCGCATCGATGACGATCACCAGGAAGATGCCCTCCACCACCGCCTTGGTGGTCATGATGCCGACGCTCTCGGCGCTGCCGGAGACCTTCAGCCCCTCGTAGCAGCCGACCATGGCGATCACCAGCGCAAAGACCGGCGCCTTGATCAGGCCGGCGATCACCGTGTTGATGCCGACGGCGCTGTGAAGCTGGCGGATGAACTGCCCGAAGGTGATGTCCAGCGTGGCATAGGCCATCACCGCGCCGCCGAACAGCCCCATCACGTCGGCATAGAAGGCCAGCAGCGGCAGGGTGATCATCAGCGCCAGCGCCCGCGGCACCACCAGCAGCTCCACCGGGTCGAGGCCCATGGTGCCGATGGCGTCGACCTCCTGGTTCACCTTCATGGTGCCGATCTGCGCAGTGAAAGCGGAGCCGGAACGGCCGGCAACGATGATCGCGGTCATCAGGATGCCGATCTCGCGCAGAACGGAGATGCCGAGCAGGTTCACCACATACAGCTCGGCGCCGAAGCGCTTCAACTGGTCGGCGCCCTGGAATGCCAGCACCACGCCGATCAGGAAGGAGAGCAGCCCCAGGATCGGCAGTGCGTTCAGACCGGTCTGCTCGATGTGGAACAGGACGGAGGTCAGGCGCAAGCGCGACGGGCGCAGGATCAGCCGGACGAAGGTGACGGTGACGAGGCCGAGGAAACCGACGAGGTCGAGGATCTCCTTGACCGCATGCACCGTCGTCTCGCCGGTGCGGACGACCATGTCGAGAATCGGGTGATGCTCGCGTTCGATCGGATGGGGCGGCGCCTTGCCCGCCTCGCACACCGCCTCGTACAGGGAGGCATGCTCCGGCCGCAGCCCGACCACCGTCACGGCATGCCCGTCTGCGCCAAGCCGCTCGGCCAGCCGGTTCAGCAGATAGGCTCCGACGGTGTCGAGCGCCTCCACCCGCGCAAGGTCGAGCCGGACCGCGGCACCGGCGGCCGGCGGCGGCATGTGGTCGATCGCGTCGGACGCGGTGGAAGCGGCATGCAGCGTCCAGTGTCCGGCGGCGGCGATCCGCCATCCGCCCTCGTCCGGACCGGCATCGATCCGGGCCCTGTCCGATGCCTCGTCCTTGGTCAAAGTCGCTGCCACAGGTTCCGCCGCACGCATCCGCACATCCACCGGTACATCCGGCCGGTGCGTCTGGAACGTGGCGGAGCATCGCCGGATGGTCAACCCCATCTGGCTTATCCGGCTCATCCGGGGCTTGGCGGCATCGCCCCGGCGTCCAATCCTGGCTTTGCGGCGGGGTGGTCAGCCGTTAGAGTGCCGAAGGGCGGACCGGGCCATTCACGCCGGCATGCCATTCTTTACGGACAAGACCTCCGATGAACTTCAAAGACCATATCCGCGACATCCCGGATTTCCCGAAGCCCGGCATCCTGTTCTACGATGTCTCGCCATTGCTGGCGAATGGTGCTGCCTGGAAGGCCGCGATCGACGCGCTGGCCGAAGCGGTGCGCCCCCACAAACCGGACCTGCTGGTCGGAATCGAATCGCGCGGCTTCCTGGTCGCCGCCCCGCTGGCGCTGACGCTGGGCATCGGGTTCATCATGGTACGCAAGCACGGCAAGCTGCCGGGCGACAAGATCGCCCATTCCTATGATCTGGAATACGGCACCGACACCATCGAGGTGCAGGCCGATGCGGTGAAGCCCGGCCAGCGCGTGGTGGTGCTGGACGACCTGCTGGCGACCGGCGGCACCATGGCCGCCGCGATCAACCTGCTCCGCCAGGTCGGCGCCGACGTCCGCGCCGCCGCCTTCCTGGTGGAACTGACCTTCCTGAACGGCCGCGACCGGATCGACGTGCCCAGCGTCTCGCTGATGGCGTACGATTCGTAACCCGGTTCAGCGCCGGGCGCGCCAGCCGTCGATGCTGAAGCGCCCGCCACCCGACGCGACCAGCGAGAGGAAGCCGCCGATGATGGCGAGGTTCTTCATGAACTGGATCTGCTGCATCTTCATGGCGTCGGGCGCCGCTTCCCAATAGCGGTGGGCGATCAGTGTCGCGGCGACGGTGAAGGCGGCCACCAACAACGCCGCCAGCCGGGTCCAGGCGCCCAGCACGATGGCGAGCCCGCCGAACGCCTCGACCAGCGCGCCGAGGGGGGCGACGATGGCGGCCATCGGCACGCCCTGGCTCTCCATCCCGGCGATGAAGCCGCCGAGCGCCATCAGCTTGCCGAAACCGCTCTGCACGAAGATGGCGCCCAGCAGGACGCGGGCCGCCAGCAGCAGCGCATCCTGCCCGGCGGTGGCGGCACCGGCGCCGGTGTCGTAGGTGGTGGTGTGATTCATCATTGCTTGTCCCTTTTCCCGGTGTTTGGACAGGGACGGCGGTGGGGGGCCGATTATTCCCCGAGATATCCCATCAAGACGGGAAATCCGCCTCAGGCCGTCCTCCACAGCGAGATGACCATCACGCCGGCCACGGTCAGGGCGGCGCCGGCCAGTTGCAGCCAGCCCATCGGCTCCGCCAGCACCAGATAGCCGAAGACGGCGGCGGCGACCGGGCCGATGGCGCCGCACAGCGCCACCAGATTGGGGCCGACCCGGCGCAAGGCCTCCGCCGTCATCAGCACCGGCAGTACGGTGCAGACCACCGCCATCACCGCCGACAGCCCATAGACCGGCAGCGGCAGATCGAGCGCCGACAGGGGACGCAGCAGCAGGAATTGAAGGATGCAGCACAGGCAGGCCGCCGTCATCGCATAGGCGGTGAAGCGCATGGAGCCGATCCGCTGCACCACCCGGCTGCTGCCGACCAGATAGACCGAATAGAGGAAGGCGCCCATGAAGACCAGCGCCGCCCCGGTCATGAAGTCGGGATGGCCGGTCCCGATCTCCGACCAAACCACCAGGGCGACGCCGGCGTAGGAGACCACCAGCGCCACCACCTCGCGCAGGCCGATCCGCTTGCCCAGGAACAGGGCCGACAACACCACGACGATGGTCGGGTAGAGGAACAGCAGCAACCGCCCCATCCCGGCCGAGACATACCGCAGCCCGAGGAAATCGCAGAAGCTGGCAGCGTAATAGCCGGTGACGCCCAGCGCGACCGTCAGGACGAGGTCGCGTCCGGCGATCGGCGCGCGCGCTCCCGTCCCGGCTCCCTTCTTGATGCCCGGCCACAGCGCCATGCCCAGGAAGAAGGGCAGCGCGAAGACCATGCGGAGCATGATCAGGGTGACCGGATCGACATTGTAGCGGTAGGCCAGCTTGATGATGACCGGCCGGAACGAGAAGGCGACCACCCCCGCCACCGCAAGGCCGAGCCCGACCAGCATCTGGACCGGCGGCAGAAGGCGCTGTGCCGTGACGTCGGGGGCTTCGGAAGACAGGCGGGACTGGGACAAAGCGACACCCTGGGTTGCGCCAGCCATCGTCAGGCAACTGCTCCGGCCGCCACGGCGGTGCCGGACATCGGCTCCAGGCCGGTGAAGGCGATCCGCGCCTGCTGGCCGATGGCGATGGCGTGCACGCCGGTCAGGGCGCCGGTGGAGACCCACTGCCCGGCCTTCAGCGGCCGGCCCAGCCGGGCCGCCATGCCCAGAGCCACGGCGACCGCGGCGGCAATGCCGCCCGGCAGCTTGGCGCTGCTGCCGACGCCGACGCTCTGCCCGTCGATCAGCACTTCCGCCCTGAGTGCGTCGGCGCCCTCGACGCCGCCCGCGATCTCCTCGCCGAGGATCAGGCCGGTGTTGTTGCCGAAGACCGCGGTGGAGGCGGTCGGCCCAAGGGTATTGACCGGGGCGAGCGGGCCGCCGGCCACCTCGATGACGGCATGGACGGCGGCGATGAAGGCGGCGGCCTCCGCCGGGCTGTAGTCCAGCTTGTCGGCGGGGGCGTCGGCGGCGATGCGCACGGCGAACTCCGCCTCCACCGCGCCGAAGCCGCCGGGAATGACCGGAAAGCTCAAGGGGCCGCCGTCGGCGGTCTTCACCGTGCCGGCGAAGATCGGACCGATGTAGCGCATGGCGCCCAGCGTCTCCTCCAGCGCCGGCGGCACCCGCGCCACCTTCCAGCCGGCGACCGCGTCGGGCCATGCGGCGGTCGCCGTCGCCTGGATGGCGTAGGCGGTGGCGAGGTCGGCCGGCAGCGGGCCGGGGAAATCGGCAAGGCCGGTCGCGCTGCGGCGGGCGGCGACGAAGCGGGCCGCAGCCTCGGCGATCACCGGGTCGGCCAGGGTCGGGGCGCTCAGTCCGATGGGATGCGTGACGGTCATGGGAAACTTCTCCGCTGAAGGACGCCGCGACTGTAACGGTCCCGGCCGGTCCGGGAAAGTGCGCTGCAACAGACCAACAACAGACATGCCAACAGGGCCGCTTCCCGAAAGGCGGGGTGGACGGACCATCCGCTTGCGGCAACACTGGCGGGGTCCTTGCCGCGGGAGAGGCCATGCGTTCCGACATCGATGCCGCAACCACACAGCTTTTCCGCCGGATCGAGGCGCGGCGCGACGATCTGGTCGCGCTGACGCAGGATCTGATCCGCATCCCCACCGTCAACCCGCCCGGCGACGTCTACACCGACTGCGCCGAGCTGATCGGCCGGCGGCTGGCGGCGCGCGGCTTCGCCGTGGAGTATGTGCGGGCGGAGGGGGCGGCCGGCGACAGCGACCGCTATCCGCGCACCAACGTCGTCGCCCGCATCGAGGCGCCCCGGCCGGGCGCTTGCGTCCATTTCAACGGCCATATCGACGTGGTGCCCGCCGGCCAGGGCTGGACCGTCGATCCCTTCGGCGGGGAGGTGAAGGACGGCCGGGTCTATGGCCGCGGCGCCTGTGACATGAAGGGCGGCATCGCCGCCTCGATCATCGCCGTGGAATCGCTGCTGGAGGAAGGGCTGCTGACGGCCGGCGCCCTGGAGATCTCCGGCACGGTGGACGAGGAGTCCGGCGGCTATGGCGGGGTCGGGCATCTGGCAAAGCTCGGCTATTTCTCCCGGCCCAGGGTCGATCACGTCATCATCCCGGAGCCGCTGAACGTCGACCGCGTCTGCATCGGCCACCGCGGCGTCTGGTGGGCGGAGATCGAGACCAGGGGCCGCGTCGCCCACGGCTCGATGCCCTTCCTCGGCAATTGCGCGGTGCGCCATATGGGCGCCGTGCTGCACCGGATCGAGACCGAGCTGATCCCCCGCCTCGCCGCCAAGCGCACCGACATGCCGGTGGTGCCGGAGGGCGCGCGGCAATCCACCATCAACATCAACGCCATCCATGGCGGCCAGCGCGAGGACCATGACGGGCTGCCCAGCCCGATGGTGCCCGACCGCTGCCGCATGGTGATCGACCGCCGCTATCTGATCGAGGAGGACCCCGAGGCGGTCCGCGGCGAGATCGTCGCCATCCTGGAGGATCTGCGCCGCAGCCGCCCCGGCTTCGATTACGAGCTGCGCGAGGTGCTGGCCTTTCTGCCGACGATGACCGACGCCGACGCCCCGGTGGTGCGGGCGGTGGCCGCCGCCATCGAGACGGTGCTGGGCCGCCCGGCGCAGCATGTGGTGTCCCCCGGCACCTATGACCAGAAGCATGTGGTGCGCGTCGGCCAGTTGAAGGACTGCATCGCCTACGGCCCCGGCATCCTCGACCTCGCCCACCAGCCCGACGAATGGGTCGGCATCGACGACATGGTCCAGTCGGCGCAGGTGATGGCGCTGGCGACGATGGGGCTGCTGGGGGGTGATGACGGGGTGCGGTTCTGACGGCGCCCGCCCCGCGGTCAGGGTGGCGGCATCGGGGCTCGACCGTGTGGCGGAGCGGCGGATGGAACGGCGTGGAACAGTTTTCGGCGCATGTTCCTCTACCGCCGGCCGGTGAAGGCACCGGCGGCGCGGCGGGGAACCGGGCCGGGGAGGAGGTTGGGGTATTCCTCATACTGGTTGAGGGTATAGGGGAAGACGCCCTTCGGTCCCTCCGCCTCCGGTTGGGCCAGGACGGCGGCGACCATCGCCGGGCTGGGCGGGTGGCGTTCGCGCAGGGCGCCGGGGATGGCGTCGTCATCCAGTTCGGGGACGGTGACGGCGGGCGGGTCTTCCGGTTTCGGGGCCGGCTTCGGAGCCGGTTTCGGGGTCGGCTTCGGGGCGGGTCTGGTGGTCGGCTGATCGTCGGGCTGTGGATCGGGTTGGGAGGTCCGCTTGGCGGTGGGCAGGTCGAGGGCGGCGAACAGGCCGAGCCGTTCGGCCAGCCAGCGCACGGTGGCGGGATCGCCGGCGGACACCAGCCGCTCGATCTGCTCGGCCACCAGGATGCGCAGCGAGGAGAGGCGCAGTTCGGCCTCGCGGTTCAACGCCTGTCGCTCCCACCACACCCTGTGACGGAAATCCTTGGAGCCGTAATAGGCCCGCCACAGCGTGGTACGGCTGCACCCCATGGCGCGCGAGACCTGAAGGAAGCTGTTGCCGCGCGCCAGCATGCCGGCGGCCATGATCCACTGCTCCTCATGGAACTGTGAACCGGGGACCAGCGAGCCTTCGGAGGGAGTCGGCGGCTCTTCGGCCCAGCGGGGGAACTGGTCGTTGGTGAAGCTGCGGGGATCGAGGGGCATGGCGGAACTCCACAAGTGCGGGGGCTTGTGGGGGAGGTTACAGGAAAATTTTCCTTATAGGCGAGGTTTTGCCAAATCGCGGATGGGGTCGTCTGTTGGGGGGCGGTCCGATTGTAAAGTCACTACGATGCCAAAGGAACACTTTGACAGATACTCAACGTCTAACTTACGCCATGAGCAGAAATTTAACTGTATGCGACAAGGTGGCGCTGGAATACCGACAAGAATTTCATGGTTCGCTCTTAGAACACACCTGCTTGAGGTTCTTAAATCAGATCTATTCTATGCATCGACACGCTATGGGAATGCAACCTCCTTTCCTGCTTCATAAACTCCATGGCCATTCCCCCACGATAGATACAACCAAACGCATTTTAAGCTGGACTAATGCTCCACTCAAAGATCAAATGCTCAAGCTATTTCTAACTCAAAGAGGTTTAGGTGGCACGGCGCACAAACGATCAGATCTTTTTGGATCGACTGACCTATATGGCGGGTGATCCGCCGGTCAAGGTTTCGAGTAAGGCGTTGAAAGACGCATTGGCTTGGGCTGACGATCGTTACGATAAAACTCGTCGTCAACTAATTGATGCAGGCGTTATCAAAGGGGTTGTAGGCGGCGTAGGAGGATCGCTTGAGCTTATGGGCGGCACTAAAGAACTAGTGGATGAATCACCTGAGACATCCCTGACTAAACCGGTCAACGCATTTATCTCGTACAGTCACGCCGACTCCAAGATAAAGACCGAATTGCTCAATCACATGGCACCACTCAAGCGCCTTGGTCTTATCAATGATTGGCATGATCAGGAAATAAAACCCGGCAACGAATGGGAGAGCACAATAATTTCTAAGCTTGCGAGGTCTGAGCTTGTTATTCTACTAATTTCATCTGATTTCATTGCCTCCGATTATTGCTATACCAATGAACTTAAAAGGGCACTCGAACGACATGCCGCTAAGAAGGCAACAGTCATCCCCGTAATTCTACGCCATTGTCTCTGGACTGAATTGCCATTCGGCAAGCTGCAGGCATTACCCACTGATGCCAAGCCAGTCACGTCCTGGGAAAATCAGGACGAGGCTCTAATGAAGGTGGCGCAAGGAGTCCGCGAGGCGGCACAGGCTATGCGACGATGATCTGCCTCGCCAGGGTTCATATGGGCAACAGCCGGCACTTGAGGTGACGCGCACGGTCGCCAGGAAGTTGGGAGGGTACAGCCCGGCGCTCCGCCGGCCGCAAGTCGATACGCTCAACGGCTCCAAGCAGGCCAACATGACGGAGCTGCGGTTCAGATCGAATGGCGGTGTGTGGCGGGTTGCCTTTGCCTTCGACCCGAAGCGCAACGCCGTCATGCTGGTTGCCGGCGACAAGAGCGGTGTGTCGGAGAAGCGCTTCCATGCCTCGCTGATCGCCTCCGCCGATGTCCGCTATGACGTACGCGGAGGTCGGGGAGCAACGGAATATGAAACCGACATAAGAAATGGTCGGCTGCACGGAAAACCCCGCTGAAGCCGATTTCGTACAGACAACCATTCCGACAAGATTTACTGCTTATGAACCCAGGGTGTTGAAACGGGACGTGAGGCGGCTCGCAACGCCTGTCGGAAAACACATGTTTTCCAATGTTTGCGCCAGCAAGTCTGGCACTGAATCGAATTTACTGTTCTGTTGCTGCACGGCCCGCTTACTCGCCTTCGTCGATCTTCATGCGCACCCCGATTCTCTCAAGCGCTTCGCCAATATAAGCTCGGTTGGCGTCCGACGAGACGATGATGCGGACGATTATTCCGGCATCGATCGCTTTCTTGAACTCCAATTGAAGGGGCAAGCCGGCCGGGAACACAAGAGGAACTCCAGGGTTGCATTCAAACTTACCAACACCTATCGCAGAAAGGGATATCCTCAATTCCTTCTCGTCTTTGTACCTCTTATCCTTCAGAAACAAATAGGATTCTGGATTAGGGAGGACAGTTTCGTTATTCCGGTGCGATTCCCTGTCCACGTACTCCACGATCCCATAGTTTATCGAGAAAATCTGCTTGCACCGGATTTCCCCAAGCATGAGCGTCCCGCTATTGATTGAGCTTTCAACCACTCCATTGAGGTATTTTCTCAACTTGCCGAAATTGAATTCGATGCATATCTTCCCGTTCGCGTCGCCGTTTCCGTAATTCTGCCAAATATATGGGGTATACTCGAGCGAGAAGCAACACGCGTAGGATCGGCTTCGGGATTCATCATAGTATCTCGCTGCCGAATATTCAGGTGATTTCTCGAAACGCGGCCCTTCGTTAAACGGCCTATCAAGCGGCAATTGTTCTCCGTCGCTCTTGTCATCTCCGTACGTGTCCGCTCGTTGGAAGTGGAGATAATTCCCGCTTATCGAGCGAACGAAATTTTGAGCGCTCATGATTTTATAGAGCAACTGGCTTTCGGGAGGCTGCCGCAGGGCATGAGCGTGGGGCTCGACGGCTCCCATGGGGAAAGGGTACTCCGTCCCGACGATCTCCATGGCCGTCCCCTGCGTTAATCGTGCCGTCGCATATCCTCTCGCACGGCCTCGATCCGGGCAAGAGCGCGCTTATGGCCTCCCGTTCAGCTTCGGGCATCCCCGCACGAAAGAGGAGCGTCTGCACGTCCCACCATGCCTCGCCGAGCTCGCGATGCTATTCTTGGGCCATCCTTTGATGGCTCCCGGCCCCTGTCGGGAAACACAGGTTTTCCAATGCCCAAGGCCCTTATGTCAGTTTTCTGCACCGTTGCTCCCTACCCCTACATCTCTCCGATCTGAAAGGAGCCGAACCATGACGGCGACGATTCCGTTCGACCAAATCCTCTCCGGGATGACCGACAGCGAACGCGCCGCAGTGGAGGCGCGGGCTTCCGAGATGCTGGCCGAGATCGACGGGCTTGCGGAGTTGCGCCGGCTTGCGGAACTGACCCAGGGGCAGGTGGCCGAAGCCCTGAATGTGAAGCAGCCGACCATCCACCAGATCGAGAAGCGGACCGACCTGTATCTGTCCACCCTGCGCCGCTTCGTCGAGGCGGCGGGAGGGGAGTTGGAACTGCGGATCTCCCTTCCGGGGAAGGGAGCGTTCAAGCTGACGGGGGTTGGGGAACTGACCTCCGGTTCCCGATGACGGCCATGGCTCCGCCCATCCCTCCACCGACAGCGGCTGCGGCTGCGGAGCCGTCATCCTCTCCGGCAGCGATATCGATTCCGGGACGGGCCAACGGCACAGCCTCAGCGGTAAGCCGGGGCAACGAAATCAGGTTAACGGTCTCGGCGATAGGCCCTCTCTTCCTTGGGGAGAGGGAGGGGACCCATGCCGGAGGCGTAGAGAGGGTGAGGGGGCCGGCGCGCTTTGCGCGCCGCCAAGGGGCATACTGCCCCTTGGCAATCCCCTGGCGCGGTCATTCTGCCCGCGCTGCCCCCTCACCCAACCCTCTCCCCAGGGGGGAGAGGGCTTATAAGCGCCTGTCTTAACCTGACGTCGTTGCCCTGCGACCGCCAAGCCTGCGCCTTGACAGGTGACCATTCAGTCACCTATTATCACCGCCATGGACGACATCTTCGCTGCGCTGGCCCACCCGGCCCGCCGCCGGCTGCTCGACCTGCTGTTCGAGCGGGACGGGCGGACGCTGGGCGACCTGGAGCGGCAGCTGCCGCAGGACATGCGGATGACGCGCTTCGGCGTGATGAAGCATCTGCGCGTGCTGGAGGACGCCCATCTCGTCACCACCCGCAAGGTGGGGCGGGAGAAGCACCATTACCTGAATCCGGCCCCGCTCCAGCTGGTGGCCGACCGCTGGATTTCGCGCTACGCCGCGCCGTTCGTCCGGGCGATGAGCGATCTGAAGACGCAGCTTGAGGAAAGGACCATGCCGATGACGCCATCCGCCTCACACCCATCCGCCCCGCGCCATGTCTATGAGCTGTATATCCGCGCCACAGCGCAGGCGGTGTGGGACATCATCACCGACGACGCCAAGACGCCGCTCTACCAGCATTTCAACATGACCTCCCGCACCGACTGGCGGGTCGGCGGCAGCATCGAGTTCCTGATGGGCGACCGCGCGGTGATCGCCGGGGAGATCCTGGCGCTGGAACCGCCGCAGCGCCTGACCATGAGCTTCCACGCCCGCTGGTCGCCCGAGGTGGCGGCGGATCAGCCGTCGCGCGTCACCTGGGAGATCACCCCGGTCGGCACCGATGCCTGCAAGCTAACCCTGGTCCATGACGGGTTCGACGGCGAAACCGCCACGTCCAAGGCTGTCGTCTCCGGCTGGCCGGAAACCCTGTCGCGCCTGAAGACGCTGGCGGAGACCGGCATTCCGTTCGCCATGGAACCGGCCTACGCCCCGGCCGGCTGAATGGGCGGGCTGAGGCGGACCGCTACTCCGCCGACACCGGCTGAACAGGGGGCTGAACAGGGGGCTGCACGGGGAACTGCACAACCGTCAGCTTCTCCAGCAGCCGCTCGACCTCCTCGGCGGGGATGGGGCGGCTGAACAGGAAGCCCTGGTAGCTTTCGCAGGAGAGATCGCGCAGCAGCTGCAACTGCTCCTGCGTCTCCACCCCCTCGGCGATCACCGACAGGCCCAGGCTGCGGCCCAGCCCGACGATGGCGCGCGGGACGGAGGCGTCGCTGGCGCCGGTCGACAGATCGTGGATGAAGGAGCGGTCGATCTTCAGCTTGTCGATCGGCAGCCGATGCAGGTAGCTGAGGCTGGAATAGCCGGTGCCGAAATCGTCCAGCGCGATCAGCACGCCGCGCTCCTTCAGGGCCGTCAGGGTCGCCGCCGCGGACTCGATATCGTCGATCAGGGTGCTTTCCGTCACCTCGATCTCCAGCTCCGGCCCGCTCAGGCCGTTGGCGTCGAGTGCGCGGGCGACCTTGGCCGGCAGCTGCCCGTCGCGGAACTGGGCGCCGGAGACGTTGACCGCCACCGGGATCGACAGGTCGAAACGGGCGCGCCAGCGCCGGATCTGGGCGCAGGCCTCGAACAGCACCCAGTCGCCCATCGCCAGCACCAGCCCGGTCTCCTCCGCCACCGGCAGGAAACGGCCGGGCAGGATGAGACCCTCGTCGGGATGGCGCCAGCGGACCAGCGCCTCCAGCCCGACGATGCGGCCGGTCAGGGTGTCGACCTGCGGCTGATAGACCAGGAACAGCTCGCCCTCGCGGATCGCCTGGCGCAGGCTGCCCTCCAGATCCATGCGCTCGCGCGACTTGGCGCCCATCTCCTTGGTGACGAAGCGGAAGCCGTTCCGCCCCTGCTCCTTGGCATGGTACATGGCGATGTCGGCGCAGCGGATCAGCCCTTCGGGATCCTCCGCGTCGTCGGGGTACAGGCTGATGCCGATGCTGGGCGTCACCACGAAATTCTGGCCGCCGACGGCGAAGGGGCTGGCCAGATGCGCCACCACCTTTTCCGCCACGCGGGCGGCGTCGAGCGGCTCCGCCACCCGGCGGACGACGATCAGGAACTCGTCGCCGCCCAGCCGGCCGACCGTGTCGCATTCCCGCAGGCCCGCCTGGAGCCGGCGCGCCACCGACCGCAGCACCTCGTCGCCGAAGCTGTGGCCCAGGCTGTCGTTGATGACCTTGAAGCGGTCGAGGTCGATGAACAGCACCGCCACCCTGGTGCCGTCGCGCCGCCCCTCGCGCAGCGCCTGGGCGATGCGGTCGTACAGCAGGACGCGGTTGGGCAGGCCGGTCAGCGCGTCGAAATGGGCGAGATACTGGATGTGCTGCTCGGCCCGGCGCTTCTCGCCGATGTCCTCGGCGAAGGTCAGGATGAACTTCAGCACCCCCTCGGCGGTGACCGGCTGGAAATGCAGGCTGAAATGGCTGCGCCGGCCGCCCAGCAGCAGGGGCTGGTCGGATTCGAGCTTGCCGCTCTCGCCATGCAGCGCCGCCTCCAGCGCGAAGACGGAGGACTGGTCGCCGAAGCGCAGCCGCAGGTCGGCGCCCAGCAGATCCTGCCGCGGCAGGCCGGCGGCGGCGGCGAAGGCCGGGTTGCAGTCCATCACCAGCCCGTCGGTGCCGACCAGCGCGATGCCCAGCGGCGCCTGGGTGAACAGCTGCCGCCGTTCCGCCTCCTGCAGGCGGAGCGAGGCGGTCATCTCGCCAGCCAGCTCCACCGCGCGGGAATGGGTCGCCAGCACCATGCGCAGGACCAGCGACAGCGCGATGCTGAGCGCGAGGCCGCCGGCCAGCAGGGCGCCGGGCACCCAGTCCTGCGCGGTGACCAGCCCGTCGGGCAGGCTGTCGTAGCGGACGGTCCAGATGCGCCCGCCGACCGGCAGTTCACGGATCAGGCTGAGGGCGGGCGCGGCGTCCAGCGGGCGGGGACTGCGGTACAGCGGAAATCCGGCCTCCGCCGGCGGCACATCGTAGAGCTCGATGCCGATGTCGGCCCGGGCATCGGGGCGGGCATCGGGGCGGGCGTCGATTTGGGTGGCGGTCCGGGTGGCGGCCCGCTGGCCGTCGATCAGCCCGTCCACCAGCGGGCCGATCCTGACCGGGGTCAGCACCACGCCGGTGAAGGACGCCCGCCGCGCCTCCAGCGACGGCGGCAGGGGATCGCCGCGGTAGGTCGCCTGAAAGAGGATGAAGGCGGGCCTGGCCCCCGCCGCCTCGTCGATCTTCAGGGTGATGGCGCGGGTGGCGGCCGGCTCGCCGCTGTCGCGCGCGCGCTCGACGGTCGACCGCCGGGCCGCCTCCGACATCAGGTCGAAACCGATGGCCCGCACATTCGCCTCGTTGACCGGGGCGTTGAAGATGTTGACCACACGCTCCGCCCCGGCCGTCTCCGGCCAGATGCGAAAGGTCGACAGGCCGGCCGCCCGCATCGACGACACCAGATCGCCGGCCCGGTCGGCCGCGACGGCGCGGGCATAGGCGATGGAGATGATGCCGGGATAGCGCTGCGGCATGTCCAGCGCCTCGACGAAGCGGTTCCACGCCGTCCAGTGCAGGTCGGGAAAGGTCATCACCAGCGAGGCGGCGCTGCGCGCCACCTGCTCGTACACGCGGATGCGGTCGGCCAGCTGGCCGTGGATTTCCTCGACCCGCGTGGAAAACCGGTGCGCCTCCTCGCGATTCAGCAGGCGCTCCGACTGGAGCATGGCCAGCGCTGACAGGCCGGCACCGACGATCAGGGCCAGGAGGGGAACGGACACCGGCGGATTGAGAAGGCGGAAGAGGCGGCGAATTGCTGAGTCCGGGCCCGCGGCCGGCGGTCTGTCCGCTTTGGAATCGGCGGCCGGCTCCGGCATCAGAACTCCTCTAGGATCTTCGGGCTGGTCAGCAGCAGCTGTTCGATCATGCCGAGGATCTGCTCGATCTTGCTGCGGGTGGCATCCAGCTCGTCGGCCATCCTGTCGTCGATGCCGGCTTCCATCAGCATTGTGTCGAAGGTGTGCAGCGTCTCGTTGAAGGCCTTCTGCTCGGCCACCAGCACGTCGAAGGCCCCGAGCGAGGCGGTCAGCGCCAGCGGCGGATCGCTGACGAAGGAATGGCTGATGTCGGTGAAGATGGCGATGGCGCTCAGCTTCTGCCGGAGCACCCATTGCGGAAAATTGGACGGCAGCTCCTTGCCGGCGACATCCAGCCTTTCCTGGATCGAGAAGATCAGGCCCTGGATGTCGAGATAGGCCGCCCGGATCTCGCGGAATCGCGGAAAGGTCTTCGGCTTGCCGGCGGCGCGCAGGCGGGCCAGAGCGGCGATGTCCTCGGTCAGCTTGCGGGCCATCCGAAGCACGACGTCCGTCACCTTCGACATCACACGCCTCCGCTCAACGGACCGCTCCCACGCGCCAGGAACACGGCATCCGCCGCGTCATGATGATCGGCACGCCAACAACGGCGCCCTCGGTCCAGCCTACACCAGATCCTGCCCCGATCGTTAGTGTTACCAGCGGGTCCGGGCCTCCGGATCGGCCCGGATGCCGGATCAGAACCCCACGGCGGAGACCGGTGTCGCACCGCCCGACAGTCCGGCCTTGTCGAGTTCGTCGAGCAGGGCGATGACCTCCCGGGAAGACCGTTCGACCTCCGCCACCTCGGCGAGCGCACGGCCCATGTCACCGTCGGCGAAGGCGCGGGCGGCGGCCTTGCCGTGATCGTGGACGCTGCGATGCGGCGTCTCCAGCCGGACGAAGGCCGAATGGGCGCGGTAGGCCATCGACGACGGTCCGTAATACCATTTGCCCAGCCGGCAGGCCTCGTGGCTCGCCAACTCGTCCGGACGCAGGGTCTCCAGCCCGACCAGCATGTCGGCCAGCCGCTTCTTCCAGATGACGTGGTCGACCTTGGCGATCTTGATGATCTTGCCCGGCACGTCCTGCTCCATCAGCAGCGACAGCTGGCTGCCCAGCATGCTTTCGACACTGCGCGTCGCCTGGACGCTGCGCAGGATCGCCGCACTGTTGGCGGCGCTGCTTTCGGCAATCCGCGCGGTGCCGGACGCGACCTCGTTGGCGGCGGCGGACTGCTGGGTCAGGATGCCGGCGATGTCGGCCATGCGCTGCCGGTTGAGGCCGATCTGGCCGCCGATGTCGGCCATGCTTTCGCTGACGGCGCGGATCGCGCGCTGTCCGGCATCGACGGCGCGCGTCCCGTCCTCCATCGACGTGACGATGGCGCTCATCTCCGCCTTCAGCGCGTCGATGCGCAGGCGGATGTCCTCCGTGGCGCGGGCGGTCTGGTTGGAGAGGTTCTTGACCTCGCTGGCCACGACCGCGAAGCCCTTGCCGGCCTCGCCCGCCCGTGCCGCCTCGATGGTGGCGTTCAGCGCCAGCAGATTGGTCTGCTTGGCGATGGCTTCGATGGTGGAGACGATCTCCGCGATGCGTTCGGAGGCGGTGGCCAGCTCGCCGACGCGTCTGGCGGCTCCATCCACCGCCCCGGCGATCTCCTGCATGCGCCTGACCGCATCGTCGACGGTGCGGCCGCCCTCCGCCGTCACCGCCTGGACGTCGGCGGCCTGATCGGCGATGCCGCGGGTGCGCTGGCCGATCTCCTGGATGCCGGTGACCGTCTCCTCGGTCGCCGCGGCGATGCCCTGGGCCTCCTGGTCCACCGCCCGCAGCTGACCGACCATCTGGGCGGTCGCGACCGCGGAATCGTTGATGGCGATGGCGGCATCGACGGTCCGGTCCATCAGCTGTCCGGCGAGCTGCCCGAACTCCGCGCCCTGGAACGCGGCGCCGGCCGGCGGGCCGAAACCGGCAAGCGTGCGGCCGAGGTCGCAGGCCACCGCATGCGCCACGGCGGCGGCGGAACGGCGCGCCGTCGCCCGACGCCAGAACAGGGCGTCATGAACCAAGGCCAGCAGATCGCCGAGCATGAGGCCGTAGGCGGCGGTGCAGCCGGCCGGCGTCAGACCGCTGCGGCCGAAGCCATCGCCCAGGGCGCGGCAGCGTTCGGCATGCTGCGGACCTCCGGCATCCTGGAACATCCGGCGCCAGTGGTCGGCCAGATCCCGTTGCAGATCCCGTTGCAGGCGGGCGAGGTCGGGCTGCGGCTCGACGTCCAGGGCCGCATGGGCGAGAAAACGGCCGGCCAGCGCAGGCAGGCGGTCTTCCGCAAACCGGCCGACGCCGGCCAGCAATCCCAGCTCTTCCCGCCCCAGTCCGAAAGCATCCGCATCCATCCGCCGGCCAGCGCCACCAATCATTCTTTCATCCATCATGCCATTCGTGGCGCAAGATCATTCCCGCACCACCCGTCAAGATTGAAAGAACTGTACGGCAAATTGCCGCCTCTGACAACCTGGGGCCGATACTGACAAAATAAATGCGGGATTTGGAACAATCCACACACAACCAATACTCTGTCGCGGATACTTTCTGTTTGCTGCGCCGGAGGGCCTTCTCCCTATGCCAATGCTTCCCTTGAGCCGATCAGGGCGCACAAAGTGCCCTGATCGCGTCGGCCAGAAGGTCGCCCAAGGACAGGGCATTGGACGGATGCGGCACGCCGTCGCAGGACAGCGGCGCGCCCAACCCTTCCGCCAGGAAACGTTCGGCGACGATGTCGCTGAACAGGGCATGGACGCCGTAGACCTGCACCCGGCTGGCCCCCAGCGTCCGCGCCGCGCGGGCGCAGGAGAAGATCGTCTCGCCGGAGCTGATGACGTCGTCGACGATCACCACCGGCCGGCCGTGGATCGGCGCATCGGGCGGCAGCGCCACCGTCACGTCGCGGTCGCCGCGCCGCTCCTTGCGGCCGACGATGCCGGTCAGGCCGAGCGGACCGGCCACCGCCTCGACCAGCGGGGCGGATTCCTCGTCCGGACCGACGATGACGGTGCCGGACGCCACGCCGTTCGCCCGCAGATGGTCGGCGATCGGCGCCGCCCCGCTCAGCGCGATGGAGGGTCGGCCGACGAACACCTCGTCCAGCGTGTGGGTGCGGTGCAGATGCGGCTCGACACAGACGAAGGAATCGAAGCAGCGGCCGAGCCAGTCGCCGACCACCGTCTGGCTGACCGGCTCGCCCGGCCTGAAGATGGCGTCCTGGCGCATGTAGGCCATGTAGGGCGCGACGAGGCAGAGGTCGGTCGCCCCCTGGCGCCGCAGGACCGAGGCGGCGAGCGTCAGTTCGACCAGCTTGTCGTTCGGCCGGTCGAGCGAGCGGTAGACGATGGCGCGCTCCACCGGCTCCGGCAGGCGGACCAGGCTTTCGCCGTCGGGGAAGCGGTGCAGCTCGGCGATGTGGCAGGGAATGTCCAGCACCTGGGCCAGACGGCGCGCGGCGTCCGCCGATTCGGGAAAGCCGTAGACGGCCGTGTAGTTGCCCGTATTGCGGGCCATGCCCCATCTCCCTCTACCACCTTGAACAGCGGCAAGCTTGGCGCAGGCGGCACGGCCGGGTCAATCATGGCAAAGGGCGGCATGGCAAAAGGCAGACCGCGGTTAAAGCTCCGGCCGCTTGTCCTCCTCCCCCTCGTCCGCTTCCGAAACCCGGGGGTCGACAGGAATGCTTTCGGCCCGGCGGGCCAGCCATTGGAAGGCGCCCAGCCCGACCACCAGCAGCGTGACCACGCCCAGCAGCATCACCGGATAGATGATGGCGGAGATCTCGCTGGTGCGCGCCTCGAACACCAGGACCAGCCCCTCCAGGCTGGCGGCGATGATGATGGTGGTCAGGAACTTGGTCAGGGTGCGGCGGGCCTCGTCGGCGCGGCGCAGCTCGCGTTCGCGGACGATCTCCTCCTCGTAGAGGTATTTGGCGATCTCGAACACGGCGATGGCCAGCACGATCATCCCCACCCCGTCCAGCATGGTGGAGGTCAGGACGGCGCTGTCCAGCGCCACCACCCCTTCCACCACCGTCAGGGCGGACAGGCCGATGAACAGCAGGGCGAACAGGCTGAGCGTCACCGCCGCCAGAAGATACATCCCGCGCGTCGCCGCTTCGAACATCGCCTTTCCCTCCGCATCGCAAGCTGATCCTTGACGGTGACAACGCGCCAGACCGCCAGTCCGCCCGAGCGGTCGCGGCGGATCGGTCGACGCTGCCGGGGAACCTCTTTAGAGTGGCGCCGACCTGCCGCCCCCTGCCCGGTTCTCCCTTCCATGACGCTGCCGCCCGAACCCGTCCCCGCCTCCAGCTCCGCCCCCGATAACGCCCATGCCGCCGTGGTGGCGAGCGCCGCCTATTGCGACGGCCGCCGCGTCGCCGACCTGCCGATCGCCGAGGCCGGCGCCTGGGCCGCCAAGGCCGGGCATTTCGTCTGGATCGGCCTGTGGGAGCCGGACGAGGCGCTGCTGATGGAGGTCAAGCGCCAGTTCGGCCTGCATGAGCTGGCGGTGGAGGACGCCCTGCACGCCCACCAGCGGCCGAAGCTCGACGTCTACGGCGACAGCCTGTTCATGGTGCTGCGCACCGCCCGGCTGGAAAACGGCGAGCTGGTGTTGGGCGAGACCCATGTCTTCGCCGGGCGCGGCTATGTCGTCACCGTGCGGCACGGCGCATCCACCAGCTATTCGCCGGTGCGGGCACGGGCGGAAAGCGCGCCGCATCTGCTGAAGCATGGCGAGGACTTCATCGTCTACACCATCATGGACTATGTGGTGGACTGCTACTTCCCGGTGCTCGACCAGATGGCCGCCACGGTGGACGAGCTGGACGCCCTGCTGATCGCCCGCCCACCCAGCACGGCGGAGATCGAACGCATCCACCAGCTTCGCCGCGATCTGGAGCGGCTGCGCCGCAACGCCTCGCCCCTGCTGGAGGTCTGCTCGCGGCTGGAGCGTTTCGACCTGCCGATGATCGACCCGGCGATCCGCCCTTATTACCGCGACGTGCAGGACCATGTGATCCGCGTCAACGAACAGATCGGCTCGCTGCGCGAGGTGCTGTCCTTCGCCTTTGAAACCAGTATGATCCTGGCCTCCGCGCGGCAGAACGACGTGACGCGCAAGCTGGCCGCCTGGGCCGCCATCCTCGCCGTGCCGACGGCCGTCGCCGGCCTGTACGGCATGAACTTCGAGCATATGCCGGAGCTTCATTGGCGATACGGCTACCCGGCGGTGCTGACGCTGATCGCCGTGGTCTGCGCCGCGCTGTATGTCCGCTTCCGGCGGATGGGATGGCTGTGATGGCGCAGCGGCCGGACGCCGGGGCCTTGACGTTTATGGCTGGAGTTTGGTGACCGACATGACCGACGCGACGAAGACGCTGCACGCGTTGCTGGACGCCTATCTGCGCTGCCCGGTGGAGACGGCGCGCACGGAGCTGGAGCAGGGGCTGCGCAGCTATCAGACCGACTGGATCCGCGCCCGCGCCGGGACCGACGCCCCGCCGTTGCCGGCCGCCGCCGCCGCGACGCCCGCGGCGAAACCGGTGGTGGCGAAGCCGCGCTTCCCCATCGCGTCGGCCGACCTCGACGTTCTGAAGCGGCTGGCCGACGGCTGGCCCGGCACCACCGCCGACGTGGCGCGCTGGGCCTGGTTCGAGAACCGCGAACTGGTGACGCTGGATCCGAACCCGGCCGGCGAGGGGCCGGAGGTGCTGCGCCTCACCCCGCTCGGCTGGGCCGCCATCGGCCGGATGCCCGCGGACTGATCGTACCCGGCGGGGGGACGCGCCCCCTCAATTCACCTGCGGCAGGGTGAAGATCTGGCCGGGATAGATCATGTCCGGGTCGCGGATCTGCTCGCGGTTGGCGGTGTAGATGGTGGTGTAGAGCATGCCGTCGCCATAGGTGCGGCGGGCCAGCCGCCACAGGCTGTTGCCGGGCTGGACGACGACGTTGCGCCCGTCGGTGGCGGATGCCGGCATGGCGGAGACCTGGACCGGCAGTTCGGCCCGCGCCGTCACCTTGCCCGACAGCGTGACCTGATCGGCGCGCAGGGTGTAGAGGCCGGGGTCGATCAGCTTTTCCGGGGTCAGGCGCCAGTTGCCCTTGGGGTCGCTGTGGGCGCTGCCGACGAGGATGTTGTCGAGATAGAGCTGCACCGCGCTGTTGGGCGCCGCCCGTCCGCCGAGCGCCACCCGGCCGGCGGGATCATAGTCCATCGTCTCCACCGACACGCCCCCCGGCGGCGCGGGCGCCCCGTTGTCGGGCACCGGCGGCGCCTGGAGAATCGAACTGCCGCCCATGGCCGGCGCCGCGCCGGCCAGCCCGTCGCGCGGCACCGCCACGGCGACCGGAGCGGTCAATGCCGGCGCAGCCGGTGCCGAAACGGGCGGCGCCGAAGCGGGTACGGCGGGCGACTCGGGTGCGGGCTTCACCGCCGGTTCGGGCACCATCACCACGACCACCTTGTCGGCGGGCAGCGGCGCATCGGCACCGGGGCGGGTTTCGGTCAGGTTCAGTTCGCGGGTGCCGGGCGCCAGCGGCCTGTCGGGCAGCATCACCCATTCGCCGCGCTGGTCGGCCTTGGCCGAGGCGACCGTGCTGCCGCCGTCGGTGACCGTCACCTCGGCCCCCGGCGCGGCGCGGCCGGCCATCACCGTCGCCCCGTCCGGCGCCACCCGCACCACGTCGAAGCTGGGAGCGGCCGGCTTGGCCGGTTCCTTCGCCGGTTCCGGCTTGGCGGCGGGCTGCGCCGGTGCGGCGGCAGACTGGGAAGCCGCAGACTGGGAAGCCGCAGATTGGGAAGCGGCAGACTGGGGCGCAATCGGGGCCGCGGCCGGAACAGCAGCAGGAGCGGAGGCCAGGGTCACCGGCCCACTCGCCGGCTTATCGGCCGGTTTGCCGGCAGGCCACAGGGCGATCGCCGCCGCTCCGCCCATCAGAGCCACGCCCAAAGCTGCGAACAACGCGTTTCGTTTCACCTGAGCACCCATCCGGCGGCCCGCCACACTGGCGGGATGACTGACTATAGCAGAAGGACAGGTCGCAAAAGAATGGCGCCGTTGGCGCGAAACCATCCGCCAAACGGGCTCGATTGCCCCAACGGATCAGAATTCCGCACCAAATCGGCGCCTGTTGCCGGCAGACCTCATACGCGGTCAGAAAAATTCTGACCGCTGCGTTCATACGCCACGCAGGCTTCGCACCCATCGGCGCGCGCCCGCGGTCGCGGCCGATACCGGGTCCGGAAAGTCAGGACTTTCCGGACCCGGTATCACTCCTTGGCCGGAACCGTCCTCAGATAGGCGATGATGGCGGCGCGGTCGTCGGCGGTCAGCTTCGACGTGGTGTTGCGCACCACCTCGCCCATGGCTCCGCCGGCGACATCGCCGTCCGGGGTCAGGCCGGCCTCCAGGAACAGCGCAAGATCGCCGTCCGACCAGCCGCCGATCCCCTTGCCCTTGGTCTTGGAGCCGGTGATGCCCGGCACCTTGTCGTTGTCGGGGCCCTGCGGATTGCCGGCGAGATAGCGATCGGAATCGAGCCCGCCGAGCTGGGTGCGCGGGCTGTGGCATTCGGCGCAATGGCCCAGCGCATCGACCAGATAACGCCCGCGGTTCCAGGCTGGCGGTTTGGCGGGGTCATCGGGCACCGGACCGGGGGTCAGGTACATCCACTGCCAGACCGGCACCATGAAGCGCCAGGAGAAGGGCGGCGACAGGTCGTGCGGCCTGTTGGCGGTCGGAGCCGCCGGCAGGCTGAGCAGATATGCCTTCAGATCCAGCAGGTCGCGGTCGGTCATCCGCGTGTAGCTGGCATAGGGAAAGGCCGGGAACAGCGCGGCACCGTCCGGCCGCACGCCCTCGCGGACGGCGCGGATGAAGTCGGCATCGCTCCAGCGGCCGATGCCGTTCACCGGATCCGCGGTGATGTTGGGGGTGTAGAAGGTGCCGAAGGGAGTCACCAGCGCCCGGCCGCCGGCCAGCGGCTTGCCGCCGCCCTTCTCGTCGGTGTGGCAGCCGAGGCAGCCGGCGGCGTTGAAGATGTAGGCGCCCCGGCCGACCGCATCGTTCGCCGCGCCGTTCGGAGGAGCCTCGCCGGCGGCACGCGCGCTGCCGCCCGCGAAGGCGAGCGGCAGCAGCAGGGCGGCGGCGGTCAGGACGCGCCGCACCGGTCAGTTCTTCTTGACGCGGAAGTCCTCGTGGCAGCTCCCGCAGGTCTTGGAGGTGGCGCCGAGCGCCTGGGCGATCTGCGCGCGGTCGCCGGTCTTGATGGCGGCGTCGAGCTTCTCGGCCGCCGGCTGGACGGCGCTCCAGTATTTCTGCGTCTCGGCCCAGTTCTTCCACAGCTCCGGCTTGGCGGCGCTGTCGCCCACGCCGACGGCGGTGCCCTCGGGGAAGACCTTCTTCGGGTCCATCTTGGACACCGCCAGCACGGCTTCCGCGCCCTTGGCCGCGTCCTCGGCGGTGCCGCCCTCGTTCTTCACGAACTTGGCGACGGCGCCCATGCCGCCGCCCAGCTTCTTCATGGTCTGTTGCCGCTCCTTGACCTGCTCGGCCGGATCGGCGGCGCCGGCGGCGCCCGCCGACATGCCGAACAGCGTGAACATCAGACCGGCGACGGATGCCGCCGCAAGAACATTGACGACCCGGTTGCTCATGTGGTCCCTCCCGATGATGCCGTGGCTTAACGGTGCTTGTGCCGCTGTTGACGCGCCGGCCCCACCCGATATTCCATGGCATTCGCCAGATTTTTACAAGGCCCCGCCTCCCTTGGATGGCGGTGGTGAGAAAGGGGTGACCCGCGATGAAGAGCCTGTCGTCCGTCTGCGTCTATTGCGGCGCCTCCGCCCGTGTCGCCGATGTCCACAAGGACGCCGCCCACGCGCTGGGCGACGGGCTGGCGCGGCGCGGCATCCGCATGGTCTATGGCGGCGGCCGGGTCGGGCTGATGGGGATCGCCGCCGACGCCGCCATCGCCGCCGGCGGCGAGGTGGTCGGCATCATCCCGGAACACATCCAGTCGGCCGAGGTCGAGCACACCGGCCTGACCGAGCTGCATGTCGTCGACAGCATGCACACCCGCAAGCGCATGATGGTGGAGCGGTCGGACGCCTTCGTCATCCTGCCGGGCGGGCTGGGCACGCTGGACGAGGCCTTCGAGATCCTGACCTGGAAGCAGCTGCAACTGCACGACAAGCCGATCGTCATCGCCGACGTCGACGGCTACTGGCGCCCGCTGCTCGGGCTGATCGACCACATGGTGGCCCAGGGCTTCGCCCGCATCGACCGCTCCGCCCTCTACCGCGTCGCCGACCACATCGACGGCGTGTTCCAGGCGCTGGAGGCGTTGCCGGACGCCGCCCAGCCGGTCCAGCCCCGCAAGCTCTGAGGCATCTTCAAAGCCCTTCCCACGGTTATCCCCAGACTTCCCAGCTTGTGGATAACTTCTGTGCACAGCTTTTGTGGAGAGCCTTCCGCCCTTCACCAAGCGTTCGCGTTCTGTTTCTGATACTGTGTCCGTCATGAGCAACCAGACCTCATCGCTGTTCGATCCCCGCCCCTCCGCCGCGGTCAAGCCGACGGCCGAGTACCGCACGCCCCCCAACAACGAGGAGGCGGAGCAGGCGCTGCTGGGCGCGATCCTGGTCAACAACAAGGCCTATGAGAAGGTCGGCGAGTTCCTGCGGCCGGAGCATTTCTACGACCCGGCCCACCAGCGCATCTTCGCCGCCATCACCAAGATGATCGACCGCGGCCAGATCGCGAATCCGGTCACCCTGAAGTCGCTGTTCGACAACGATCCCGAACTGGCGGTGGAGGGCGGCAGCGCCTATCTGGCCGAACTGGCGGCCAACGTGGTGACGGTGGTCAATGCCGGCGATTACGGCAAGACCATCCACGACCTGTTCATCCGCCGGCAGCTGATCGAGGTCGGCACCGACATGGTGAACGAGGCGTACCGCCACGACCTCGACATCACCGCGCTGGACCAGATCGGCGAGGCGGAGAAGCAGCTGTTCGACCTCGCCTCCACCGGCGACGTGCAGGGCGGCTTCGTGGCCTTCGGCGAGTCGGTCAAGCACGCCATCGCCACGGCGGAGGTGGCCTTCCGCCGCTCCAGCCACGTCACCGGCGTCACCACCGGCCTGATCGACATCGACCGCAAGCTGGGCGGCCTGCACCCGTCGGACCTCATCATCCTCGCCGGCCGCCCCTCGATGGGCAAGACGGCGCTGGCCACCAACATCGCCTTCAACGCCGCCAAGGCGCACATGCGCTCCAGCGGGCAGGAAGGCGGCGTGGTCGGTTTCTTCTCGCTGGAAATGTCGGCGGAACAGCTGGCAACCCGTATCCTCGCCGACGAGGTGCAGGTGCCCGGCGACAAGATCCGCCGCGGCGAGATCCGCGACACCGACTTCCCCAAATTCGTCCAGGCCAGCCAGGATCTGGCGCGCTGCCCCTTCTATGTCGACGACACGCCGGCCCTGTCGGTCGCCGCCGTGCGCACCCGCTGCCGCCGGCTGAAGCGGACCTCGGGACTCAGCATGGTGGTGGTCGACTATCTCCAGCTGCTGCGCGGTTCGTCCTCGCGCGGGTCGGAGAACCGGGTGCAGGAAATCTCGGAGATCACCCGCGGCCTGAAGGCCATCGCCAAGGAGCTGGACGTGCCGGTGGTGGCGCTGTCGCAGCTGAGCCGCGCCGTGGAACTGCGCGAGGACAAGCGTCCGCAGCTGGCCGATCTTCGCGAATCGGGCTCGATCGAGCAGGACGCCGACGTCGTGATGTTCGTTTTCCGTGAACAGTATTATCTTGAGCGCGCCGAGCCCTCGCGCCGGCCCGACGAGAGCGACGACAAGTTCAACGACCGCTATCAGCGCTGGCAGCAGCGCCTGGGCGAGGTGCACAACACCGCCGAGGTGATCATCGCCAAGCAGCGTCACGGTCCGATCGGCACCGTCCGTCTCTACTTCGACGGCCAGTTCACCAAGTTCGGCGATCTCGACCAGCACCACCAGACCGACGAGTGACCAGAGTGACGAGCGACCAGACCCCGCGCGCCGGCGCCATCCTTACCGTGGATCTCGGCGCCGTCGTCGCCAATTGGACTCAGCTGCGCGACCGCGTGGCTCCGGCGGACTGTTCCGCCGTGGTCAAGGCCGACGCCTATGGGCTGGGGGTGGCGCGGGTGGTGCCGGCCCTGGCCGCCGCCGGCTGCCGGACCTTCGTCGTCGCCCAGTTGGAGGAGGCTCTCGCCGTCCGCCGCGCGCTGGAGCCGGTGGCGCCCGAGGCGCAGGTGTTCTCGCTGGGCGGCCTGCCGCCCGGGTATGAGGGGGAGTTCATCGCCGAGCGCATCCTGCCGGTGCTGAACCATCTGGGCGAGATCGCGGCGTGGCGGGCCTTCGCGGCGGCGCGCGGCGAGGTGCTGCCGGCGGTGATCCACATCGACACCGGCATGAACCGGCTGGGCCTCGGCCCCGACGAGCTGGACGAGCTGGCCGGCCATCCGGAGTGGCTGGAGGGGATCGACGTCCGCTATTGGATGACGCACCTCGCCTGCGCCGACGAGTTCGACAACCCGATGACCGGGGAGCAGCGGGAGCGCTTCCGCGCGGCACTTGCCCGGCTGCCGAAGGCGAAGGCGAGCTTCACCAACTCGTCCGGCATCTTCCACGGCAAGGACCATCATTTCGACCTCGCCCGGCCGGGCTGCGCGCTCTATGGCGTCAACCCGACGCCGCATCTGCCCAACCCGATGCAGGGCACGGTGCGGCTGGACGCGCGGCTGCTTCAGGTGCGCAACTGCGCGGCGCCGATGACCGTCGGCTATGGCGCCGCCCACAAGGTGACGGGACCGGCGCGGATCGCCACCATCGGCGTCGGCTATGCCGACGGCTATCTGCGTTCGCTGAGCGGCAAGGGGCATGTCTTCGTGGATGGCGTCGCCGCGCCGATCGTCGGGCGGATCTCCATGGACCTCATCACCATCGACATCACCGGCCTGCCGGAGTCGGTGGCGCATGCCGGCCGCATGGTCGAGCTGATCGGCCCCAACCGCCCGGTCGACACGGTGGCGGATGAGGCCGGGACCATCGGCTACGAAGTGCTGACCTCGCTCGGCCGGCGCTATCACCGGGATTATGTGGGCGGAGAGGAGTAGAGGCAGGGAGACTAGCCATCACGGCGCCGTGAGCGGCTGACTCCATATGCTGACGCGCATCGTCGGCGGAAGCAAAAACAAAAGCGCCCCTTGAGCATGTCAAAAGGGGCGCTTTATATGTCGAAAAGCGGAAGGAATACCGCCACGAGTCTCTAGACTCCAAAAATGATCTTCTCGAAGCTCGGGAGCAGTTTCTCAGCGTGTTCCTTGCGAAATCCCTTGTACTGCGTAAGATAGTCAAGCATGGACATCTTGCCAGCACGGATTTGATCGCGCAGGCTCCGCTCATGTTCTTCGCGGCTGATGGTGATATGCTCCATCAGATCACTCTTGGCGTCGCTAAAGCGTATGTTGATGCCCATTTCTATCTCCTACGAACAAGAGCCACCCTGCGAGGGTGAAAACCAGTCCGACGCATCTCAACACAAAAATCAGGTTGGTTGACACGCGTTGCAAGGTGACTGTACCAGCGTTCCAGCTTTGAGTCATTAGGAACGCCAACGATCATCGGAGGACCGTTATCCTCCATGTAGCGCAAAACACCACCCACCAGGAAACGTTCCAGTTCAAGGAATTCCTTCATGGACAGCCTCTTATCGCGAGACAGCCGCCGGTAGGCGGCGCCCTCCTCAAGCTCGTTCTCCGAGTTGTCGAACTTGAATAACAGACCAGCGCCATCGCTGGGCCGAGGCAGCCCCAACTCATCATAGAAGTACTCCAGCCCGTACTCCTCCAGTTCGACCGCCTCGACCCTCATGGTGTAAATAAGCTTTCCGATCGGAAAGGATGTACCCCATACGGCGCGCACGCCATTCGCCGTCGCCGCCAGCGAAGGAAGAGGGCCTGGGTCAATCGGTGCGACAGGTGTGTGTTTAAGGCTCATGAGGCCGAAAAACATATGAATTCTCCGAAGAAATGCAACAAATTCGCGAATGCCTCCGCGCCCTGCACGCCGCTCCCGAAACCGCGAATGGGACTCCGCCGGAACGCGACACCCAACTCGCTCCTCCATTGCAAAGTCCAAGGATGACCGCGGCGCTCATCGGTGCTATGACCGCAGCGCCCAAATGAGTCTCAAACCAAGGATGCGGGCCGACTGATGGGTTTCCTCGCCGCCACCGGCCGGGCCTTCCTGATCTTCCTGGAAGCGACCGGACGCCTTGCCCTGTTCACCGGGTCCGCCCTGTCGCACTGCGTGCGGCCGCCGCTCTATCCGCGCCAGATCCTGCGGCAGATGATCGACATCGGCTATTACTCGCTGCCGGTGGTCGGGCTGACCGCGCTGTTCACCGGCATGGTGCTGGCGTTGCAGAGCTACAGCGGCTTCTCCCGCTTCCAGGCCGAGGGCGCCATCGCCACCGTCGTCGTGCTGTCGATCACCCGCGAGCTGGGTCCGGTGCTGGCCGGCCTGATGGTCGCCGGCCGCATCGGCGCCGCCATGGCGGCGGAGATCGGCACCATGCGGGTGACCGAGCAGATCGACGCGCTGTCCACCCTGTCGACCAACCCGCACAAGTATCTGGTGGCGCCGCGGCTGATCGCCGGTCTGACCATGGTGCCGCTGCTGGTGGTGGTGGCCGACATCATCGGCGTGTTCGGCGGCTTCCTGGTCGGCGTCTACCGGCTGGACTTCAACGCCGCCAGCTACATCAACCGCACCTGGGAATTCCTCCAGCCGGTCGACGTGATTTCCGGTCTGGTGAAGGCGGCGATCTTCGGGTTCCTGATCGCGCTGATGGGCTGCTACCACGGCTACCACTCCAAGGGCGGCGCCCAGGGCGTGGGTGCTGCGACCACCAACGCGGTGGTGTCGGCCTCCATCATGATCCTGGTGTGGAACTACCTCATCACCGGCCTCTTCTTCTCGACCAAGTGAGCGCCATCAAATGACCGTTCCCAAGATCGCGCTCAAGAACGTCTACAAGCATTTCGGCCCGAAGAAGGTGCTGAACGGCATCGATCTTGAGGTGGCGAAGGGCGAGTCGCTGGTCGTCATCGGCGGGTCGGGCACCGGCAAGTCGGTGATGCTGAAGAGCATCCTCGGCCTGCTGACCCCGGATTCCGGCTCGATCCAGGTCGACGGCGTCGAGACCACCCGGCTGCGCTCGCGCGAGCGCGAGAAGATGCTGCACAAGTTCGGCATGCTGTTCCAGGGTGCTGCCCTGTTCGACAGCCTGACGGTCTGGGAGAATGTCGCCTTCGGCCTGATCCAGGGCGAGCATATGCCGCGTGCCCAGGCCAAGGAGATCGCCATCGCCAAGCTGGGCGCCGTCGGCCTCACCCCCGACGTGGCGGAACTGTCGCCGGCGGAGCTGTCGGGCGGCATGCAGAAGCGCGTCGGCCTTGCCCGCGCCATCGCCGACGAACCGGAGATCATCTTCTTCGACGAGCCGACGACCGGCCTCGACCCGATCATGGCCGACGTGATCAACGAGCTGATCGTGCAGTGCGTGAAGGATCTCGGCGCCACCGCGGTCACCATCACCCACGACATGGCCTCGGCCCGCAAGATCGCCGACCGCATCGCCATGATCTACCAGGGCCGGATCATCTGGACCGGCCACGCCCGCGACATCGACAATTCGGGCAACGCCTATGTCGACCAGTTCGTCCATGGCCGGGCGGACGGGCCGATCAAGATGCAGATCAAGGCGCTGTAGACGGAACAATCGCGGGGACTGGCCGGTTTCCGAACCGGGCTCATCAGCAGCCCGTTCGCCGGAGGTCGATCGCTCGTGAGTGTACAACCCGCGACGTCCCAGGATTTCGACATCGACGAGGTCTTCCGCCGCCTGCGGGTTGCGGTCGCCCCCTACCCGAAAGCGGCGATGTTCGAGCTGCGCGACCGCGGCTATGCCACCCCGTTCCAGCAGCTGGTCGCCAGCCTGATTTCCGCCCGCACGCGGGACGAGACGAGCCTGATGGTTGCCGAACGGCTGTTCGCCGTCGCCCCCACCCCCGCCGCGATGGCCGCGCTGCCGGAGGAACGGCTGGTCGAGCTGCTGCACGGCGCCACCTTCCCGGAGCCGAAGGCGCGCGACATCCGCGACCTCTCCCGCCGCATCGTCGAGGAGCAGGAGGGCGAGGTGCCCGACACGCCGGACGGTCTGATGCGCTTCCACGGGGTGGGGCCGAAGATCGCGGCGCTGACGCTGGCGGTCGGCTTCGGCATCCCGGCGCTGGCGGTCGACATCCATGTCCACCGCATCACCAACCGCTGGGGCTATGTGCGGGCGCGCACCCCGGAAAAGACGATGGCGGCGCTGCTGGCGGTGCTGCCCAAACGCTATTGGGTGGAGATCAACGAGCGGCTGGTGCCCTTCGGCAAATGGATCTGCACCGGCGAACGGCCGCGCTGCTCCAGCTGCCCGCTGCTGCCGATGTGCGCGCGGGTTGGGGTCACCACGTCGCGCTGACGGGTGCGATTGATGCAGATCCTGGCGGGTCATCGGACGCCTGGCTAGAAGAGCGGCCGGAATTCCGCTTTTCGAGGCTCCTGCGATGATCGTCTACGCCCTGCACTGCGCCTGCGGCCATGATTTCGACCAGTGGTTCGACAACATGGCAGACTATGACGCCAAGAAGGCCGCCGGCATCCCCTGCCCGTCCTGCGGCGGCACCGAGGTCGCCAAGGCCATCATGGCGCCGCGCGTGGCAAAGTCCCAACCGGCACCCGCGCCGGCCTGTGCCCCCGCCTGCGCGCCCATGGGCTGTGGCGGCGGCGGCTGTCCGATGATGATGTGAGGAAGGCGGCGCTCAGCGCCGCCGCGCCTCCGCCGTAAGACGCGGGCCGGTGGTCAGTTCCTCCCGGCGGCGGGGAGAACCGAAGCTCGGCTCGACACGATTTTCACGCGGACGGTCGTCGCCGGCCGGCGGCCGGCTGAGCGGATCGACGCCGCGGCCGCTGCGCCACCAGGCGAAACCGATGCCGCCCAGCGTCGCGGCGATCAGCCCGGCAACGCCGGCCCGTGCCGCGTTGGACTGCCAGATCGACGGAGCGGCGCCGATCGCCGCCGGTTCCTCGACCGGCGCCGGCTTGCCGTCGGGCGTCGTCGCGGCCACCGCGCCGCGCGGTGCGGCCTGCGGCGCCGGCCCTTCGGAAGTGTTGGTGGACGAGCGTGACGCGCCCGGGGCCGCGGTGGCTGGGGCGGCAGCCGGGGCCGATGGGCGGGCCGATGGCACCGCAGCCGGGGCGGCGGCGGGCGCGCTGTGGCTGGCCGAAGAGGACGCTGAGGAGGAGGAGGAAGACGAGGAGGACGACACCGGGGCGCCGCCGAACTGGGCCATGCCGCCGACGCTCTCGTTGCCGGATTCGACCCGGCCGGTCGGGGCGGCGCGCGGCGCCACCTCCTTCTCATGGCGGGTCTGGCCGATCTGGCTCTTGGACAGGCTGCCCATGGTCGGTGCGGCCTTGCTCTCGCGCTCGCCCATCATCTTGTTGATGGTGGCCTGATCCAGGTTGCCGGTGGCGGGCAGACCGACCGACTTCTGGTAGGCGCTGAGGGCGGACCGGGTTTCCGGCGTCATCTGGCCCTTGGCCCGGCCGCCGATGTTGTAGCCCTTGTCCTTCAGGATGGTCTGCGCCCACTGGATGTCGGCGACCGATGCCTCCGCCCATGCCGGACGGGGCGCCGCCACCGTCAGGGCCGCCACCACCACCGCGACAGCCGCCGCACCGGCCGACTTCGCGGCGCCATCATGCGCCCGCCGCGCAAACCCAGACATTGCCTCTCCCTTTCGTCCGTGACGCCAGACCGACTTCAGAGCCACGACACTCCCCCGAATCGGGGACCAGGGTCCCCCGCGACTCGCGGGAAACCAGGATCGTGTTACCAGATTGCGTCGCATTTCCGGCGGCGATTTTTGGGCGTCTGCCTTGTCAGCGACGCAGCGTTGCCGAAAAGGCGCGTTACCGGAAATGGTGCGCGAAAATGGAACGGAAAGGGCCGGTCGTGGTAGCGTCAAATCGGAGGCGAAAAAGGAGCATGAAGACAGCCATGACCGGGACCGACACCGCAAGCCCGCGACTCCTGCCCGCCTTGCCGGGGCTGGCCGGCCTGTTCGCGGCCCTGTCCGCCATGGCCCTGCTGTCCGGATGCGGCAGCCCGCCCGCCTACCGCGAGTGGACCGCCAGCCCGGACGTGCCGACCGTCGCCTATGACGAATGCACCGAGCAGGTGGACAACACCATGCGCCTGCGCGGCTATCCCCTACGCCCGCTGCCGGAAACGCCGCAGTTCGGCTATCGCAAGGAAATCTTCGCGCAGTGCATGCGCCGCAAGGGCTATACGACGGAGTGACGCTCCGGCTCCGTCGCCGTCCGTCCCCTCACCGCCCGCCCCTCACCGCCCGCCCCTCACCGCCCGCCCCTCACCGCCCGCCCCTCACCGCCCACCGACGAAGTGCAGGTAGGCCAGCGCCCCCGCAAGCGTGCCGATCAGGATCACCGCCAGATAGACGCGCAGCGGCAGGGCGACGGCTTCGTCCGCCTTGCGCTTGACATCGGTCTTGCGCCGAGCCGCCGCGGCCGGCTTCGGCGCCGGACGGGCACGTCCGTCCCTGGCCGGTCCTTTGGAAAGCCCTTTGGTCGGGTCGTAAAGCTCGATCAGCGTCCAGTTGAACTCCATGCCCTCATAACCGGAGTCGGCGTTGTAATCGAGCTGGATCAGCCGGAAATAGGCCCGCGGGTTGATGCCGACCATCTGGTCGAACCGCGCCTTGGCATGGGACAGCTCCTCCCCAACCTCCAACGTCTTCCAGCCCGTGCCACGCGCCTTCTGGATGGCGAACCGGGTCGGCTGCGGCGGGCGGGGGGTGGGCATGGCCTGGGTCCGTCGCCTTCGCTCAGGCCAGCGGAACGGCGTTGTTGCGGATGACCGAGGCATACCAGTCGTAGCTGGCCTTCGGCTTGCGGGCCATCGTCTTGCGGTCGACCTGGACGAGGCCGAAATGGCGGCGGTAGCCTTCCGACCATTCGAAATTGTCCAGCAGCGTCCAGGCCATGTAGCCCTTGAGGTTGCAGCCCTCGTCGATCGACTTGGCGGCGGCCAGCAGATGGTCGCGCAGATAGGCGATGCGGTCACGGTCCTCGACCCGGCCGCTGGGGCCGACGCTGTCGGGATAATCGGCGCCGTTCTCCGTCACATAGACCGGCGGATTGCCGTATTTCTCCTGCAATTCGGCCAGGATCTCGCTGAGGCCGTCGGGCTCCACCGGCCATTCCATGCCGGTCTTGCGCGTGCCCTCGGGTGCGGAGCCGTAGCCGGTGCCGAACAGCCCCTGGGCATCCGGCTGCTGATGCATGCGGCTGTAATAGTTCACGCCGAGGAAATCGACCGGCTGCCTGATGCGGGCCAGATCGTCGGGCTTGGCGATGCGGGTGAACTCCGCCTCCAACAGGTCCGGGAAGCGGCCCTTGAACAGCGGATCCAGGCAGGAGCGGTTCCACAGCGCGTCCCACATCAGCGAGGCGGGATAGTTCGAGTCGAGCCCGCCGACCGGCCAGGAGGGCTGAAGCGACAGCACGGTGCCGAGCCGCCAGTTCTTGCCGCCGACATTGCGCAGCGCCGCCATCGCCGTGCCCTGGGCGAGGTTCTGATGGTGAATGGCCTTCAGGCAGTTCTGGCGGCCGACCAGACCCGGCGCATGGCCGCCGGTGCCGTGGCCGAAGATGGCGACCACCGACGGCTCGTTCAGCATCACCCAGTTGCGGGCGCGGTCGCCGAGCCGGGCGGTCACCGCCAGCGCATAATCGGTGAACCAGCCGGCGATGTCGCGGTTGGTCCAGCCGCCGCGGTCCTGCAACGCCTGCGGCAGGTCCCAATGGAACAGGCAGGGCCAGGGCTGGATGCCCTTCGCCAGCAGCGTGTCGGTCAGCCGGTCATAGAAGTCCAGCCCCTTGACGTTCACCGCCCCGGTGCCCTGCGGCATCACCCGCGGCCAGGCGATGGAGAAGCGGTAGGCCTTCATCCCGGCCTTCGCCATCAGATCCACATCCTCGGCATAGCGGTGGTAATGGTCGCAGGCGACGTCGCCGGTGTCGCCGTTGGCGATGCGCCCGAAGGAGTGGCTGTAGGTGTCCCAGACGCTGGGGCCGCGCCCATCCTCGGCGACGGCGCCCTCGATCTGGTAGCTGGAGGTGGACACGCCCCACAGGAAGTCGGCGGGGAACGACACCGACGGCACCCCCGCTCCGCTGGTGGCGCCGGGAGCGGCCTGAACGGCATGACGGCCGAGCGCCGCCAGGGCTCCGGTGCCGGCCGCGGTCACCGCGGTCGCCTTCAGGGCCGTCGTCAGGAAAGTCCGCCGCTGCATCGCCTGCTTCTCCAAATGTCACCGGTCCCGCCGGTTTCCGCCGGTCCCGCCGCGCACTCTATGCGGTCCAACGGCGTTGGCAACCGGGTGATTACCCCGACTCCCGATTCCGTCGCCATAGGCGCGGGCCGGATGCTGGGATATAGTAAGGCCATGCAGACTCTCTTCCCCATCCTGATGGTCATGGCGATGCTGGCGGTGGTCGGCTCGCTGTTCGTCGGCCTCTTCTTCATGGCCCGTGGCGGGCGGGGCGACCCGCGCCGTTCCAACAAGGCGATGCGGCTGCGCGTCATGCTGCAGGGTGCGGCGCTGCTGCTGTTCGTCCTCGCCATCCTGACCCAAGGCTGACGGTTCCCCCCATGGTAAAGCTGACCAAGATCTACACGCGCGGCGGCGACGCCGGCGAAACCTCGCTCGGCGACGGCAGCCGGGTGCCCAAGCATGACCGCCGCGTCGCCGCCTACGGCACGGTGGACGAGGCGAACGCCGTCATCGGCATGGCACGCCTCCATCTGGCCGGCCTGACCGAGGCCGACGCCATGCTCGGCCGCATCCAGAACGACCTGTTCGATCTGGGCGCCGACCTCTGCACGCCGGAGGAGGAGAACCCGAAATACCCGCCGCTGCGCATCGTGCAGGCCCAGGTCGACCGGCTGGAGACGGAGATCGACGCGATGAACGCCGATCTGGCGCCGCTGACCTCCTTCATCCTGCCCGGCGGCTCCCCGGCCGCCGCGCATCTGCATCTGGCCCGCACCGTGGTGCGCCGGGCGGAGCGGCTGATGACCGATCTGGCGCGGCACGAGCCGGTCACCCCTGCGGCGCTGAAATACGTCAACCGGCTGTCGGACCATCTGTTCGTGCTGAGCCGGGTGGTCAACCGCAACGGGGCGGACGACGTGCTGTGGGTGCCCGGCGCAAACCGTTGAGCCCTGGCCCCTATGGCAGGCCGCCGGACGAAGCCGGTGCGCGTGCATGCGCGCATTGGGCGCGTCATTGACAGTGGTAATGCCAGATCCTATGGTCCGTTCGCAACCACAGCAATTTTCGCGGTGTTCGCCGTAACAGGCGCGCGCTCAGCAGCCAGGGTGAGTTATGAAAGTCCTCGTCCCCGTTAAGCGAGTGGTCGACTACAACGTGAAGATCCGCGTCAAGGCGGATGGCAGCGGCGTCGAGACCGCCAACGTGAAGATGAGCATGAACCCCTTCGACGAGATCGCCGTCGAAGAGGCGGTGCGCCTGAAGGAAGCCGGCAAGGCGACCGAGATCGTGGTCGTGTCCGTCGGGCCGACCCAGGCCCAGGAGACCCTACGCACCGCTCTCGCCATGGGTGCCGACCGCGCCATCCTGGTGCAGACCGACGTGCAGACCGAGCCGCTGGCCGTCGCCAAGGTGCTGAAGGCCCTGGTCGAGAAGGAGGCCCCCGGCCTCGTCATCCTCGGCAAGCAGGCGATCGACGACGACTGCAACCAGACCGGCCAGATGCTCGCCGCGCTGCTGGGCTGGGGCCAGGGCACCTTCGCCTCGAAGATCGCCGCCGGCGACGGCACGGTCGCCGTCACCCGCGAGATCGACGGCGGCCTGGAGACCGTTGAGCTGAAGCTGCCGGCGGTGGTCACCGCCGACCTGCGCCTGAACGAGCCGCGCTATGCCTCGCTGCCGAACATCATGAAGGCGAAGAAGAAGCCGCTGGAGACGGTGGCCCCCGACAGCCTCGGCGTCGACGTCGCCCCGCGCCTGAAGACGCTGAAGGTGGCCGAGCCGCCGAAGCGCCAGGCCGGCATCAAGGTGCCGGACGTCGCCACCCTGGTCGACAAGCTGAAGACCGAAGCGCGCGTGATCTGAGGGGGATGAACTGACCATGGCCAACATTCTCGTCATCGCGGAACACGACGGCGCCTCGCTGAAGCCCGCCACGCTGAACGCCGTCACCGCCGCCTCCAAGATTGGCGGCGACATCCATGTCCTGGTCGCCGGCAAGGGCGCGCAGGCTGCCGCCGATGCCGCCGCCAAGGTGGCCGGTGTCGCCAAGGTGCTACTGGCCGACGATGCCGCCTACGAGCACCAGCTGCCGGAAGACGTCGCCCCGCTGGTGGTGTCGATTGCAAAAGGCGGCTACGGCCATGTCCTGGCCGGCGCCACCTCGGTCGGCAAGAACCTCCTGCCGCGCGTCGCCGCCCTGCTGGACGTCGCCGCCATCTCCGACATCACCGCCGTGGTCTCCGCCGACACGTTCGAGCGGCCGATCTATGCCGGCAACGCCATCGCCACCGTGCAATCGGCCGACCCGGTGAAGGTCGTCACCGTCCGCACCACCGCCTTCGAGACCGCAGCCGCCGAAGGCGGTTCGGCCGCCGTCGAGGCGGTATCGGGTACCGGTGCCGCCGGCCTGTCGAGCTTCGTCTCGGCCGAGCTGACCAAGTCGGAGCGTCCGGAGCTGACCGCCGCCCGCGTGGTGGTGTCGGGCGGGCGCGGCATGCAGTCGGGCGAGAATTTCCCGCTGCTGGAGGCGCTGGCCGACAAGCTGGGCGCCGCGGTGGGTGCGTCGCGCGCCGCCGTGGACGCGGGTTTCGTGCCGAACGACTATCAGGTCGGGCAAACCGGCAAGATCGTGGCGCCGGAGCTGTACATCGCCGTCGGCATCTCGGGTGCGATCCAGCATCTGGCCGGCATGAAGGACAGCAAGGTCATCGTCGCGATCAACAAGGATGAGGAAGCGCCCATCTTCCAGGTCGCCGATTACGGCCTCGTCGCGGACCTGTTCAAGGCCGTGCCGGAGCTGACGGAAAAGCTTGGATAAGGCGCGCTGATCCGGACCGCCACGGCGGTCGCCGGATGGAACCGGTGACCGTCGTGGCGGACCAAAAACTACCCACATCCTTCGCGGGACAGCCTCCATGACCACGATCAAGAAGATTGGCATCATCGGCGCCGGCCAGATGGGCAGCGGTATTGCCCAGGTCTGCGCCCAGGCCGGCTATGATGTCGTCCTGTCCGACATCAGCGAGGCGGTCCTGGAAAAGGCGCTCGCCAACATCGGCCGCAATTTCGACCGGCAGATCCAGAAGGGCAAGCTGGAGGAGACGGCGAAGGCCGCCGCCCTCGCCCGCATCGCCACCGGCACCGACCTGTCGGTGTTCGGCGATTCCGATCTGGTGATCGAAGCCGCGACCGAGAACGAGGCGCTGAAGCGCGACCTGCTGAAGAAGCTGGTCCCGCACCTGAAGCCGGAAGCGCTGATCGCGACGAACACCTCGTCGATCTCGATCACCCGTCTGGCGGCGGCGACCGACCGTCCGGCCAAGTTCATGGGCATGCATTTCATGAACCCGGTGCCGGTGATGCAGCTGGTCGAGCTGATCCGCGGCATCGCGACCGACGAGCCGACCTTCGAGGCCATCAAGGAACTGACTCTCGCCATCGGCAAGACCGCCGCGGTGGCCGAGGATTTCCCCGCCTTCATCGTCAACCGCATCCTGCTGCCGATGATCAACGAAGCCGTCTACACGCTCTATGAGGGCGTCGGCGGCGTCGAGGCCATCGACACCGCGCTGAAGCTGGGCGCCAACCACCCGATGGGCCCGCTGGAACTGGCCGACTTCATCGGTCTGGACACCTGTCTGGCGGTGATGCAGGTGCTGTACGAGGGCCTGGCCGACAGCAAGTACCGCCCCTGCCCGCTGCTGGTGAAGTATGTCGAGGCCGGCTGGATCGGCAAGAAGTACGGCCGTGGCTTCTACGACTACTCGCAGACGCCGCCGGTGCCGACGCGCTGAGGACTGTGAAGTGCAGCTGGAAAGGCCCGCCCCGGTTCCCCGGGGCGGGCCTTTCCGCTGATGGTCACTGGAAATAGGCGCCGCCCTTGGCCAGCGCGCGCTGCCAGGCCGGACGGGCGTGCATGGCGTCGACGAAGGCGGCCAGCTTCGGCCAGCGGTCGCGGTTGCCCTTCATCATCGCAATCTCGATCGGGAAGCTGAGCATGATGTCGGCACCGGTCAGGCTGTCGCCGACGAAATGGCCGGACGGGCGAAGCTCCGACTCCAGATACTGGAAATGGCTGGCCAGCTGCTCCTGGATGCGGGGATGCAGCGGCGCCCCCGCTTCACCGAGCCGGCCGACATAGAGGTCGAGCAGCACCGGGGTCATCACCGACCCTTCGGCGAAATGCATCAGCTGGAGATGGCGCAGCGCATCGTCGGAGCCGGCCGCCGGCAGGAAGCGGCCGGCACGCTCGCACAGATGCTGGACGATGGCGCCGGACTCCATGACGATCCGTCCGTCGATCTCCAGCAGCGGGGATTTCCCCAGCGGATGCACCGCCTTCAGCTCCGGCGGCGCCAGATTGGTCACCTTGTCGCGCTGGTAGAAGCGGAGTTCATAGGGAAGCTCCAGCTCCTCCAGGAGCCAGAGGATCCGCTGCGACCGGCTGTTGTTGAGATGATGGACGATGATGGTCATGAACTACCTTCTCGGGATCGGTTGAATCGCGGAGAGTGGCGATCCTACACCAGCTTGTACGGACGGACGTCACTTCGGCAGCGCATAGGCGATCACCGAATCGCCGCCCTTGGTCCCCAGCGAGCCATGGCCGCCGGCGACCACCAGAACATATTGGCGGCCATCCTCGCCCTGGTAGGTCATCGGCGTCGCCTGACCGCCGGCCGGCAGGCGGCTTTCCCACAGCTGCCTGCCGGTGGAGACGTCGTAGGCCCGCACATAATAGTCGATGGTGCCGGACAGGAAGGCGACGCCGCCCGCGGTCATCATCGGGCCGCCCAGGTTGGGCACACCCATATGGAAGGGCAGCGGAACCGGCGAGGCGTCGCGGGTGGTGCCGTTCTTGTGCTTCCAGACAACCTTGCCGGTCGTCAGGTCGGCGGCGGCGACATAGCCCCAGGGCGGCGCCTGACAGGGCAGCCCAAGCGCCGAGACGAAGGGGCCGAGCTTTATCGCGTAAGGGGCGCCGAAATTCTCGTTCAGTGCCGGCAGGCTGAATTTGGGCCGCTCCCCGCCCTGGACATACAGATCCTTGTCGTTCCGGCGCGGCACCAGCTGCGAGACGAAGGCGAGATATGTGGGCGTGGTGAAGGCGATCTGGCGCTGCGGATCGACGGCGACGCTGCCCCAGTTGAACACGCCGAAATTGCCGGGATAGATCAGCGAGCCCTGCAGGGAGGGAGGGCTGAAGCGGCCGTCATAGCGCAGCCGCTTCAGCGCGATGCGGCAGGCGAGCTGATCGAACATCGTCGCCCCCCACATGTCCGCCCCGGTCAGCGGCGGCGGGTCGTAGGAGAGGGCCGAGACCGGCTGGGTCGGGGCGGAATGGTCGCCTTCGGCGGCGCCCTGCGGCGCCGGCTTCTCGGTCACCGGCAGCACGGGCTGGCCGGTGCGGCGGTCCAGCACGAACAGCTCGCCCTGCTTGGTCGGCTGGACCAGCGCCGGAACGGTCCGGCCGTTGACGGTCAGGTCGATCAGGCTGGGCTGCGCCGGCACGTCATAGTCCCACAGGTCGTGATGCACGGTCTGGAAGACCCAGCGCACTTGGCCCGTCGCCAGATCGAGCGCCACGACGGAGGAGGAGAAGCGCTCGACCTCCGGGCTGCGGTTGCCGCCGAACTGGTCGGGCGGCTGGTTGCCCAGCGGCAGATAGACCATGCCCAGCGCCTCGTCGACGCTGGCGATCGACCAGCTGTTGGGCGAGTTGACGGTGTAGGTCTGGCCGTCGGCGATCGGCGCGGTCTGGTCCGGCTTCGCCGAATCCCAGTTCCACACCAGCCGGCCGCTGTCGGCATCGAAGGCGCGGACGACGCCCGATTGCTCCTTGGTCGAGACATTGTCCAGCACCGTGCCGCCGACGACGATCAGCTTGGCGGTCACCACCGGCGGGGAGGTCGAATAATAGGCGCCGGGCTGGACGTTGGGCATGTTGGCCCACAGATTGACCTGACCATTCTCGCCGAAGCCGGTGCAGATCGACCCGTCCTCCGGGTTCAGCGCCACCAGACGGCCGTCGGCGGTCGGCATGTACAGCTTGGCGGCGCAGGCGCCGGCCGCAGGAGTGGAAACGGCGGCTTGCGGTGCCGGGCGGTAGGACAGGCCGCGGCAGGTCAGGTGCTGCAAGGCCAGCTGTTTGGGGTCGATTTGCAGGTCGCGGCGCCAGACCTCCTTGCCGGTGGTGGCGTCCAGCGCGATGACATGCTGGTGCGGCGAGCACAGGAACAGGCGGTTGCCGATTTTCAGCGGCGTCACCTCGAAGGTGGTTTCCTTGGGATCGCCGGGCTGGCCGCGCAGATCGCCGGTCTCATAGCTCCAGGCGACCTGGAGCTTGTCGACATTCTCCGGGGTGATGCCGGTCAGCGGTGAATAGCGCTGGCCATAGCCGGTGCGGCCATAAGCCTGCCATTCCCCGTCCGGGATTGCCGGACCGGACGCCGGTCCCGCCGATGCGGTCTGCTGGCGGGTCGGAACGGTGCCGTCGATGCGGTGCGGGTCGGTGAACCAGGAGGCGACGGCGACCAGCAGCACGATGACCAGCGAGGCGGTCAGGGGGAGGCCGGTGCCGCGGAAGACGCCGACGGGATAGGCACCCGGCGCCGGCTCGCCGGCCATTGGTTCACGCTCGCCCAGGCGGCGGGTGATCCAGGGCAGCAGCAGCAGGAAGCCGACCACGGCGATCACGTCGCCGCGCGCCGACAGCGGCCACCAGTCCAGCCCGACCTCCCACAGCGCCCAGATCAGCGTGCCGATCACCAGCAGCGCATAGACCGAGAGCGCGGCCGGCGAGCGCTTCGCCAACAGCGCGGCGGTGGCGAGGAACAGCAGGCCGGCGACGGCGTAGTACCAGGAGCCGCCGAGCAGGATCAGCCAGAGCCCGCCGCCCAGCGCCCCCAGCCCCAGAATCGCCAGCAGGATGACCATCGCCCAGAGGGCGAAACCGCCCTTCGCCCATAGGACGAGGCTTCGTTCGGAATGTTTCATGGCACGCACCTCGACCGAAAGCTTTTCGGACCGAACAGCCGGGCACGGCCAAGGTTGCGGCGACAATGGGCCTTTATCCCTTATCACCTTGCAAGGCTGGCCTTCAGGCGAAACATCGGAACGGGGGCGGCACGGCTTTTGTTGAAAGGTGGAGGATCCCGGAATCGGCAAGACGGAGGCCGCCCATGCACCGCCACCCCTGGAGCGAGGAGTTCGTCAAGATGAGCCCGCAGGGCCGCTATCGCGGCGTCGGCCCGCGCAACTATCGCCGCTCCGACGAGCGCATCCTGGAGGACATCAACGAACGCCTGACCGACGACCATCACATCGACGCCTCCGACATCGGGGTGAGGGTGGAGGGGGGCGAAGTGACGCTGTCCGGCACGGTGACCGACCGCGCCGCCCGCCGCCGGGCGGAGGACATCGCCGAAAGCGTGTCGGGCGTCGGCCATGTGCAGAACGACCTGCGCGTCGCCAGCCGGAACGCGCCGGGCCGATCCACCAGCGTCGGAATGGGCGAACGGGTGGAGCCGGCGGCCCCGCAGGGCGAAGGCAGCGTGACCGGCCCCGGCGCCCCGGCGCGCGACGCGATGGTGGCGGCACTCGACAACAGCTCCATGGTGCTGGGCAAGCAGCCGCTGCCGGAGGACGACACCCTGCGGCGCGGCGACGCCATGGCCGGTGGAGGGGCCGGTGTAGGGGCCGGCGGGAGCGGCCGGCGCTGACCGCGACGTCCCTGCACCGGAAGCGCTGCTGCCCTGCGCGGAGGATCGGAAGGCCTGAGGGGGTGCTTAACCCTTGGTTAACCGGCGGGGACCATTGTCCCGCGGCTAATCGAGTATCCCCTCTCAAGCCTTCTGGAACAGAGCAGCTGCCATCATGGGCAACAAGACCATCAAGCTTTCCGACAAGACCGGCTATCGCGACGTCGCGCTGGACCAGCTGCCGCGCAATGTGCGCGCCGCCGTCACCGACCTGTCGACCAAGAACCCGGTCGCCGACATCATCGTCGACCAGTCCGGCATGCTGTACCGCATCCACCTGTCGGCGCCCGCCAACATGTATGTGGATGTCCTGGCCGTCGCCTGACACGACGCCACAGCTTTCGCCACAGCTTTCAATGTACGGAAGGGCGGCCTTGCAGCTATTGCAGCCGCCCTTTGTCGTTCCGGCCCTCCAACCGGGCCAGGGCGCGGTTCAGCAGCCGGGGCGGCAGCATCGCCACGGCCCCGTCGCGAACCGCGCGCACATCCTCGATGTCGAGACCGGTGGCGGCGGCCAGCTGATGGTCGTCCAGCTCGCGGTCCTCCGCCAGCAGCGTGATCCAGCCCGCCAGCGTGCGGGCCTGCGCCAGTTCGGTCCGGTTGTTGAACCACAGACCAACATCCGGCCGGCCAATCGGCCCAATCGGCGTTGCGTTTTCGAAAGGCATATCGGGATCGAACGACGTCATGGACGCACCTCCCCTCAGCTGTTTCTTTCGCACTCGCAGCAAACACGCACCTTGACCCGGTGCTTTTGTTCTCCTTCATCTACGAAGTCTGCCGGAGGATTCCAGAGGGTGGTAGGCATTATTCGGCACCTCCAACGATTTTTCTCCTGACTTTTTGCGCTGCGGCAGGCCCGGAAAACGCTGCCCCTTGTGCCTTTCCGTGATTCTTTGAAACTGTCTTCACCGGCCGGGGGCTAGGGCCGGGGCATGGGCTCGGCGTATAACCGGTGTCATCGTCCCGCCTCCCCTGCGCATTTCGGAACCACCGATGCCTGATTCCCTGCTGTCCGACTCTCCCTTGTCCGGAGCGGCCCTTCTCGCCCGCATCGACGCGCTGGCGGCGATCAGCGCCGAGGACGGGCGGCTGTCGCGCCTCTACCTGACGCCGGAACACCGCCGCGCCAACGACCTCGTCGCCGGCTGGATGCGGGAGGCGGGGATGGGCGTGCGCGAGGACGCGGTCGGCAACATCATCGGCCGCTACGAGGGCGAGCGGCCGGGCCTGCCGGCGCTGCTGATCGGCTCCCATCTCGACACCGTGCGCGATGCCGGGCGCTATGACGGCATGCTGGGGGTGCTGACCGGCATCGCCGTGGTCGCCGACCTGAAGGCCCGCGGCCGGCGCCTGCCCTTCGCCGTCGAGGTGATCGGTTTCGGCGACGAGGAGGGCACGCGGTTCCAGTCCACGCTGATCGGCAGCCGCGCCATCGCCGGCACCTTCGATCCGGCGGTGCTGGAGACGCGCGACGCCGCCGGCACCCGGCTGGCCGACGCGATGACCGCCTTCGGACTCGACCCCGCCGCCTGGGCCACCGCCGCCTATAAGGCGGACGACGTGCTGGCCTATGCCGAGCTGCACATCGAACAGGGGCCGGTGCTGGAGGCTCTCGGCCGCCCGGTCGGCGTTGTCACCGCCATCGCCGGCGCCACCCGGCTGGCGGTGACGGTGGAGGGCATGGCCGGCCATGCCGGCACCGTGCCGATGACCCTGCGCCGCGACGCGCTGGCGGCGGCGGCCGAAATGATCCTGGCGGTGGAGCAGCTCTGCTCCGGGCAGGAGCGGCTGGTCGGCACCGTCGGCCGGATCGAGGCGTCGCCCGGCGCCACCAACGTCATTCCCGGCAAGGTCCGCTTCACCATCGATTTGCGCGCCGACCGCGACGGGCTGCGGCTGGAGCGGGTCGGCGCCGTCCGCGCCCGGCTGGAGGCCATCGCCGACGCCCGCGGCGTCGCCATCGGCTTCGAGACGCTGCATGAAAGCCCGGCCGTCGCCTGCCACCCGGCGCTGATGGCGCAGTTCGCCGCCGCCGCCGAGGCCGAAGGGCTGGATGCGCCGGAACTGCCGAGCGGCGCCGGCCATGACGCCATGGCGGTGGCGGCGCTGACCGACATCGCCATGCTGTTCGTGCGCTGCGAACGCGGCATCTCGCACAATCCGGCCGAGCGCATCACCGCCGCCGACGCCGAGGCGGGAGCCCGCGTGCTCGCCCGCTTCGTCGAGAATTTCCAGCCCGCAACCTCCATTCCGTGACGGACCGCCTGCCATGACCGACCTGTCCCCCTCCCTCGCCGCCACTCTCGACGAGGCGGTGAACGCCCGCTTCGACGAGGAGGTCCGTTTCCTGGCCGAACTGGTGAAGGTGCCGTCCGACAACCCGCCGGGCGACTGCGCCCCCCATGCCGTCCGCGCCGCAGAACTGCTGGAGGCGACGGGCTTCACCGTGGAGCGCCACCCGGTCCCGGCCGAGCTGGTGCGGGCCAACGGCATGATCAGCGCCACCAATCTGGTGATCCGCCACCGCTTCGGCGACGGCCCTACGGTCGCGCTGAACGCCCATGGCGACGTGGTGCCGCCGGGCGAGGGCTGGTCGAGCGACCCCTATGGCGCCGAAATCCGCGACGGCGTGATGTATGGCCGCGGTGTCGCGGTGTCGAAGTCGGACTTCGCCACCTATGCCTTCGCGCTGCGGGCGCTGATGGAGTCCAAGGCTGCGCTGAAGGGCACGGTCGAGCTGCATCTGACCTATGACGAGGAGGCCGGCGGCGAAATCGGGCCGAAATGGCTGCTCGACCAGGGAATTTCAAAGCCGGATTATGCGGTGTCGGCCAGCTTCGCCTATTCGGTGGTGACCGGGCACAATGGCTGCCTGCATCTGGAGGTGCAGGTCGACGGCAAGTCCGCCCATGCCGCCCGTCCCGACACCGGCCATGACGCGCTGGAGGCGGCGACCGGCATCCTGGCCGCGCTCTATGCCCACCGGCCGGAGCTGGCGACGCGCCGGTCGGACGTCGCCGGCATCACCCACCCGTCGCTGACCGTCGGGCTGATCCAGGGCGGCATCAACACCAACGTGGTGCCCGACCGTGTCACCTTCCGCCTCGACCGCCGCATGATCCCGGAAGAGAACCCGGCGGAGGTCGAGGCCGAGCTGCGCGCCCTGATCGAACAGGCCGCCGCCGGGCGCGAGGGAATCCGCGTCACCATCCGCCGCATCCTGCTGGCCCGCCCCTTCCGCTCCGTCGGCGACGCGCCGCGGCTGGCGGCGCTGTTCGCCGCCCAGGCTCAGGAGGTGCTGGGCGTTCCGGTCGGCCAGAACGGCATCCCGCTCTACACCGACGCCCGCCATTATTCGGAGGCCGGCATCCCGACCATCCTCTACGGCGCCGGCCCGCGCGACCTGCTGGAGGCCAACGGCCACCGCGCCGACGAGAAGCTGGTGCTGGAAGACCTGCGCAGAGCGACCCAGGTGGTGGCGCGGTCGCTGGCGGAGCTGCTGGGGTAAGCGGCTCCCTACCCCACCCGCTCGCCGGACGGCAGGCCCCCCGATGGCAGACCCAGCCCCCAGCCGGCCAGCTCCGAGCCGGCGGGATCGGGCTGCGCCGCGCTGTCCAGATTGGCCAGATGGCGGTCGATCATGCGGTCCAGCCGGTCGCGCGCCTCCCACACCGTCAGGCTGTGGTCGGAACGGTCGAGATAGGCCACCTCGATGCCGGGCAGGCCGTCGAGCGCCCGGCCACCCTCGCCCAGATGCAGGTAGAACTCGGCCAGCGTCATGTCGCCGCTGCTGTAGACCACCAGCACCCGCCGGCCTTCCGCCGACAGGCGGCGGAACATGCGCAGCGCGTGGCGGGTCAGGCCGGTGCGGAGAAGCAGCTTGCGGACGAAGCGGCCGGCGAGGCGCTTGGCCAGACCGGTCATCCGCGCCGGCTTGCGGATGCTGGCGCGCAGCCGGGACGGCTTCAGCGCCTCCATCAGATATTCCTTGGTGGAGCGGAAGGCGACCGTCCGCATCAGCTCCGACACGGCGATGCCACCGCCCATCTCGAACCGGCCGGGGTTCAGCACGATCTGGCCGACGACACGGTCGTCGCCCAGCCCGGCATGCAGGGCGGGCGTGCCGCCGGCGCACAGGCCGATGACGACGACGCGCTCGTGCCCCTGCTCCTCCAGCCAGTTGAGTGCTGCGCGGACGTCGTCCATCACCTCCTTGTTGTAGAGCAGATTGTCGGGGAAGCCCGGCCGGTCGGGGCTGTCGCCGATGCCGGCCGCGTCGATCCGGAGAGAGGTGTAGCCGCGCGCCGCCAGCCGCCGCGCCTGCACCACCGTGGCGCGGCCGGAGCCGACATGGTGGGTGGCGCCGCTGTTCAGGAACAGGATGGCCGGCCGGTTGCCGGCCGGGTCGGCCAGGACCGGCGTGCAACAGATGCCGAACAGCTCCGGCGAGGTGCCGAAGAAGATCGGCCGTTCGACCGCGGTCGGCATCATCAGCCCGGCCGGCCGGTCGGGCGGCGGGGTGGCGCCGCTGGCGAGCGGACCGGCGGCGACGATCCAGCGCAGAACCGGCTCGAACGCCACGGCGGCCTGGGCGCGCTGCGGCTGCTGGGTCAGCTCCATCATGCCGCTGACGCCCATCGGTTCGGCGACGGCGCCCAAGGTTCGCCAGCGCGCGGCCAGCTTCACCGGCGTCTTTCCCTCCGGCCGGTCGGCGATCAGGATGCGCGGGGCCGGCAAGGCCGGCGCATCGCAGGGATTGAGGCCGCCCAGGGTCAGCGCGGTTTCCGGCGTCAGCGGCATGCCGATGACGTTCAGCCAGGAGGAGCGCTCCGGCGGCTCCGGGTTGCAGACCGGACGCAGCACGATGGACGCCAGGGTCTGGAGTTCGCGGACCGCCTTGCGGCCCGAGGTGATCGGCGACAGCAGGACCAGCGTGTCGATGCCCTGTCCGTCGGCAGCCATCTCCAGCGCGGCGGCGGTGGCGAGCAGCGCGCCCATGCGGAAGCCGACCAGGGTGATTTCGGTGACGCCGGTGTCCTCGCGCAGGCGGCGGACCGCCGCCTTGATGCCGTCGAGCCAGGCGCGCACCCGGTCCGGCTCGCCGTCGTCCCCGGCCGAATCGCCGGAGCCGGGATAGTCGAACCGCAGGGTCGGCAATCCCGCCGACGCCAGGCTCTCGGCGAAGCTCTTCCAGGCGCGGTGGGCGCACAGCTCCTCATAGCCGTAGGGACCGCAGAGAACCACCCCGCGCAGCCCCTCGGCCGGGTGCAGCCATCCGAAACAACCCTCGAACACCACCGGCGTCGGCTTCATGCGTTCCCCCTGTAGCGGACGGGCGCCAGCGCGTTCAGCGCGTGGACCTCGCCATCCGGCACCATCCGTCCGGCCGATGCCGTCCCGTCCGTAACCCCAACTCCAACCCCCGAGCCGGTTCGCGGCCGCAGGCGGATCACCCGCTCGACGCCGGGGGAGAGATGGAACCAGCCGTCGTCGGCCTGGAACCGCCCGTCCTCCACATGCACCGAACAGGCGAACCGCTTCGTGGCAAGCCGCAACGCCCAGTCGTCCCCGCCCCCGGCCCCTTGGGCTTCCACCACCACCGTCAGCCCCAGATCAGCGCGCGGCAGCGAACGCCCCTTGGGGAAATAATGAGACTCGTCAATTGGTTCCGCGCCCCTTTCGGCCGACAGCAGTTGCGCCGTCACCACATCGTGCGAGATAGGCCCAAACCTGTAGGTGTAGGTCGTGTCAAAAAAGCGGTCGGACAATTCGGCGGCGGCCAGCGCGACCGCCCCCCTCGCCGGCAGCGTCACCGGCCGCTCCGCCTTCAGCACCGCCACCGCCCCGTCTCGCCACGCGGTCAGCCGCAGCAGTGCCTCGACCGGGCGGGCGGTGTCGTTGACCAGATGGACGGCCAGCCCATTGACGCCCTCGTCGGTCAGGATCACCCGCAGCGGCCGGAAGGCGCGTCTCAAAGCGTACCACGCCGGTTTCGGCGTGCCGTCGGCGGCGACCACGCCCCAGCCAGAACCCGGCCAGGGGTCGCGCCACTGCCAGACCAGCCCGCCGGCGCAGGTCGATCCGGCGCGCCGCCACTCGTCGAACACCGCCTGCATCACCTCCCCGGTCACCGCGCGCGACAGGCGGCGGTAGCGGTCGGGGTCCTCGTAGCGCAGGCGGCGCGGATCGACGGCGTAGAGGCTTTCCAGATAGTGCTCCCGCACATCCTCGAAGTCCCAGGAGGCGCCGGGGTCGCGCGGCACCCGCGCCTTCCAGCGCGGATGGTGGAGCGCCGGGACGCCGAGAGGATCGTCCTCGCCCAGATTGGCGAAGGCGAGGCATTCGCTGGCGAAGCGCACGCCGGCCCGCCGGGCATCCTCCAGCGGCCTCAGATAGGCGCCGACGCCGTAGTAATGGGTCACCCCGGCATTGGCGATGAAGGGCAGCGGCCCCCCGCTGGGCGAGTTCGGCACCTGGATCAGGTCGGGGCGCCGGGCCGTCGTCTCTTCCGCGATCACGCCGGTCAGCGGACTTTGCGCCCAGGAGGCGCGGGGCAGGCCCAGCATGGCCGCCTGCTGCTCCATCTCGCTGCCGCCGCAGAGCACCGCCAGCGACGGCGACGCCTGGGTGCGGTCGAGCAGCTGGGCGATCTCCGCCCGCACGCTGTCGAGGAAGGCGGCGTCGGTCGGATAGTCGAAATTGGCGAACATGGCGTCCTGCCAGACCAGAAGGCCCAGCTCGTCGCACAGCTCGAAGAAGGCGTCGCCTTCATACAGCATGGTGCCGCCGACGCGGACCATGTTGGCGCCGGCCTCGCGCAGGCGCCGCAGTTCAGGCTCGCAGGCCGCCCGGTCGGACGACAGCCCGAGCAGATCGACCGGCACCCAGCAGCCGCCGCGGCAGAACACGCGCTCGCCGTTCACAAGGAGGGCGAAGCCATTGCCATCGGCTCCGCGGTCGACGGCGAGCGAACGAAAGCCAACGCGGCCGAGGTCGATTTCAACCGCTCCGATCCGGGCGGTCACGCCATGAAGGACCGGCTCGCCATGGCTGTGCGGCCACCAGGGCTCCACGCCCGGCAGAGTCAGGTCAGCACTGAAGCCGTCGACGCCGTCGAAGGCCAGCGGCGCCGTTCGGCCGTCAACCTCGACCGAACCGCCGGTGCCGGCCGTCGCCCCTTCCACCGTCAGGCGCAGCGAGAGATGGCCGTCCCGCCCGTCATAGCCGCTGCGCAGGTCGGCGGCGAGGACGCAGCATGGGCCGGTCTCCTCCACCAGTTCCACCGGGCGGAACGGGCCGACGGCGTGGATCGGCGGGCACCAGCCCGGCATGTGGCCCAGCAGGGTGGTGCGGACGAAGCGCAACCCCGCCGGCTCGGCCAGTTTCGGTCGCCAGCGGGCGCGGCCCTTCTTCGCCGCCAGCACCGGGTGCAGGGCGTGGAAGCGGATGGACAGCTCCGCCTCGCCTGTCAGCGTCACCGGCACCTCATGGGCCAGATACATGCTGTCGGAGGTCAGGATGCACTCGCCGTCCAGCCGCACCTCCGCGATGGTGGCGAGGCCGTGGAAGCGCAGGGTATGGGGGCCATGGCCGGTGAGGCGGGTGCGGTAGACGAAGTCGTTGTCATGGAGCGGGGCGGGATCCTCCGCCGACCACAGTCCGGCGTCCCGAAGCGCCTGCGCGGCGGTGCCGGGAACCGGGGCGGGAATCCCCTCCCCGCCTTCCGGTCCGCCGGGCGCCGAGACGATCAGCGTCCATCCCCGATCCAGAAGGGTCCGCCGCTGTCCCGTGACCGATCGGATGCGGGCCATCGCCGCTCACCCGTACCGGCGGGCCAGACTGCCCATGACGGTGTCGTAGCCCCGCTCCAGCCGGTCGAAGCTGTCGGTCAGGTCGGGCGCCTTGCGCCGGGCCACCGTGCGGGCCAGCTGGAACTGCATCGCCTTGGCGCCCTCGGCGATCGACCGGCAGGCCTCCACCGCGTCGTCCGGGCCGTCGAGCCAGCGGAGATGGGCGCCCAGCAGCTCGAAATTGGCGCCGAGCTGGCGCAGCAGGTTGAAGGCGTAGAGGTGGAAATACTCCATCGGCCGGGCGAGCAGCCGGTCGAGATGCTCCGGGAAGGCGGCGCGGTAGGCCGTCACCGGGTTGCCGGCCGGACGGCGGGCGAGATGGCGGCGCAGCAGGTCGAGCGATGCGGTGACCAGAGCGCCCCCCTCCAGCGCCTTTGTGCCAGGCTTGACGAACTCGACGTAGGGGAAGAGCGGCCCGGCCGCCGCCGCCGCGACCCCCTGGTAATCGGCACCCTCCAGCCGGTGGAAGCCGGCATTGTGGAAATAGTCCATCGTCCCGGCGGCCGGATTGATGCGGACGATGCCGACCGTGGTCTTCACATGGGTGGTGCCGTAGGAGGTGCCGCGGGTGTCCGGCAGGTGGAAGCCGTCGACCTCCACGAGCACCAGACCGCCATCCTGGCTGCGTTTCAGCTGCTCGGCCACATGGGCCTCGACGCTGTCGTAGATCGCCAGCTCCTGCACGCGCAGGCCGTAGAGAGTCTCCAGATCCTCCAGCGGCACCTTGAAGAAGGTGAACTGGTCGCCCTCGAAATCCTGGGTGACGGTGAAACCGAGCATCGCCCGCGGTTCCAGCCCGCGGGCATGCAGCGCCTCGATCCACAGATCGACGTAGCAGTTGGTCTCGGGCCAGATGCGTTCTTCCTGGCCGCCCTGGTGCAGGGGATGGCGGTCGTAGCCGTCGGGCAGGTGCGGCGTCCACATGCGACCGGTCACCCCCACAGGACCTTGCGCACCGACGCCGGCCACTGCGCGGTGTCGAACCCATGGTGGCGGAACAGCGCCAGCGCCACCCGCTCCATGCCGAAGCCGACGCAGGCGGTGTGGGCGACGCCGCCATCGGCGGTGTGGATGTCCCACAGATGGCCGAAATGGTCCTGGTGGTAGTTGAAGCTGAGGCAGGCGGTCGGCTTCTCGGTGCTGGTGATCGGGATCAGCAGCTCGAACTTCAGCTTCTGCTCGCGCTGGCTGTTCGACAGCATGGCGCCGGCCCGGCCGAAGAAGGGGTCGTTGGCGACATCGACGTCGAGCGGCACCTCCAGCGAGCCCATCATCTCGCGGCCGCGCTCCAGCCACAGCTCGCGGAACTCCACCACCTGATCGGGGGTGCCGATGCGGATGTATTCGCGCATGCGGAACAGCTGCATGCGGGCGGGATCGATCGACGGCTCATGCCGGAAGCAGTAGGAGAAGACGTCGATCAGCTTGCCCTCGCCGGGCAGCGGGCCGCGCCGCGCGATGGTCGGATAGACCGGATAGCAGGCGGCCGGCGTCATCACCACGTCGGTCGCGACCTGATCCTCGGTCCAGTCCTGCCCCTCCTCCAGCCGGCGCAGCAGGCTGCGGTGCGCCTTCTCGTCGCCGCCGAAGCTGTGGATGGTGCCGGCCAGATGGGGAAAGCTCTTGAGATACTCGCTTTCCTCGAAATATTGGCGGTTCAGCGCCGGCGGGAAGCGCATCACCTCCGCCCCGTCCGGACCGCCCCAACGGGTGACCAGCGCGTCGAAACGCTCCACCACATCCTCGAAGACGCCGCTGCGGCCATAGAGGCCGTCCACCCCGGTGGGGATCAGCAGGCCGGCGTCCACCAGATCGTCGCGATAGGCGGCCTGGGCGGCCGTGATGTCGACCATGTTCATTCGAAGGCCCCCGACCCGTCGCGCTGGACGAGAAGCTGGGTGGAGATGTGCGACATGATGCGGTCGTTGCCGATCATGAGCGCGGCGGAATGGGCGTCGCGCAGATGGCGGCCCAGGCTGTAGGGGGTGTCGTTGCGGTAGCCGGCGAGACCGCAGGTGCGGATCGCCGCCTCCACGATCTCGCGCACCAGCTCCGAGCTGGTGACCTTCAGCGTGCCCATCGCCGTGGCGAATGACAGGCCGGTCAGCAGCTCCGGCGAGCCGCAGGCCAGCTCGTACTGGCGGATGGCGGCCAGGATCACGGCCTTCATCTGCTGGAGCTTGGCCGTCGCCTCCGCCAGCCGCAAGGCGGACGGCGGGGTGGTGCCGGGCTTGCGCTTGGCCTCCGAGCGGACGAAGGCGCGGGCGCGGCTGACGGCGTCGGCGGCGATGCCGAGCCAGGTGCTGCTCCACAGGATGTGGGTGACCGGCAGCATGGTCTGGGCCGACAGGTCGGCATAGGGCAAGGGCAGGATCTGGTCGATGACGCCCGCCGCCTCCAGCCGGTAGCCGTCGGAGCAGGTGCCGCGCATGCCCATCGCGTCCCAGCGGGTGGTCTTCTCCAGCCGGTAATCGTCCCTGGTCACCACGACCAGCACCTGATCCGACGACGGGGCGTCGGGATTGCGCCGCGCGGTGACCAGGATCACGTCCGACTGGTCGCCGTAGGAGATGACCGAGGCGTTCTTCGCCAGGGTGAAGCCCTCACCCTCCGAACGAACGGCGCAGACGCTGTTGCGGATGTCGCCGCCGGTCTCGGCCTCCGTCGTGGCGGAGCCGAGGAGAAGCTGGTCGGCGGCGATGCGCGCCATCAGGTCGCGGTGCCAGCCGTTGGTGCCGTGATTGACCAGACAGGCGATCTGGATCTGGTGCATGGCGTAGATCATGCCGGTGGCGGCACAGCCACGGGCCAGCGCATGGCAGGCCGCCGCCACCTCGAACAGCGAGGCGCCGCCGCCGCCGAGGTCCGCCGGGATCATGACGCCCAGCAGCTTCTCTTGGCGCAGGGCGTCGAAGGCCTCGCCGGGGAACCGGCCGTCGCGATCGACCGCTTCGGCATGGCGCGCGGCGATCCCGGCGCCGATGGCGCGCGCGCGGGCCGCGACATTGGTTTGGGCCGGGGCTTGGGCTGGGACCGAGGCTGTATCCAGCTCGGCCAGGCCGGCCGGGGCGGCGTTCACGCCTCGCCCCCGTCGACCAGGCCGCGCACCGCGTCGCGGATGGCGGCGATGCTCTCGAAGGTGCGGCGGTTCAGCAGCTTCTCCGGAAACTCGACGTCGAACTGCTCCTCCAACCCCAGCATCAGGCCGACGCAGCCGTGCGAGGTGAGGCCGGCGGCATAGAGGTCGTCATGGAGGGCGAGCGTCCCGGCATCGACCGCCAGCCCACCGCATTCCGCCAGGACGGAGCGGATGCCGGCGATCATCCCATCATCGGTCCCGCTGCCGATCCCGCTGGCGGCTCCGCCGGCGGAAGCGGAAAGTCCGGCGGTCCCGGCGCCCGGCGAGCGCTCGGAAAACGGATTGGCGTAAGGCGGGCTGGCATCCTGCGGCATTCTGGAATTCCCTTGGGGAAACTTGCTGATCAGAAGCTAGCCACGCCACCATCCTGCTTCCACTCGGCATCGGTATGGCCGCAACGCTATCCAAGTGATCGCTTTTTCGCCGGTGGGGGTAAGCACAGGGATAGGGTCGGTCGATGGCCCGGATGCCTTTGGTGCTGCCTGCTATGGCCATGATCCTTGCGCATAGGCTCCGCTTCCGGCTTGGCCTTGGCCGTTGGCAGGCAAGGGTCCGGAAACTCCGGCGCAGGGGACCGGCCGCGCGGCGGACGGGAAAGACCATTTCCCTCGTGCGAAATTTTTAGCTCTCTTTGGATTACCT